>JAEYYY010000882.1 GCA_023430775.1 Pseudomonadota bacterium
GCTCAGCACGACGTGCGTGGCATCCGCTGAAGGCGTGACCGAGTACGACGCGGCCTTCGACACGTAGGCATCCTGCGCGCCCCGCTTGAGGTGTGTGACACCCGGCGCGCGCGTGGCGACCGTCAGCTTGTCGCCACCAGACGCATCGAGCACGTGGATCGCCTCGGTGTCAGAGCCGGGGATGACGATGCGGTACTCGCCGACGGGAAACCGCGCGTTGTCGCACTTGCCGCGATCCATGTTCCAGCACGCGTCGACCTTCGGTGCGCGAACCTCGGGCGTTCCCGCACCGACGACCTTGTGCACGGTGAACGTCGACGCGCCGACCTTCGTCGTGGCGACGTCACCGGCGAGCGCGAACATGCCCGGCGACCGGAACCGCAGGTGCATCTCGGTCTCGCCGCGGTCGAGGATCACCACGGACGCGTCTGCCTTTGACTTGCCCCACGGGATCAGGACGATGTCGCGCAACGCCACCGAGATGTCGCTCGAGCGTTCCTGGAACTTGTACTGGTCGGCGTAGTCGCAACGCGTGACCGCCACACCGCGCGCGGTCTGCATGGCCCACACGAAGTTCGCATTACCCCACGACGCCTGACTCGGCCGGTACTTCGCCACCTGCTGCTTGGAGTCCACCGTCGGCGCGTTGGTGGTCAGCGTCGACAGCGAGCCATACGGGCTCGGATCGACGAGCACCTCGTCGACGCCACGCGTGAGGGTCAGATTCCCCGCCGCCGGCTGCATGTGATCGGCGTCCTCGTTCGGCGTGCCCATGCAGATCGTCGCCAACCACACGTTGTCCTTCGCCCACGAGGTGCGCGCGTAGAACGTGTGGACGCCCGGCGCGTAGTAGGAAGTCGGCCACTTGTCGAGCGCCGGAGCCGCCGGCGTGATCTCGCGCGCCTGCGCGAGCGCCTCGAACAGATAGTAGTCCTTCGCGACCAGGCCGAGCCGCTGCTTCTCGCCCGCGGCCTGACGCTGCGCCACCTCCGTCGACGGGCCGGCCATGATCGCGAGCAGCGTCAACGGATGGACCGCGATCGAGGGTATTTTCTCGTCGGTGTCACCGATCACCGCGATGGTGTCCCGCGCACCGGAGCGCGCGTGGATCGTGCGCGCGAACATCGCCGTCAGCCAGCGATCGACACCCTCGACCTTGATGCCGTGCTGCTCGGCGATCCGCGCGCCGATCGAATATTCGACCACGGAGAGCGGCGCGTACTGCCAGCCCTCCGGAAAATCGCCGCCGTCGAGCAAGCCGCCCGGGGCGAGCACCTTCGCCATGTCGGCGCCCCAGATGTCGTCGCGCACGTGCTTCCACAGCGTCGAGATGAAGTCGTCGTTCTCGCCGCCGAGCGCGATCGACGCGATCGTCGCCGACCACAGATAGCCCGCGTGATAGTTGTTCCCCGGCGTGCGGCGGTGATAGCCGCCCTTCATGTACCAGGCGAGCCAGGTGTCGAGTCGCTCGCGAATGCGCTGCTTGAGGGCAGGCGTCATCGCGGGATGCGCGTACAGCCAGTCGTACGCGATCGCCGGATAGATCGGCAGGCTGCGAACGGCGTAGCCGGTGTCGCGCCGCACCGCGGCCTCGCCACCCTTCTTGTCGCCGATCCGCTCGAGGTCATCGAGTAACGCCTCGACGAACACCACGGCCTGCTTGGCATCGGCATCCGACCCGCGCGTGACCCATGCGATCAAGCAGGCCGCCGCGCTGGCCGACCAATCGAAGCCCATGTAGGAGTCGCGCTGGTACTCCTTGGCGTTATTGCGCGTGTCGTCGCAGCGGGCGATCGCGCGAGCCACCGCACCGGTCTTGGCCTGCGATTTCCACGCGGCCTTGAGCTTGTCGTCGAGGAGGATTCGAGGATGCGGTCCCGACGGCTCCGGTGCCTGCGCGTGCGCAGACCGTGCCCCCAGCAGGACCATCACGATCAACAGCGTCCGAAACACACCGCATCATAACTCGTCGATCGCCCGGCCTCGGGTATCGTCGGGCCGATGTCCTGGCGAATCCTGTGTGTCGCGGGCGCACGGCCGAACTTCATGAAGATCGCGCCCTTGCTCCGTGCGTTCCGTCGCGATGCGCGATTCGATGCTCGTCTCGTTCACACCGGCCAGCACTACGACGACAAGCTGTCAAAGGTGTTCTTCGACGAGCTCGCGATCCCGCGTCCGGATATCGAGCTCGAGGTCGGCTCGGGCAGTCATGCGCAGCAGACTGCCGAGATCATGAAGCGCTTCGAGCCGGTGGTGGAGAAGGAGCAGCCGCACGGCGTGCTCGTCGTCGGTGATGTCAACTCCACGATCGGTTGCGCGATCGTCGCCGCGAAGATGTTTCGCAAGGATGAGTTCTCCTATCGTGGCTCCCCGCGCAAGCGGCCGGTGATCATCCACGTCGAGGCAGGGCTGCGGTCGAACGACTGGGACATGCCGGAGGAGATCAATCGTCTCCTCACCGACTCGATCAGCGATCTGCTGTTCGTGTCCGAGCCGTCCGGCATGACGAACCTGACGCGCGAGGGCGTCGGTCCGGAGCGCGCGATCATGGTCGGCAACGTGATGATCGACACGCTGCTCGCCGCTCGCGAGCGCGCGATGCAGTCCACGGTGCTCTCCACCCTGAACCTCGGCGAGCGTGGCTACGGCCTCGTCACGCTGCATCGGCCGAGCAACGTCGACGACACCCAGATGCTGCGGCACCTCGTCGGCGTGCTGGACAGCCTCGGCGTGCCGCTCGTGTTTCCGGTCCACCCACGGACGCGCAAGCGGATCGCCGATGCCGGCATCCAGCTCGACCCCGCACGCTGGCAGCTGATCGAGCCGCTCGGCTATCTCGACTTCTTGCGCCTGCAATCTTCGGCCAGGGTCGTGCTCACCGATTCGGGTGGCGTGCAGGAGGAGACCACGGTGCTCGGCGTTCCGTGCATCACGCTGCGCGAGAACACCGAGCGCCCGGTGACGTGCGATCAGGGCACCAATCAGCTCGTCGGTACCAGCCGCGACGCGATCGTCGCTGCCTACGGCAAGATCGATCAGGTCCGCGCGGCGGCACGCGTGCCCGATCAGTGGGACGGCAAGAGCGCCGATCGGATCGTCGCGGAGATCGCGAAGACGCTCGGCTGACGCGGCTACTCGCGAACGCTGAACGCCGACTTGAGAGCGTTGCGGAACTGCTCCATCGCTTCCGGCTCGTCGTCGGCGTCGAGGTGGTGATCGACACCGTCACCCGAGTCGAGGTCGTCGATGTCGATCGCGTCGACCGCGGTCTGGAGGTCGATGTCGATCACGATCGTCTTCTCCTGCCCGGGGGCGAGCATCACGTCGCAATTGATCGCGATCGAGAGGCTCTTGCTGTCGTCGAACTTGAAGCTCTCGTTGTCGTTGGAAGTGCCTCGCAGGTCGAACGCCTTCTCGTTATCGCCATCGTCGAGCTTCAGCACGATCGAGGTGTAGCGACCGATCGGTGCGTTCTCGAACACGATCGACGCCGGGCCTTCGCTCTCTCCCCAGTGCAGCTTGTACTCGTCTTGCGTGGTGTTCGGATTGCCCGGATCGACGTCGACGGTCGCCTTCAGGTCCTCCATCCGGAACCGGGCATCCTCGATCTCGTGCCCTGCAGCAGTGGTTCCCGGCACCGATGGAGTGGTCGCCCACGCGATGATCAGCCGCGCGGCTCCCGGCATCGGTGCGTCGACGATCGGGATCGCGCTATCGCTCGACGACGGGGCATCGGGTGTCGCCGGGTCGGTCGGACCGGGACACCCGGCGAGTCCGACCACGACCAGCAACAAAACCGCGCGCATGGCCCCATGGACAGGTGCAATGCCCCTGCCACGCGTGGTCGCAGGGAAATCCGCGAAACCTATCGCCCTCGCCCTGCGCACGACCTGATAATTGTGCAGGGTTCGTACAGCGCATGGCAACCGACTTCCTGACGCAAGACGGCGGAACGCTGCTCGCCACTCACGAGCGGCGCGCGTTCCTCGTGATTCACGTCGAGGGCGACGCCGCAGATGGCAGCAAGTCGCGCGTCCTCGATCTTCCCGACGGCATCGACGTCACGTTCGGTCGCTCGCGCGGCTCGACGTTCATGCTCGACCACGAGAAGGTCTCGCGCAACCACGCGCGCATCCGCCGGATCGGCGACCACATCGAGGTCGAGGATCTCAAGAGCCGCAACGGCATCCGCATCAACGGCCAGAAGGTCGAAGGGACCCATCGCCTCGAGCACGGTGACGAGCTAGCCATCGGTCCGATCGTCGCGATCGTCAATGTCACCAGCGGCCTGCCGCGCCCCACCGCGGTCCACGACGCCGACACCGGTGAAGCGCGCCTGCGTGCCGAGGTCGATCGCGCCGTTCGCTACCACCGCTACGTCACGCTCGCGCTCCTCCGGGTCGCCAACGATGCGGTGATCGATCAGATCGCCACCTCGCTGCGGCCGATGGACATGCTCGCCGAGAACGCCGGCGACGACTACCTCGTCATCCTTCCCGAGCTCGGCCGCGCAGAGGGCACGCGCGCCGTCGAGCAGCTGGTCGAGCAAGCACGCGCGTCCGGGACAGCCGCCTTGGTCTCCACCGCGCTCGCTCCCGAAGATGGCACGACGGTCGAGACCCTGATCGGGCACCTCCGTGCGGGCATGCGGACCGGACGTGCGCCGGAACGCACGCGGCCCCTCAACCCCGGAGCGGCTGTCGTCATCGACCCCGCCATGCAACGGGTCTACACGCTCGTCGAGCGCATCGCCGATTCGCAGATGACGGTCCTCATCCTCGGTGAAACCGGGGTTGGCAAGGAGCTGGTCGCCGAGGCGATCCACCGCCGCTCCTCGCGTCGCGACAAGCCCCTCATCAAGCTCAACTGCGCCGCGCTCCCGGAAACCCTGCTCGAGAGCGAGCTGTTCGGTCACGAGCGCGGTGCCTTCACGGGCGCCGACAAGCGCAAGATCGGCTTCTTCGAGGCGGCTGACGGCGGCACGCTGTTCCTCGACGAGATCGGCGAGATGCCGCTCGCACTCCAGGCCAAGCTGCTGCGCGTCCTCGAGCGAAAGATGATCACGCGCGTCGGTGGCACCGCCGAGGTCGCCGTCGATACCCGCCTGGTCGCTGCCACCCACCGCGATCTCGAGGGTGAGGTCCGCCTCGGTCGGTTCCGCCAGGACCTGCTGTTCCGGGTCGGTGGCTTCACGCTCGTGGTGCCGCCGCTCCGCGATCGCCACGCCGAGATCCTGCCGCTCGCCGAGCACTTCATCCGCATCACCGCCGAGGAGCAGGGCCGCAAGCCCCCGGCGCTCACCGAGCCCGCGCGTGACGCGATCACCAGCTACGGCTGGCCCGGCAACGTGCGCGAGCTCAAGAACGCGATCGAGCGAGCGCTCGTCCTGTGCGGCGACACCATCGACGTCATCGATCTGCCCGAGAAGCTGCGCGATGCCGGTGCCCGGGTCCGTCCCGTTGCCACCGCCGCCGACGTGCGCGGTCAACTCGCCGAGGTCGAGCGCGCCGCGATCGTCGCCGCGCTCGAGGCCGAGGATGACAACCAGACGCGTGCGGCTCGCCGCCTCGGGCTATCGCGCCGTGCGCTGATCTACAAGATGGAGAAGTACGGGTTGAAACCGCCGCCGAGTCGCGGGGATAGCTAGCGCCGCTGGCGGTTTCTCCTCGGTTTCTCCTTTCGGTGGCCGAGCTGCCTGCCTGCGGGCATTGTTTCTGCTGTCGCATAGCCAACGAGGAACCGACCTCCCGTGGGCGATCCCGGGATCTCGTCGTGCGCGTACTTCACGCTTGCCGCGACCCCACCCAGCGCTACGGTGCCGGCGTTCCGAGCTGGGGCTCGGATGAGGAGGTCGTGTGTCGACTGCATCGAGTCCGTCGTGGCTGCCCGCACCGTCGCGTCCCGTCGACGGCGTCTATTTATATTCGACCGGCGAGGCAGTGCTCCGGCGCAAGGAGACGGAGATCGCCGACGTCCCAATCAAGCGCATCGCCGAGATCATTCAGCTCGGCGAGAACGCATACGACGAGCAGAAGAACGGGCTGTTCGTGCCGTTCGTGCAGTTCCCTGATGGTCGCCGCAGCTTCTTGCCGAGCGACCTGGCAGACGCCGAGGAGGGACCGCTGCGCAAGCTCGCCGAGGAGTGCGAGGACCCGATCGTTCGCACTCGGCTGTACGAAGTATTGCTCGCGCGTTTCCCGTCGCATCGCCGCGAGTACCAGCCGCTGGTCGTTGCCGGTCGCCTCGCGTCGTTACCACTTCTCGACGGATGGCCCGAGCTTCTTAACAACATCGCCCGAGCCTCGATCCTGGCGATCCAGGCTAAGGATGAGAGCCAGCTTCGGGCAGTGCTCGATGGCTGGGATCTCGTTGGGAAGAGCGTGCTCGCGAGCGAGTACTCGTGGGCGTTCCAGCGCGTCGCGGTCGCCTTCGCGACGCACATCCTGAAGCAGCGTTGGGCGAGGCCGTTCGTCGAGCCGGCGCGCTTCGAGCGCTGGGACCTCTCCGCTCGTTGGCACGCACAGCAGAGCAAGGAACTCGAT
>JAEYYY010000143.1 GCA_023430775.1 Pseudomonadota bacterium
CCATCGACCTCGACGCAGCCACCGCACCAGTCGGCGGTGCCGTAGTCGGCCGCGTTCATCGCCGCGACCATCAGATCGTCGGGCGACGCATCGAAGCTGCAGTTGCCGGCACCCGTCGCGTCGTAGAACGTCGCCTCGCCGGTGGCGTCAGGCGGTGCGGCCTCGCAGCTGCCGCCGACCTCGTCGTCGTCGTCGCCGTTCGAGGAGCCGCCACACGCGACCAGCAACACCAGCACCGAAACGCGACGGTACGCGAGACAATGAGCGCGCATGTACCTCGAGGGTACCGCGCGCTCGTGCGGTCGCGGCGGCTTACTTGATCTGGAACGTCGTCGACGTCGAGCCGACGTTGCCGGCCGAGTCGGCCACGCGCACGGCGAGCGTGTGCGTGCCCTTGCCGAGCCCCTGCGCGAGATCGATCCGCAGGTCCTCGGTGGCGTCGTCGAACAGGCCGTCGGCGGTGGTCCCGATCTGCCACGGGCCGTCGTCGATCGAGAACGCCATCTCGCTGATCGTCGAGATCGCGTCGGTCGCGCGCGCCTGCGCCTTGGGATAGTTGACGGTCAGGTTGGTGATCGACGGGCGCGCGTTGTCGATCGCGAACAGCGTCGACGTGAAGCTCGACGTCAGCACGCGGTCCGGAGAGTTGGCCGGCGAGTCGGAGCTGGTCACGCGAAGCCGGTACCAGCCGTCGGGATAGGTCTCGGTGTTCCAGTCCCAGGTGACCGCGGTGAGGGGGGCCTTGCCGGTCGACACCGGACGCCAGTTCGCCTCGCCATCGCGCCGCGCTTCGAGCGTGTAGACGGTGTCGTCGCTATCGGGGTTCTCGGCCTTCCACTTGACCTTGAGCACGGGGCTGCGCGGCTTGGCCGCCGAGTCCTTCATCGTCGGCAGCGTCTCCTTGGTGGCCGGCTCGACGGTGACCTCGGTGACCTGCGTCGCCTGGTTCTGCGGCACGTAGTACGCGGAGACCTTCCGCAGCCGAGCGGCGTCGTCCTCGAGGGCAACGCGCCACTGCAGGTAGCGGCCGGGAGGCGATTGCACCTTGCCGCCGTCGGCGCCGCCGCCGATCTTGCCGACCGCGCCCGGCGCTTGCCACTCGGACCAGCCGACGCCCGGCTTCACGGTGTTGCCGGAGCGGGTCTCGATCTTGATGCGACCCGAGGCGTGCCACGCGAGCTTGCCGAACTTCGAGACGCTCTTGGCATCGAGCACGTCGGAGACGTAGCGCGCCTGCGAGGCGCGACCGGTGGCGCGATAAGCGGACGCAGCGTCGTCGGTGGCGAAGCCGATCAGCCGGCCATCGGTCCACAGCTGCGAGACCGCGCGCTCGTCGACGTCGAACGCGGTCGCGACCGCGCCCTCGTTGTCGACCATGTAGATGCGACCCTTGTCGGCCGCACCGGCGTAGATGGTGTCCTGCGCGACCAGCACCGACGTGAAGTACGTCGCGGTCAGCGCGTGCAGCTGCTCGAGCCGCGCGTCCGCGCCGATCCGGAACAGCGCGCCCTTGCCCTTGCGTGCACCCTTGCGGCCGACGTCGGCGACCGCGGGCGTGTCCTTGTCGGCGCCCGGCGCGGTGCCCGCGGTGGGGAGCTTCGCGGGCTGGCCCTTCGAGGCGGTCGGCTTCTCGGCATTCTCGATCTGCTGCGAGGTCTTGCCGGTGGCGGTCGGCGCGTCGGCGAGATCGTTGGCGGCTGCCACCACGCCATCGCGATAGGCGGCGAGGGCGGTGACCTCGTTGCCCGCGAAGTCGGCCATCGCGCGCGCCTTGCCGGTCTTCGGATCGAAGCGGAACACGAGCGCGCGCTCCGAGGTGCCGAACCACACGCCGCCGTCGCTCGTCGTGGTCAGCGAGGTGATGCGCTTGTCCTCGGTGTCGAACACCTGCTTCGCGCTGCCGCCGTTGACCGAGAACAGCTTTCCGGACGGCCCGGTGCCGGCGTAGACGGTGTTGCCGACCGAGGTCAGCGACCAGATGGTCTCGACGTCCTTGACGTCCTTGCCGAGCGTCGCGGTCGGCGTGGCCTTGCCGCCGTTGACGTCGATCCGGAACAGCTTGTTGCCGGGCATCGCGCCGGCGTAGACCGAGCCGTCGGTGGTCTGGGTGAGCGAGACCACCGCGATCGCGCCGGGGACCGTGACGACCTTCTTCGCGTTGTCGCCCTGGATGCGATAGATCGCGCCGCCGGCATCCGAGCCGACGAGCACGCTCCCGTCGGTCAGCCGGAGCGCCGACCACACGGCATCGCCTTCGACCGCGGTGCGCTTGGTGTCCCAGCCGGGACGAACCTCGCCGGTCGACGTGATGAACGCGGCCGTCGCGTCACCGCCGTCGAACTGCACGTAGGTCTCGACCGTCCAGGTCGCGGTCACGATCGCGCCGGCATCGGGCGCAAGAAACAGCAGGCCGCCGGCGAACAGGCCGGCAAGCGACAACCTCATGGCTTTCACGTTTCCCCCGAAAATGAGCGTTCAGTCTTTCGAAAATCAGCGCGCGCGCACGCGAACCAGGAACGAGGAGGTGCCCTCGATGACTCGCGACGCGGTGGACACCGTGCGCGCGATCGGCTTGTAGGCCGCGGCGCGTGGCGTATGAGTCGCCGGATGCAGCTTGTCGTGCGCGGTGGCCGGGAGGTCGCGCACGAGCTTGCCCTCGAGCGCGACGCCGTCGTCGGCCTGATACAGCGTGGCCGACCAGGTGTTGCCCGGCAGCAGCTTGCGCACCGCCGCCATCAGCGACGGCAGATCGACCGGCGGCGCGGCATCGAGCTTCGCGCTGTCGCCGCAGGTGACCTCGAGCTGGACGATGTTGCCGGCGAGCGATGCGGGCACGTCGACCGGCACGGTGTCGTAGATGTCCTTGCCGTCGTACGTGGTGAGCTTGACCTGCACCATGTTGCGCTGGCCGGGGATCAGCTCGGCGGTGGGAACGCGGACTTCCTTGAGCTCGCCGTAGTTGATCGCGTACTGGAGGTCGACCTTGACGTCGATGCCGTCGAGGTGGACCGGCGCGTACGGGTTGTTGATGAGGGGCATCAGCACGCGCAGGCCGCGCACCGAGCCCATCACGCTCGACGCGCCATCGTTGGCGTAGACGTAATCGACGAAGTTGATCGGCTGGTAGCCGCGGATCCGCACCTGCGAGTCGATGCGCGCGGTGACGTGCTCCTTGTCGGGCAGGTAGTAGTTGATCGCGTTCATCACCGCGGCGCCGGCGACCGGACCGGTGAGGAACTTGTTGTCGAGGATCTCGACGTGGAAGTTGCCCTTCTGGACCTGCTTGCCCTGCGTGGTCTGCACCGTGATGTTGATCGGGATCATCTTCGACCGCAGCGTGGTGTCCGCCATGATCGAGGCCTGGCGATCCTGGACCAGCGAGCCGGCATCGTGGAGCGCCGACGTCATGTGGAACGGGAACGGCATCGACGTCACGACGGTGTGGACGTATGCGGTGGCGACCGGCGCGTACCACTCGCCGTTGCCGAACATCGGGTGACCGAATGCCAGCACCTTGTTGCCGTCGAGGAAGGTCACGGTGCCGGAGGCAGCCGCGGCCATGTCGCCCTTGATGACGGGGATCGCGATCGCGCCACCGGGCACGAACGTCTTCGGCTGATCGGCCTCGGGCACGTTGCCGGTACCGCCGGCGCGCATCGGCTCGAGCGTCGAGCCGGCGAACAGCGAGGCGAGCGAGTTGAACGCCGGCGCGCTGAAGCCCGACACCGCGAGCGGCACCGCCGCGGTCATCGTCTGGCCTTCGAACTGCGGCTTCTCGATCGCGGCCGGCAGCGGCGCCGAGGTCAGCCAGCTCTTGTGGCGCGGACCGAGGTTGGCCATCGCGCTCGCGAGATCACCTTGCGGCGAGATCCGCCTCCAGTCCTGCATCGACGCGGCGACCGGCTGCACCACCTTGGTGCCGTTCGGTCCGGGCGCGACGGGCGCGTGGCGACGGAACGTGTCGCCGTCCTTCTTCATGTATTCGATCGGTGTGCAGCCGCCCATCGCGATGCGGTTGAAGCCCCACGTGTACGAGACGGCGCAGAGCATCTGGTCGTTGATGTAGAGCGGGCTGCCGGACATGCCGCGCCACACGTTGGTCGCGACGATCTTCGGATCGTTCGATTTGAAGAGGATGATGTCCTGCTTCGGCAGCATGTTCTTGACGACCGAGATGACCTCGAACGTGAACTTCTCCGGCTTGGTGCCGGCCATCGTCGTCATGCCGTAGCCGGTCATGCCGCGCTGGACCTTCGAGACCGGATACGGATCCGGACCTGCCTCGACAGGACGCGCGACGAACAAGCCTCCGAGGAGGACCCCACTCGCGGCGCAAAGCCGCATGAATCCACGCATGTCGTTCGAGCTTAACGGGCAAATGTGCGATCTGCCAGTGGCGAACCTCTGAGGTCGCAGGCCGTCGCGGGGATGATCGCCGGCTCGCACACCGACATCTCGCCCGGACACCACGGCCGGGTGCGGCAAGTTAACGACAACTGTGTCAGGTTTTGCGTCGGTGGTGATGACGGGTGTTAAAACCTGGTCGCTCGTTCACAGTCCGGACGATCCCCGTCTCCGTGGAATCCCGATGAGTTGGCGCCGTGGTCGGACCTCGGCATAGCCACTGCACAAAGGCTCGGACACACGGAGGAATGAGCATGTCGAATTTCGTCGAGACCTGGAAGGGCATTGCTACTGCGCTGGGCCGTTCGGAGCGGTGGTGCCGCTACATGGCGCGCAAAGCGGGCGACCCGCTCCCGGTATTCAAGGTCGGCGGCATCGTTCGTCTGAACCACACCGATCTCGAGGACTGGCTCGGTCGCCAGCGTGATCGCTCGATCCGCATGCCGGCGCCTCTCGCAGGAGAAGACCTCGGCCTGCGTTTGATCGCCTAGCCCCTGGCGTGATCGCGACCGCCGAGTAGAGTGGCGGCCGCATGACACGCCCGCTGTCCGAGCTGCGCGGTCCGATCCGCGCGTTGTTCTCCGATATCGACGGCACGATGACGACGGGAGATCGCATCGAGGCCTCCACCTACCAGGCGCTCGAAGCGCTCGGTGACTCCGGGATCCCGGTCATCATGGTGACCGGTCGGTCGTCGGGGTTCGCGCACGCGGCCATGAAGATGACGCCGGTGCCCGTGGTGGTGAGCGAGAACGGCGGCGTCACGTTCGTGCGGCAGGGCAAGAAGCTGCACAAGCTCTATGGCGTTCCGCCGGCGAGCTTGCCGGAGTGGCGCAGGCGGATGAACGATGTCGTCGCGGAGGTCACCGCCAAGGTGCCCGGCGCGCGGCTGTCGAGCGACTCGAAGTATCGCGAGGTCGATCTGGCGTTCGACTGGAACGAAGAAGCGCAGCTGCCGGCCGAGCAGGCCGAGACCATCGTCCAGATGATCCGCAAGGCGGGCCTGTCCGCGTCGCGGTCGAGCGTTCACGTCAACTTCGGGCCGCCGCACTTCGACAAGCTGTCGGCGTGCATGACCGTCGTTCGTCAGGTGCTCGGCGGTGACGCCAACGATCTTTCTCACTATGCGTTCGTCGGCGATGCGCTCAACGACGCGCCGATGTTCGGTGGCTTCCCCACGTCGGTGGGCGTCGCCAACATCCGCGCGTGGTGGGACGAGCTCGACTTCAAGCCGGCGTTCCTCACCGAGCGACCGGAAGGCGCTGGGCTGCGCGAGGTGATCTCGCACATCATGGCGCTCCACAAGAAGTAGGATCCGGGCGCGATGTCCGCCGACGTGTTCGCCGCCGCGCTGCGCGCCCTGCAGGCCGGGCGCTCGGTCGCGATCGCGACGGTGATCGGCGCGCACGGCTCGACACCGCGGCACCTCGGTGCGCGGATGATGGTCACCGCCGACGGCGATCAAGCCGGCACCATCGGTGGTGGCCGGATCGAGCAAGTGACGGTCGAAGCCGCACGCGAGGTCGCGGCGGGCGGGCAGCCGCGCATCGTCCACCAGCACCTGGTGCGCGATCTCGCGATGTGCTGCGGAGGCTCGATGGAGATCGCGCTGACGCCCGGTGCGCCGTCGCTGGCGGTGATCGAGCAGCTCGCCGCGAAGCCGCACACCGCATCGGTTCCCGAGGCGCGCATCCTGGTGACGCCGATCGAGGGCGAGCCGCTGTCGCTGCGGGCGCCGATCGCCGGCGATCCGCCGCTTCACAGGCCGGCGCTGGTCAACGGTGCCTTGCTCGAGCGACTCGGTGGTGGCGAGCGGGTGATCGTGTTCGGCTTCGGGCACGTCGCGAAGGCCGTCGGGCCGCTGCTGCACGGGCTCGGCTTCGAGGTCATCGTCTGCGATGACGACGAGACCGGCGTCTTCGGACAAGCAGGAGCCGGGGCCGCGTCGCCGCCGTGGGCCGCGCGGGTGATCGAGTCGTTCGATCCGCTCGAGGTCGAGCGCTTGCTCGGAGGCTTCCTCGCGGATGATCGAGTGCTGATCATCACGCGCGATCACGCGGTCGATCAGCAGATCCTCGAGAAGCTGATCGGGCACGCCGAGCTCGGCTACCTCGGGATGATCGGTAGCCGCGGCAAGGTGGGGCGGTTTCGCAAGCGGCTCGAGGCGAAGGGGCTGCTCGCGAGTGAACAGGCGCAGGCGCGCTGGAACGCGATGCGCGCGCCGATCGGGCTCGATATCGGTGCAGAGACGCCGCAGGAGATCGCGATCTCGATCGCGGGTGAGCTGATCGCGTTGCGCCGGCGAGGAGCGGCCACCGTCGGTGACTGGAAACCGGCGAAGCACCACCGCGAGACGGAGTGATGGTCGCGAGGCGTCAGCGCCGAGAACAGGCGCGGAATCCGTTCGGATCCGGTCTCGATCCAGATCTCTCCTCTGCTTTGTGGTTCTGCGGTTTGGTGTGGTCGTGAGCGCTGCGGTGGTACTGGCCGCCGGTGCCGGAACGCGACTCGGCGGCGTGGCCAAGGCGCTGCTGCGGTCGAACGACCGCA
>JAEYYY010000424.1 GCA_023430775.1 Pseudomonadota bacterium
ACCGTGCCGAGTCCGCGGGCGGCGGCCGCTTCCTGACCGTCACCACCCACGGCGACTTCGAACGTCTGGTCCGCCTCGCCGGTCGCCCGGCCGAACGACCCGAACGACCCGAACGACCCGAACGACCCCAACGACCCGAACGATCCATCGGATCCCGCGGTGATCGCGCGCGATAGCGACGAGCTCGCGACCGTGCTCGGTGCTCACCTGCGCGCGGAGTTCCCGATGCAGCTGCTGGTCGCGAACATCTCGCGCGGCCAGTACCCCGACGGCTTCTCGCTCACCGGCACCGGCGCGTCTGGCCTCGAGTACACCGGCATCGGCACCGCAGGCTCGCTGAACTTCGAGTTCAGCTACATCTGCCACGGCCCGTCGTCGGTCCCCGGCGATCCGCTCGTCGCGTGCGACGGCACCGCCGATCACTCGCACTTCACGCTCAGCGTGACGGGCGCCGAGAGCATGGGCGACATCGCGATGGACAACATCAGCCGCAATGTCGTCTGGGAGATCCGTGACATCGGCCTCAACAAGGCCCGCTTCTTCGGTCCGGACTCGCTAGCGCTGCACTCGGCGGTGACCACCGGCGGCGAGCTCGCCGACTACGTGGTGTCGTTCGATGCCGACTACGCGGGTGTTCGCTACCTGGCGAACCAGTCGATCCCGACGCTCGGCACCATCGACTTCGCGATCTCGGTCGACCGCACCCGCGGCGACGACGTTCGCTCGTTCGAGGCGACCGCGCAGCTGACCTACGGTGGCAACGCCGCCCCGACCACGCTCGTGCTCGACGGCGTCACCTACGGCTTCGACATGGCGACCGGCGCGGTCGTCCGCCAGTAAGGCTCAGGCCTTCGGCAGATCGCTCCACCAGCGCGCGCGGATCCGGTCGCGATACGCGACGAGGTTCGCGTGCCTGGTGGCTGCCTGTTTGATCGGCGAATCGACCGGGAACGGGATCAGCGCCTCGAGGAAGGCGTGCAACGAGCAGTCGATCGTCCGCGGCTTGTCGCCGAGGAAGAACGGCCTGTCTCCGAGCAGCTCCGCGATCGCATCCAGATCGGCGATGCCGAGCGCCATCACCTCGTCGCGCGAGTGGCGGCTGGTACCTTGCTCGTGAAGCTTCTTGCGCTGCGCGCGGCGCACCAGCGGCAACACGAAGCCGGGCACGAACTTCTTGAACTCGCGCGCCATCTCGGCGTAGCCGGCATCGTCTTCCCAGCGCAGGAACACGCCGATGAAGTAGAACGCTTCCTCGAGCGTGCGGCGGGCGAGGCGACCGATCGCGGCATCGCGTGACGACATGCCGAGGTCGAGTGCCTTGTCACCGAGACGCTTCTCGAGCTCCTCGACGATCAGCTGCGAGTCGCCCATCAACCGATCGTCGATCCGGACGTAGGGCACCTTGCCCTTCGGCGCATCGCCACGCGAGAACTTGCCGAGCTTGTACGGCACCTCGGCCATCCGCAGATACGTCTCGAGCTTGATGCAGAACGGGCTGAGGTTCGGCGTGCCCCACGCGCGCGTCGGCGGCTGATGCAGCGTGATCTCGGTCATCGCGATTCTGGGGGAGGCGGAGGTGCCGCCGGCTCGCTCGGCCCTGCGCCCGGATCACCACCCGCCGGCTTGCCGCCTGAGATCGGCGCCTGGACACCTTGTGGACCATCCGGCTCGGGAGCCGCGACGGGAGCCTTCGGTCCGGGTGCGGTGGATTCGCCGAGTGATGGCTGGTGCGGCCCGGACTTGTGACCGCGGCAACCGGCGGCGACGACGACAACAACGAAGAGCAGTGCGCGCATCATTTCACCGTGATCATGATGATCGAGGTCGTCTCGGTATCGTTCGAGACGCTGACCAGATACTGGGTGGTCGGACTCTGGATCTGCATGCGATAGCCGCCGGCGAGCTCCTGCTGTGCCTGCACGACCATGCCTTTGGACTTGATGTACTCGACCAGCTCGGCATGCACCACATCGCGCTTGCGCGGGACGTTGCAGCCGAAGTCCTTGTTCGGGAGGTCGCGGCAGTTCTTCGCATCCGCGGGGATCGGAAAACCGCCGGGGCCCTCGCGGAACCGGCGATCCGCGCCCGGGCCGGCCTTCTCGGTGAAGAACGATCCGGTGGGCTCGGCCGTCTCCGGCGTGCCGCGCGCGGGTGAGCCACCGCAACCGATCGCGAGACACAGCAGCATCACCCTCATTGCCGCGACCGTACCAAATCCGGCAGGTCGAACGCGATGATCGAGAGCGGGAGGAAGCCGACGAGGATCGGCACCCACAGCGGCTGCACCAGCACGCCGATCGCACACAGCAGCGAGGCCAGCACCAGGATCGCGACCCGGATGCGCGCGTAGATCCGCCGCTTCGCTGGCCCGAGGAACGGCAGGATGACGTCGGTCGGGATCACGGCCAGCGCGCACTCGTTCCACTGCAGCGACGGGATCGGCGACAGCAGCACGAGCGTCCACACGAACAGGCCCCACAGCACGAGGTGGATCGTGGCGAAGCCGATCGCGAGCCCTTCGCCGCGCCGCGGGTGAAACGCGCCGGCCAGCCCGGCGACGAAGAACAGCGGTACGAGCAGCGACCAGCCACCCAGTCCGGCCCACAGCGGCGGCAGGATCGCGACGAGCACGTACGCGAGCACCGCTGCATACGCCGCGCAGAAGGCGAGCCGCAGCCGCGCCCGCGAGCGCGCGATCAAGATCGGCAGCGTCATCAGGATCGCGATCGCGACGATCTGCAAGCGGCCAGTCGGCCCGTCGGTGACGAACTCCGGCCCCTTGCGGTGATAGACGTGGCGCGGCGCCGCGCCCAGCCGGTGCTCGATCGCGGCGCGAAAGATCGCCGGGTGGAACATCGCCTGCCACGTCGTCGGGTGGGTCTCGAGCGAGCGGCCGAACACGAAGTCGGCGAGCGCGACCAGCGGTGGTGCGGACGCGAAGCCGCGGCGACCGAGCTCGCGATAGGTCAGCGGATAGGCCTCGTCACCACCGACCGCGAGCTTGCCCCCAGTGGCCTCGTCGACGAGATCGCGCAGCCGCGTGGTGCAGTTCTCGTCGAAGTGATCGTAGTGGTAGCGGCTATCGGGACCGTCGAGCGAGGCCCACAGCTTGGTCTCGAGCGCACGCGCCTGCTCGGCGGTGAGCGGCAGCGTCTGCACGAAGATGTCGCGATCCTCGGCCTGGTAGAACGCCATCATGCCGGCGAACGTCAGCGGCTCGACCCAGAACTCCTGCCGGCCGCGCAGGAACGACCAGATCATCGGCGCGCCCTCGTGGAAGTCGGTGACGCCGAAGTTGAAGCACATCGGATCGCGCTTCGGGTCGTGATAGCGGATGCAGATCGCGGCGTGGCCGAACTTCTCGAACACCACCTCGCCGACCCCGAAGGTCATGATGTCGATGAACGGCGCCTCCTTCTCGAGCCCGGGCTGCGCACGCGCGCTAGTCGACAGCGCGCAGACGAGGGCCACGAGCGCGAGAGGCCTCACGGCTTGGGAGGCTTGTCGAACGCCTTCGCGTCGACCGCGGGATCGAGCGTCACGGTCTTGAGCTCGAGGCGCGTCGTGCGCGGGCCACCCGACGAGTTGCGCTTGTGCGCGATCTTGATGCCCTTGACGTCCTTGTAGTCGGAGAAGTCGTCGGTCTCCGAGACCGGGCCCTCGGTGTACGCCAGGCGCGACAGCAGCTTCGTCTGCTTGTTGAAGTAGAGGAAGACGTCGATGCCCTGCGGCGAGCGCAGCTTGACCACGTGGTGCGGCTTGTTGAGCGCCGGATCGGAGTGGTTGTTGAGGGTCTCGTCGGGGACCATCGTGAGCTTCGAATTCGCGTCGGCCGCCTTGAGCAGGATCAGCTCCGGCTCGCGCCAGCGCTCGAAGTCGATCGATGCGAGGTCGGACGGGCCGATGTCGTTGAGCTCCATCGCGGTGCCGGCCTGGTTGGGCGCCAGCTGCCAGCCCTTCTTGCCGTCGACGGACACCGTGACCTTGACCTTCTGCGCGAGCAGCGCGTCGATCCGCATCTTGTCGGGCAGCACGAACACGCGCTCGATCTCGACGGGCACGGTGCGGCCCTGGATCGTGGTGGTGCCGGAGGCGACCATCTTGAAGCCCTTGAGCGCGGCGATCTTCGCCCGGCCGCCCTTCGCGACGAGCGCCTCGTCGATCAGCTGGCGAGCCGCGGCCGCTTGCTTCGGATCGATCGGCGCGTCGGGTGGCGGCGCGTTGATCGGATCGACGAACGACACCTTCTGGTACTTCCAGCCGGCAGCCTTGAGCTGCGGCTCGAGATCCTTGGCATCGCCGACCATCACCATCACGAACGCCTTCGGATCGAGGATCTCCGACGCCGCCTTCTTCGCACTCTCGACGTCGACCTTGCCGACGGCGACCGGATAGTTCTGCAGATACTCGCGGCCGAAGCCGTGGAGCTCGGCACCGATCAGCGCCGCACCGACATCCGCCGCCGCCTGGAACCGCAGCCCGTAGCCGCCGGCGATGTTGGCGACCGCCGCGTTGACCTCGGCCTCGGTGGGGCCATCCTTCGCCATCTTCGCGATCTCGGACAGCAGCAGCTTCGCCGTACTGACCGCCTCGCTGTTGCGGGTGAACGTCGCCGCCACGAAGCTGCCCTTGTCGAGGTTGCGATCGAACGACGAGGTCGCGCCGTACGTCTTCGCGGCGTCGACGCGCACCGCCTTGAACAGCCGCGACGACAGCCCGCCGCCACCGAGCGTGTAGTTCCACACCAGGGTGTCGAAGAACCGCGGGTCATCGTGCTTGATGCCGTACTGCGCGATCCGGATGTGCGTCTGCGTCTGGCCCGGCTTGTCGACGAGCCGGATCCGGCTGCCCGAGAGCCCGAGGTCCTTGTACTGCGGCGTCGGGGGCACCGGGCCCTTCGCCCAGCCAGCGAACGCGCGCTCGAGGTCGCCCTTGAGCTTCTTCGCGTCGACATCGCCGGTGACGACCAGCATCGCGTTGCCGGGCACGAACCACGCCTTGTGCCAGGCGACGAGATCCTCGCGCCGGATCGCCATCACGCTCTGCTCGCTGGTCACCCAGCCGCGCACGTGACCGTCGCCCCACAGCAGATTCTGCACGTGCAGCGATGCCAGCGAGCCGGCATCGTCGAGACGATTGCGAACCGAGCCGATCGCCTGCTCGCGCACCTTCTGGAGCTCGGCATCAGCGAACGCCGGCTGGGTCAGCATGTCGGGCATCAGATCGAGGCAGGTCGACAGATTGCGCGCGAGCACGCTGCACGACAGCAGCGTCGCCTCGTACGTCGTATTCGCGGCGATCGTGCCGCCTACGAAATCGATCGCCTTCGCGATCGCGAGCGCGTTGCGCCGCTTGGTTCCCTTGACCAGCATGTCGCCCGCGATCTCGGCGACGCCGAGCCGAGCTTGCGGTTCGTGCATGCGGCCCGCGCGAATCGCGACCTGCATGCTGACGACCGGCAGCTTGTCGCTCTTGACGACGTAGACCTGCAGACCGTTCGCGAGCTTGAACGCATCGATCGCCGGCAGCTCGACGGGTGCGGGTGGCTTCGGCGCGGGCGGCGGGATCAGGTCGGTGCGACCGGCCCACGGATCGTCGGCCCCGGGCTTGGTGACCGCCGGCGGCTTCGCCACGTTGGCATCGCCATCACCGGGCAGCACGGGGACCGGCGCCGGCGACGGCTTGGGGCCGCAAGCGGCGAGGGCGGCGGCGAGCGCAGTGAGGTTCAGGAGCTTCACTTCGCACCTCCCTTGGGCGCATCGGGTTTCGGCGCCTCGGGCTTGGGCCCGCGCTCGCGCGGCGGGATGACGACGATCGTCGCGCTGTCGGGGCCCATGTACTTCTTGATCACGCGCTGGACGTCGGCGGCCGACACCTTCTCGATCTCGTCGATGTCGCGCATGAACGCGACCGGGTCGCCGACCAGGATCCAGCTGCGGCCGATCGCCTGCGCCAGACCCTGCGCGTTCTCGAGCGAGAACGTGAAGCCCGACTGCACCTGGTTCTTCGCCTTGCGGAGCTCGTCGGCGTTCGGACCGCGCGCGGCGAGCTTGCCGATCTCGTCGAGCAGCGCCGCCTCGACACCATCGGCCTGCGCGGGATCGAGAAACGCGCCGAGCGCGATCGCCATGCCGGGCTCCTCGCGGACCACGGCCTCCATGCCGCCGTCGAGACCGACCGGGCGCTTGGTCTTCGGATCGACCGACTTGAGCCGCTGCTTGAGCCGGCTCGATTCACCGGCGCCGAGGATGATCGACGCGACCTGCAGCGCGTAGATGTCGCGGTCCTTCGCCGCCGGTATGTGATAGCCGGCCATGACGAGGCCGATCTGGCCGGGCTCGGCGACCTCGCGGCGCTTCTTGGTCTGCGCCGGCTCTTGTGCGGAGGCTGACGGACGCGGCGGCTCCGGTGCCTTCGCGATCGCACCGAAGTGCTTCTCCGCCGATGCCTTGACCGCCGCGGCCGTGGTCTTGCCGACGACGACCAGCAGCGCATTGTTCGGCTGGTAGTACGCGTCGTAGAACTTCTTGAGATCGTCGGGCGTGGTGGCGTCGAGATCCTTCGCGGTGCCGCCCGCCGTCCACGCGTACGGGTGCTTGGTGAACGCGATCGCCAGGAACTTGAGGAAGCCCTTCGCGATCGGCGCGTTCTCCTGCTGCCGGATCTCCTCCTTCACCACCTCGCGCTCGTTCTTGATCATCTCGGGGCGGAACATCAGGCCGCGCATCCGATCGGCCTCGAGCTGGAGCACGAAGTCGAGATAGTCCGACGGCAGCGTGTTGATGTAGTGGGTCGAGTCCTCGTCGGTGGTCGCGTTGACGTAGCCGCCGACGCCGTTGATGTAGAGGGCGTGGGCCTCGGCCCGCATCTTCTGCGTGCCCTTGAACATCATGTGCTCGAACATGTGGGCCGAGCCGCGGCGGTCGCGAGGCTCGTCCTTGCTGCCGGCGCGGTACCACAGCTGGACCGAGATCACCGGAGCGGCATCGGTCGCGAGCACGGCGACCTGGAGGCCGTTGTTCAGCGCGAAGGTGTTGATCGTGGGTAGCTTCGCGATCGCCTTGGGTTTTGGCGGGGCCTTGGGGGCGGGTTGCGAACCTGCGGGGACGGCGAACAGGACCGCCGCCGAAACGATCGAAAGACGAAGCATCGGGTGCGCGGACACTACCAAGGCCCGGTAGGGTTGCCAGCCGATCGCACGTACTTCACGCACTTAGCCGCGAACCGCGTAACCACTGAACAGCACTAACCGTGAGTTCACCATAAATAGAATTCTCTTCCTTGACTGGAATCAGGAGACGGTTCAGAGTGGCTTCACATCGCGGCCACCCAAGGTCGCGTGCAAGAGCGAGGTGAGTGCCGTGGCTAGAGTGCAAGCGTCTTCAGAGGAGAACCGGATGATCGATGTCACCGGTGTGAAGGTGTTTTCGGCGACCAAGGCGAAGGAGCGCGAGCTCCTGGGTGAGCTGATCACCGATTGGATCCGCAGCCATCCCGATCACGAGATCGTGGACAAGATCGTCACGCAGAGCTCGGACTCCGAGTTCCACTGCCTGACCATCACGCTGTTCTACAAGCACAACAAGGCGTAGAGGGTCCCGCGCGTCTGAGCCTTGACCGGGCTCTGATGATCGAGTACCCACGTCCCTCCCCATGGAGAACACGTTCGGAAAACCCGTCGAAGTCGAGGTTCGCGACAGCCTCGAGAAGGCGATGAAAATCCTCAAGCAGAAGATGTCCAAGGAAGGCATCCTGCAAGAGCTCAAGCGTCGTCGCTTTTACGAGAAGCCGAGCGTCAAGAAGAAGCGCAAGACGCGCGAGGCTCGCAAGCGGCTCCGCCGCGAGATGAAGCGTCGCGTGACGCCGCAGTCCGATCGTCCCGCGCGCTGAGTCGTGGGCGATACGGACTGGGTCGAGGTGATCGTCCCGGTCGGTGCTGCGGATGTCGATGACATCGCGGCGCTGATCGTCGAGGACATCGCTGCTGCGGCTTCGGGGACCGAGCAGCGTGGTGATGAAGTGGTGTTCTGGGTCGCGCGTTCCGACGCGGCGGCAGCGCTCGCATCGACACGCGATGCGGTGACCCGGTGGCAGGCCAATGGTGCGGCCGTCGATCCCGCGCGCGTGCGGATCGCGGACGCGATGCCCGAGTCCGAGTGGCGCGACGCCTGGAAGAAGTACTTTCACGTCACCCGGCTGACCCGGCAATTCGTCGTGGTGCCGAGCTGGGAAGAACACTCGCACCGTGCCGGCGATGTCGTCATCGATCTCGATCCCGGGATGGCGTTCGGCACCGGCACGCATGCCAGCACGCGGCTGGTGATGGAGGAGCTCCAGGATCTGGCGGATCGCGAGATCACGCCGACCCGGGTGCTCGATGTCGGCTGCGGCTCCGGCATCCTCGCGATCGCCGCGATGAAGCGCTGGCCCACCGCGACCTGCGTGGCCGTCGATAACGATCCGCTCGCCACCGACGCGACCAACGACAACGCGTCGATCAACCGGGTGGCCGATCGCATCCAGGCCACGCTCGATCCGATCAGCACGCTCGCAGAGCAGTTCCCGCTGGTCCTCGCGAACATCCAGGCCCACGTGCTGCGCGCGCTGCTCGCCGACCTGATCGCGCGCACCGCCTCGGGCGGAACGCTGATCCTGTCGGGGCTGCTCACGCCCCAGGCCGAGCCGCTCGCGCAGGAGTTCGTGGCGGCCGGGATGCGCATCGTCAGGATTCGCGCGAGCACGCACGATCCGCAGTGGTCGTCGGTTACGCTGACGCGATGAGGATCTTCGTCGCGCCGGAAGCGCTGGTCGCAGGCAGCCTCCAGATCTCCGGCGACGAGCATCACTATCTCGGCCGCGTCCGGCGCGCGCGGGTCGGCGATGCGGTCGAGATCGTCGACGGCAACGGCCGGCGTGCGACGGCCTCGATCGAGGCGATCACCGACGAGCACACCACGCTGCGGGTCGCCGAGCCGGAAGCGATCGCGGCCCGGCCGCCGCACGTGCGCGCCCTGGTGCCGCTGATCAAGGGCGATCGGATGGATGTCTGTATCGAGAAGCTCGTCGAGGTCGGCGTCGATTCGATCGTCGTCTGGCCGGCCGCGCGCTCGGTGGCCCGGCTCGACGAGACCCGCCGCGAAGGCCGGCTCGCGAAGTACCGCGCGGCGGTGCAGGCGGCGGCTCGCCAGTGCGGGCGCGCGCAGGTCCCCGAGGTCAGCCACGCCAACGATCTCGCCGCGGCGATCGCGAGTCTGGGGCCAGGCGAGCGCATCGTGCTCGATCCCAATGCCGATACCCAGCTCGAGATCGCCCACAGCAGCGACGTCACCGTCGCATCCGGTCCCGAGGGTGGCCTCACCGCCGGCGAGCTCGAGCAACTGGAGGGCGCCGGCTTCGTCCCCGTAGGTCTCGGTCCGCGGGTCCTGCGCGCCGAGACCGCGCCGACCATCGCAGTGGCATTGATCCGCCACGCGTCGCGCAGCTGAACGTTGCCAGGGGGCTGACGTGCGTTGGCCGGACCCCGGTTGCTTCGTTTGCTCGGGCCCGAGCTCGAGCGTCGGTTGCAGCTCAGCTGCGGAACCGTGTCCTGTGCTCGGGTGCGAGCTCGTCGTGAGCGTTCGGTTGCAACTCGGCGCTGCGGAGCTGGTCCTCTTTCGTGCGCCGGACGTGAGCTCGAGCGTTCGGTTGCCGCTCGGCGGGGCGGCCGGGGAACCGGACCTGCGTCGCTGTCCTGTGGTCGGGCGCGAGTTCGTTGAGCGTCGGGTTGCAACTCGGCGCTGCGGAGCTGGTCCTCTTTTGCGTGCGCCGGACGTGAGCTCGAGCGTTCGGTTGCAGCTCGGCGTCGCTG
>JAEYYY010000231.1 GCA_023430775.1 Pseudomonadota bacterium
CGGCGGGACGCTGGAGCGGTGGCATGGAGATCGCGGGGCGGGTGTCGGCGGTCGACGTGATCTCGGCGAGCCGCTTGTTGCTGATCGGGAGCGTCGACGGCGCGCGACGGCTGATCGCCTCTTCGAGATCGACACCCGATGGCGCATCGGTCTCGCTCTTCAGCCGGAGCTTTGCCCCAGCCTTGAGCTGGGCGAGCGCCGCTTCCATCAGGTTGGAGCTGGCGACCTCCTCGTGCTCGATCGGTGGCGACAGCGTGTCTCGCGGCGTCGGGATCTCCGGCAGGTGGGCGAGCATCGCGGTGGGTCCGAGCAGCGAACGGAAGTGGCCCGCGCTCATCTTCTCGGTCTTGCGGAGGTTGTCGTCGAGCTCGAGGACCTCGTCCTCGGGCGGGATCGTCGGGATCCGGCTCGAGCCCTTGGCGTGCTCGACGGCCACGGGCTCGCCGTGCGTCCCCGTCGGTTCGGGACGTGCGTCCACGCCACGTGCGCTATTCCCGCTGGTCACGTCGCGTGACCGAGCGTCTTCACCACCGTCACCCATCGAGAACATATTCAACAACCTTCGCGCTCGACGCCGCGAGGGAAAAACATTCTCACCGTCATCCCACGGTCGGCGTCGGTGTGGCGATCCGGCACGGGTTGTGTGCGACGAAGTGGTGCGGCCGGCGAGACCTGGCGATACTGCCAGGCATGTCCGTTGATCGCGATGCCGAGCTCGAGCGCATCGTCGCCCGCCGCTGGCGACTGGGCGCGCTGCTGACCGCGGTGATGATGACCGCGTACTTCGGCTTCATCCTGCTGGTGGCGTTCGCGAAGCCAACGGTCGGCACGCTGCTCGCGGACGATCGGATCAGCGTCGGCATCGTCCTCGGTGCCGCGGTGATCGTGGTCGCACCGATCCTCACCGCGATCTACGTCCGCTGGGCCAACCGCCACTACGACGCGGCGATCAGCGCGCTCCGGGAGCGGAACAAGTGACGAGCTCGCTCGGCGGCAGCAACGTCACGGCCGTCGCTTCGTTTCTGGTGTTCGTCGCGATCACGCTTGTGATCACGTGGTGGGCGGCCCGCCGCACCCGCAACCCGGCGCAGTTCTTCGCGGCCGGCGGCAAGGTCTCCGCGATGCAGAACGGCTTCGCCCTCGCCGGCGACTTCATGAGCGCGGCGAGCTTCCTCGGCATCGCGGGCATGGTGTCGCTGTCGGGCTTCGACGGCCTGATCTATTCGGTCGGCTGGCTCGTCGGCTGGCCGGTGATGACGTTCCTGATCGCCGAGCCGCTTCGCAACCTCGGCAAGTACACGTTCGCCGATGCGGTCGCGTATCGCCTCGAGCAGGAGCCGGTGCGCGTGGCGGCCGGCATCAGCACGCTGATCGTCGTCGCGTTCTATCTGATCGCGCAGATGGTCGGCGCGGGCAGCCTGATCCAGCTGATGTTCGGGTTGCCGTATCGCTGGGCGATCGTCCTGGTCGGCGGCGTCATGCTGCTCTACGTGCTGTTCGGCGGCATGATCGCGACCACCTGGGTCCAGATCATCAAGGCGTGCCTCCTCCTCCTCGGGGCCACGCTGCTCGCCGTGCTCGTGCTCGCCGAGTTCGGCATGAACCCGCTCGAGCTGTTCGCCGCGGCGCGCGACAAGTACGGCGCCTCCGTGATGGCACCCGGCGCGCAGGTCGCCAACCCGCTCGATGCCGTGTCGCTCGGCATCGCCCTGATGTTCGGCACCGCCGGGTTGCCTCACATCCTCATGCGGTTCTACACCGTCCCCGATGCCCGCACCGCGCGTCGCTCGGTCGGCATCGCCACGTCGCTGATCGGCTTCTTCTATCTCGTCACGTTCATCCTCGGCTTCGGTGCGATGGCGCTCGTCGGTCGCGACGCGATCACCAAGGTCGATGCCAAGGGCAACATGGCGGCGCCGCTCCTCGCCGAGGTGCTCGGTGGCGAGCCGTTCCTCGGCTTCATCTCGGCGGTCGCGTTCGCCACCATCCTGGCGGTGGTCGCCGGCCTGACGCTGTCCGGCGCCGCCGCGCTGTCCCACGATCTGTGGGGCCACGTGATCAAGAAGGGCAAGGTCGAGGAGGCCGACCAGCTGCGCATCGCGCGCTACGCGACGGTCGGCCTCGCGATCCTCGCGATCGCGCTCGGCGTGCTGTTCGAGAAGCAGAACGTCGCGTTCATGGTCGGCCTCGCCTTCGCGATCGCGGCCAGCGCGAACTTCCCGGCGCTGCTGCTGTCGATGATCTGGAAGCGCTTCACCACGCGCGGCGCCGTCGCCAGCATGCTGGTCGGCACCGTCGTCACGCTGGTGCTCATCATCCTGTCGCCCACCGTCTACACGGACGTGTTCGGCTACGTCGCCGTGTTCCCGCTCAAGAACCCCGGTGTCATCACGGTGCCGCTGGCATTCCTCGTCGGCATCCTGGTCTCGCTGTCGTCGCGCGAGCCCAAAACCGAGGACAAGTTCGCCGAAGCCCAGCACCGCATGCACTTCGGACCGATAGAGGGATCAACGTCATGAGCAGGAAGGTTGTTGATCCCACTGCTGCGCTTCTGCAGTATCGAAACATGAAGGGGTTAGGGGCCAATGAAATTTCGCAACCGATGGCGAGACCGGCCGAGCGGGTCGCCATGACGAATCATTTCGGCCATCTCGCCCTCCTGCTAATGCTGGCTGTTTCAGCCTGTAGTCGGCCGAACCCGGTGGTCTGTTGCACGGATCCGAATGATTGCGCATCGATCGGCCTGAACACCGAGAACGAGCGCTCATGCGAGGGCGACCTGCGTTGCGTCGACAACATCTGCACCGAGGTCACGACCTGCCTCAACAACGAGGACTGCACTGGGGGGGCACCATTTTGCGAAGAGGGGCTTTGCGTCCAATGCCTCACTGATCCGGACTGTTCCACGGATGCCGCGAGGTGCTCCGAGGAACATGTATGTGTCGAATGCTTGCAGTCCGAGGACTGTCCTGCGGCACGCCCGTTCTGCGACGTCAACGCGCACACTTGTCGTCCCTGCCAACTCGATAGCGAGTGCGCATCCGAGGTGTGTGACGCGGAGACTGGTGGATGCGTGGACTCGGCTGCTGTGGTTTATGCGGCTCCAGACGCACCCGCCGGCACGGCGTGCACGCAGGCCAACCCTTGTTCGATCACCTCGGCGTTCGCCATCGCGAATCTGGTGCGCGAGACAGTCAAACTCGCGGCCGGCACATACGTGGCGAACATTGCCGTCGCAGACAAGAAGGTCGTGGTTCACGGCGATGGCGCTATTCTGACCTCCAACACAGGAACGACGCTCGCCGCGAACAACCGAGCTCGCCTCCGGGTGATTGGCCTGACGATCATCCATGCAGACGCGTCGGGTGCTGGCGAGGCATTCATGTGTGAGGAAGGCGTTGATCATCCATTCGTCGAGTTCGAAGCAGTAACGATCGATACGATGACAGAAGGATTCCTTGCCAGGGGATGTACAGCAACGGTCGTTCGAAGTCGTATCCACGGGCGAAGCGACGCTCTGCTTGTCGGCGCCGTAGACGATGCACGAGTGACTATTGATCAGACGTTGATCGATGGCGGACCAAGTGGCGGGGTCGGTGCGTTCAATGGTGCTGTTGTCCGCGTCACCAACAGCACGATCGTCGACCAGAACAGCCCGTCATTCGGGGCACTCACGGGAACCAATGGCGTCGTGCTGGTTTCGTTCTCGACGATCGTGAACTCGGTGATCAAGTGCGGAACGGGCGTTGTGTCTTGCATGGAAACGGCGCCCCACGGTGTGTGCATCGACAACTCGATCATTGCAAACATGCTCCCCAACGCTCCGCTCAACACAATTGAGGGTACGAGATGCCACATCGAGTTCTCGATCGCGCACCCCCAAACAACTGCGCCGAATGGAGTGAACAACCAGCTCTCGGTGGATCCACTCTTCGTCGATTCGGTCGCAGGCAACTACCGCCTCGAGGCGGGGAGTCCTGCAGTTGATTCCGCGAATCCGTCGTCGACCCTGACGATTGACTTTGATGGGAATCCCCGTCCTCAGGGAGCTGCGAATGACCGCGGAGCATTCGAGCGCTTGGAGCGGACCGAGTTCTCGACTTCGCCAGTCGACCGCAGCGCGACAAGCAACCGTGCTGCGCTTGAATAGATGTAACCGTGCGGCTACGGACGGATCAGCGTCGTCGTCAAGGCACCCGCGCGAGCCGTGAGGTCGTGCGAGCGTAGAGTCAGGCCAGGTGCGGTAGCAGATACCGTCGCAGCGCCGGCGACGTTGAACATGTAACCGATGCCGTCGGCCGCCGTCACAGTCGCATCACCATCAGGCAGATCGTTGGAGCCGTTGTAGCAAATGCTCGATGGTGCGGGCGACGACGACAACTCGGCGCCCGCGACGGGCATGTCGTTCGAGTCATAGACAAGCACGGCGATTAGTCCGTTGTTCGGCCCTTGGTCCTCGTCGCAGAACAACGGCATCGTCAGGAGGCCCAATGTGTTCGACGAAATCATGTTGATCGACGCGCCATCGAAGTTCTCGGCGAGCGGCTCGGGTGGATATAGATAGGTCACGAGCACGCCGTTCGCCGTCGCCTTCAAGAAACCGTCGAGCGCGTTGCCGTCGGTCTCGACGGTCAACGTGTAGTTGCCCTGGGCATCCGTGGTCGCCATCGTGATCACGGTGTTCTCGTCGCTGTTCGCGAACGCCTCCACGAGCACGCCGGCCAGTGGCTCGCTTCCGCTCGCAGTGACCTCGACCGCGGTGCCGCTGATCATGATCGTCTGTGGCACGTTGACCGGGCCATCGGGGGTCGGCCCGTCATCATCGCCACCACCGGACCCACCACACGCGACGAGTCCGAGCAGGGCGAGAGTCAAAATGTGCCGGATCATGGATGCAACGGTATCAGCTCTGCCCGGCGGCTTTGGCGTAGATTGCGTCGGTGCGGGTCTGCGTTGTCATCCTTCTCACGCTGTTGCTGGGCGAAGTCGCACATGCGCGCCCCGACTGCGAAGGTGAAGCCCGCGAGCTCCGCGCGTTCCTGACCGCCGAGGCGCGGCGCGCCGACACCTGGAACACCTTGTGGGCGCTCGGCTTCGGGGCGGCGACCGCGGGCCAGATCGCGGTCGTGCAGGCGGAGACAAACCCGTTCGGCGAGTTCGACGCGGCGTACCGCGAGCAGCTGATCGTCGGCTTGGTCAAGGCCAGCCTCGGTCTCGGCTCGAAGCTGGTGTTCGCGCTGAAGCTCGACGTGCCCGCGAAGGCCGCCGACGATTGCGAGGACGTGCGCGTGCTTCACGAGGCGATCGCACACGCGGCAGAGAAGGAGCGCAAATCGATCCTGCTGACGATCATCGGCGGCACGATCGTGAACCTCTCCGGCGCGATCTGGTTGTGGGCGCGCCACGACCTCAAGACCGCGGCCACCAGCTTCGCGACCGGCGTGCCGATCGGCCCGATCAGCGCGCTGACGCAGCCGCGCGGCGCGATGAAGCTGTACAAGCGCAAGCGCGGCGAGTGGGCGTCGCGCAGTCGCGTGCACTGGGTGGTCGGTCTCGGCTGGGTCGGCGGCGCGTTCTGATCCGATCGTAACGGCGTGCGCCGGCACATGTGGTCGGCGACATCCCCTCCCCCGCTTCGGGTCGCGCTGCCCGCCCGCTACGAGTCGCGCTGCTCGCCCGTCGCATCACATCGCTCGAGCTCCCTCGGCACTGTCTCGATCTTCGGGACTTGGAGCGCTCCCCTGTGGGGTGTCTTTTCTGCGAGGTGTCTAGACCGTCAAGACCGTCTAGACATCTCGCTGAAAAGAGAGGTCGAGGGGGGAGGGCCGTAAGTGTGCGATTCAATGCCGGCGAGGTCGTTCGGGACAGAGTCGTCCGAACATCGGACACTCGAGCCTGTGGCGAACGCGACGTCGCGAGGTCGCGAGTCACCTGCTTGGTGCGGGCCAGCCGCTCTCGATCGCGACATACGGCATGCCCGCTCGACTAGCGAAGCCGCGATCGGCCGGGCCGCGAGCGATCACGAATGTTCGCGTGGGATCGAGATCGTGATCGCGCGCGAATGCGATCGCGAGGC
>JAEYYY010000383.1 GCA_023430775.1 Pseudomonadota bacterium
AGGTACTCCGGCGTGCCGGTGACGCGAGTCGCGCGGCCGGAGGGTGCGTGGGTGGCGCTGAACTGCGCGGTGCCGAAATCGAGGAGCCTGATCTGCCAGTGGCGTCGCTCGCCCTCGGCACTCGCGAGGACGAGGACGTTCTCCGACTTGACGTCGGCGTGGATCACACCCTTCTGGTGGCTGTGTCTCAACGCATCGGCGAGCTGCGCGGCGATATCGCAGACCACGGTGACCGGCAGCTGGCCGTGCTTCTCGATGTGTACCGACAGCGGCTCGCCGTCGAGGTACTGCATCGCGATGAACCATCCCCAATCCGGGTCGTGACCGAAGTCGACGGTCTCGACGATGTTGGGGTGAGACAGCTGGCTCGCGAGCTGCGCCTCGCGCCGGAAGATCTGCTCGGCCTCCGGGTGCTGCGAGAAGTCGGCCTGCATCAGCTTCAAGGCGAACGGCTTGCCGAGCCGCTGATGGCGAACCAGGAGCACGCGGCCCATGCCACCGGCTCCGAGCTCCTCGACGATCTCGTAGCGACCGGCGATCACCTTCGAGTGATCCTCGGCCGCAGCAACCTCGGCGCCGGACTCCTCCATCTCGAGCGCGTGCAGGACGACGTCGAGCTCGGGGTCGTGCGGCTCCGTCAACGCCCGCACGCTACCATGCTGATCACTTCTGGAGGTGCAGGTGCGGCCCGCTCCACGCCGAGTTGCCGCCGCGCCGCTCGTCGATCACCGTGATTCCCTGATCGCGCGCCGCGCGCATGAACGCGTTGACCTCGGACGAGCTGTGATCGCGCGTGCGGACATCGATCGCGCGGCCGGCGCGATGCGCCCAGCCGAGATGACGACCGCCGGTCGAGGAGGTGACATGGAACCCGTGCGACTGCGCGAAGCGCGACAGCTCGCGATAGGTCTGCGCACCACCGTTGGCCTTGGTGAGGAGCTCGGGGGAGATGGTCTCGAAGTTCGTCATGCAAGCTTGAATTGCAGCGCGAGTGCCACCACCGGATTGCCTCCTCGAGGTGACGAAGCGAGTCCTCGAGGAGACAGCGCGATCGCCGAACTGCGCGATGTCGCGTGCTGTCGACCACACGTGACACCCGGCGAGGGGCAAACACCCGACCGGCAACCGCAGTTCGAGTTGCCGGTCAGCGGCCGCGCGACTCGACGAGGCGCTCCCACTCGATCGGATCGCGGGTCTCGACCTCCGCGACCCCGAGCTCGCGCATCACCTCGACGATCGTGAACCGGCGCTGCATCGAGACCTGGAGGATGTGGGCGATCACGCTGCCGAACGTGAAGCTGACCGGCGGCTCGCACAGCGCGTCGACGAACGCATCGTCCCACTCGTTGCGATCCCGGATCCTGCGCACCAGCGCGGCGAACTGCGGCTGCACCGCGGCGAGCCGCGCTTGCTGGCCCGCGATCGTCTGATCGAGATCCTTGGGGAAGGCGCGGCCGCCGATCGCCGACACCCAGACCTCCTTGGTGAAGATGACGCGGTGGAGCATCGTGCGGAGGTCCGGCTCGGGACCTTCGAAGGCGTGGACGGTGAAGCCGGGGCGGACCGGCTTGTCGAGCTGGGCGTCGGAGAGCGTCGCCGCCTGCTCGAGCAGACGCACGGTGTGCCAGTGATCGTGTTCGACGAGGCGATCGGAGAGATCCATGGAAGAAGTTGTCCTTGGCTGGCCGGGCAGGACGAGGCCGCCCGGTGGGTGGAAGTGGATCGCGTTGGGTGCGGCGAGCCGGAAATCGCGCGGCTCGCCGGCAAACCGGCTCGGCGGCACGCCGTGCGCGCGGGTGAACGCGCGCGAGAACGCTTCGACGGCCTCGTACCCGGCGGCGAGCGCGGCATCGGTCACGGTGGCTCCGCGTCCGAGTTGCCAGGCCGCGCGCTCGAGCAGCAGCCGGCGGCGAAACGTGGCCGGCGCCTCGCCGATCCCGGCGCTGACCAGGCGGTTGAAGTGGTACTGGCTGAGCATCGCGCGCGCGGCGAGGGCGCGACCATCGAGGTTCTCGTCGAGAGCCTCGAGGATGGCGTCGATCACGTCGCGCAGGCGATCGGGAGTCACGAGCGGAGCATGCCCGCGAACGAGCGGGGGTGCATGACCGGGATTGCTACGGCGTGTTGTCGGGCTGGGCGTCGACGAAGTCGGTGATGTGCTGCGTGTAGTCGTCGTTCGGGATCGCGACCGTGCCGCCGTTGCCCCCCTCGGGGCCGATAATGAACGTCCGATCGAGCGCGATCCCGGCGTTGGCGTACGCCGTGATATCGGTGTCGGCGTTGCCGTACGCGGCGACCGGCACCCAGCCGAAGGTGTCGAACAGCCGCTCGAGCCACCGCGTCTTGTACTCGTCGGCCGGCTGGCTGTCGTTCATCGTGATCACCGGCCCCGGCGGGAAGCCCAGCGTGTCGAGCCACATCCGCGTGTCGTGATCGAGCTCGTGCGGGCGGGCGGTGAGATAGACGATCGGATAGCCCTTCGCCGCCCAGGTCTGGATCAGCGTGTCGGCCGCGATCTTCATGGCGGGGACGTCGGCCTCGTCGACCAGCTGCTCGATCAGCTCGTTGTCGCTGGCGGTCAGCGTGCCGTCGATGTCGGTGACGATGATGTTCGAGCCCGCCGGCAGCAGGAACAGCTCGTGCGAGGCACACGAGCCATCCGCCTCGAGCATCGCGTAGACCGGCGCGCCGTTCGGAGGCGTGACATCGATCGTGAACGAGTACAGGCCATCGTCGTCGGTCTGGCCGCGCGCGAGCTCGCTCCACGCGTCGTCGTGGAACCACACGCTGACGTTCTCGCCGGGGAACGCGTTCGAGAACAGGCCCTGCGAGGGCTGGGTGCGCGCCTTCTTCCCGGCGATCTCGATCGCGGCACCACTCGGCGATGCGGCGTCGTCGAGATAGACGGACGCGATCGGGCCGCCGGGATTGCCGATCAGGTCCGAGGCCTCGTCCTTGAACCGCACGTCGGTCATCGCGCGCTCCGCATTCGTCGATCGCTGGAAGCCGCGCGATCCGAGCCGGAACGGCAGGTCGCCGGGGGTAGGGCATTGCAGGGAAGTGGCGTCTGTCAGCGGGGGCTCGTTCGAGTCTCCACAGGCGGTCAGCAGGACAACGATGACGACCCGGCGCATGCCGGATCTATAGCGCACCCGATCGCGTTATCGTGGAGGCGATGCGGGGCACATCACTGCTGGTCTTCGTGATCGCGTGTGGCGGGAATGGCGGCGGCGATGACGATGACGACGTGCCGGATCCGGTGCCGCCGCCGTCGTGCGAGCCGGCCGACAGCGGTTCGCAAGCGATCGCCGCACCATCGCTGGCGTACACGCTCGCCGATCGGTTCCACGAGGCCTGGCTCGGCTCGCCGGCGGTGGCCGACCTCGACGGTGACGGCACGTTCGAGATCGTGGTGCCGCGGCACGATCAGTTGATCGTCTGGCACGTCGACGGCTCGATCCCGTGGCGCGCCTCGCTGCCGGGGCGCATCTGGTCGTCACCGGTGGTCGCCGATCTGGTGCCGTCGTCGCCGGGCCTCGAGGTCGCGGTGAGCTCGCGCGGTCAGATCGCGGCGTACGACGCGCAGGGCCAGCTGCTGCCCGGCTTCCCGTTCGAGTGGCAGGACGAGCTGCGATCGCTCGCCGCAGGTGATGTCGACGGCGATGGCGGCCTCGACCTGATCGCGGTGACGTCGTCGCCGCTCGACGCCAACAGCCAGCGCGACATCGTGATCGCCGTGCGCGGCAACGGCTCGCTGGTGCCGGGCTTCCCTCCGAACACCACCGGCGCGGCCGGCTGCGACGACGCGTGCTACGTCACCGGCGGCTACGACCAGAACATCGCGGTCGGCGATGTCGACGGCGACGGCCGCGCCGACATCTTCGCGACCCAGGACAACGCGTATCTGTCCCTGCACGACGGCACCGGCAAGGCCTTCGACGCGGCGCCGATCTTCGATGGCCGCACCAAGTTCTCGGGCATCCGCTGGATGGTCGATTACCGGCTCGCGCAGCAGGGCTACGCCGACGACGAGGCGGTCGACGAGCAGGCGCACTTCACCAACACCGCGCCGTCGCTCGCCGACCTCGATGGCGATGGCGTCGCCGAGATCATCGCGCTCGGCTCGATCCAGAACACCGCCCAGGATCAGCGCGAGAAGGGCGTCGGCGTGTTCGTCGCGCGGCCCGATGGCACGCGACCCGATGCGTGGATCGCGCCGCCGCGGTTCCCCGACTATCTCGCCGGGCTGTGGGACTACGGCGACAACCTCGTCGGTGTCACCAACCAGGTCACGGGGGCCGAGATCGACCCGAGCCGGCCGGGACCGGAGCTGGTGTTCGCCGGCTTCGACGGTGCGATCCACGCGATCGATGCCAACGGCCAGCCGCTGTGGGATCGCGAGTACACCACGAGCGCCGAGACCTGGACCGGCGGTCTCGCCGCCGCAGACCTGTCGGGCGACGGCAGCCCCGAGCTGGTGCTCGCCACCTATGGGCCGAACGGTGGCGACCTGCTCGTGCTCGATGCAGGCGGCAACATCGCGCATCGGATTGTGCTCGGCGGCCGCGGTGCGATGCCGGTGCCGACGATCGCGGATGTCGATGGCGACGGCGATCTCGACATCGTGGTCTCGCTCAAGGATGCCGTCGATCGCGAGCGCTCCGTCGAGATCTTCGAGGTCGCGGGCTCGAGCAACAACTGTCTGTTGTGGCCGACCGGGCGCGGCAACCTGCTGCGCGACGGCTTCGTGCGCGCCGATTAGCGCGCCTCAGACCGCCGTGCGCAGGTAGAGGATCCACCCCGAGACGGCGACGATCAGGCCCCACGTCAACGCGACGCCGATGAACCGGAACACGTTGGGCGCCTTGCGGGGCATCCCGATGGCGTGCATCACGCGCGCGAACAGCAGCAGCCCACCGTAGATGTGGAGGATGACGCTGTCGCCGCCGAGCAGCTCGGCGAGCAGCATCATCACGATCGCGAGCGGGACGAACTCGGCGTTGTTGCCGTGCGTGCGAGAGGCGATCAGGAACTCGGGCGCGTCGCTGCCGGAGTGGCCGATGCCGTGCTTGCGCCGCATGGTCGACACGCGGTTCGCGAGCGCGATGTTGAGGATCGCGTTGAGTGCGCCGTAGAGCGCCGTGATCGTCGGGGTGACCATGCGCGCATCATGCCGCGGAACATGGCTAGATAGAGCGGTGAGCGATGATGTTCCCCGCGCCTTCGGCCGCTATCGGGTGACGGGCGTGCTCGGCCAGGGCGCGATGGGCAGCGTGTACGTCGCCCAGGACGAGGTGCTGGGCCGCGAGGTCGCGGTCAAGACGATCCGCCCCAGCGCGCTACCGATCGGCGGCGCCGAGCGCTTCGTCCACGAAGGCCGGGCCGCGGCGCAGCTCGCCCACGCGCACATCGTTCGCGTGTTCGACGTCGGCACCGAGGCGGGCATGCCCTACCTGGTGATGGAGCTCGCCGGCGGCACGCTCGCGGACAAGATCGAGCGCGGTCCGCTGCCGGTCGCCGAGGTCCGCAAGGTCGGCATCCAGATCACGCAAGCGCTCGGTGCCGCGCACGAGCTCGGCATCGTCCACCGCGACGTCAAGCCGGCGAACATCCTCGAGGCCGCGAACGGGATGTGGAAGCTCGCCGATTTCGGGATCGCGCACCTGCCGGACTCGACCCTGACGCTCGCCGGGCAGTTCCTCGGCTCGCCGGCCTACGCCGCGCCCGAATCGGTGCGCGGTGGCGTGTTCGTGCCGGCCTCGGACATCTACGCGCTGGCGGCGACGCTGTTCGAGGCGGCGACGGGACGCCAGCTTCACGAGGGCGGGCTCGAGGGCCGGCTGCGCACCGCGGATCCGAGTAGCGAGGTGCAGCGCTCGCGCTTGCTCGACGTCGATGCGCCCGGGCTCGTCGAGGCGATCGCGCGCGGCCTCGCGCCCCAACCCCACGAGCGCCCGACCGCCGCGGAGATGGCCGGCCTGATCGCGGAAGCGGCCGCGATGCCGGTGGCGACGTCGCCCGTCACGCCTCCGAAGGGTGTCGAGACCGTCGCCCTCGGCGGGACGCAGTTCATCGCCGACTCGATCATCGGTCCGCCGGCTCATCAGACGCAGTTTGTCGAAGACTCGCGCGTAGGAGTGCCGCCGCCGCTCGCACCGCGGTCTCGCAACAAGGCGATCGCGATCGGGGGAGCGATCGCCCTCGCGGTGGTGATCGCGATCGCCGTCGCGGCGAGTCGCAGCGGCTCGGGTCCCGAGGTCTCGGCTCCGCGCGATGCGGGTTCGGGGATCGCCCGGGTCGACGCCCAGGTCGCCACGCCGGATGCCGACGAGCTGCCCCTCGAACCGGGCGAGCCACCGCTGGCCGAGGGCGAGCTTCGCATCGTCACCCCGCGCATCGCGATCGAACGGCGCGACGCGAGCAAGGAGTGGGGCAAGCTCGTCGACAAGATCTACGACGGCAACTACGATGCCGCGCTCGACAAGCTCGACGGCTTCGAAAAGAAGTTCGGCCCCAGCGCGGAGACGCGCAGCCTGCGCGGTCAGCTCGTCAAGGGTAGGGACAACGCCGACAGCCACGGCGGCCACGAGGACTAGCCCAGCAGGATAGAATGACCGGCGATGGGCTGGCTTTCCGGCGTGCTTCGCGGCGGCAGCGACGAGATCAGCTGGGACGATCTGCTTCGCCGCGTCGTCGATCGGATCGTCGCGCTGCGCCGGTGGGGCGCCCGCGGCGAGACCGCGCTGCCGGAGGCGATCGCGATCGCGCTCGCCGTGCCGCAGAACAGCGTCGAGGTGGTGCGCGGGTTCACGCGTGACGAGCGCTTCGATCGCGAGCTCGGCGCGATGCTCGCGAACCGGCTCGATCGCGCGGTCGACGAGCTGCCGCTGCGCGATTACACGGTCGAGGCCGGCGACAAGCTCGCGATCGAGGTCAGCGAGGCGGCGCCTCGGGCATGGGAGATCGCGATCACCGGTGGTGATCTCGATGGCCGCACGCTGCCGCTCGCCGGCGCGGATCTGACCTTCGGGCGCGGCAGCGGCGAGGGCCCGCGCGGTGATCTGGTGGTGTGCGAGCACACCGCGTTCGTCAGCCGGCGCGCGGGAAGGCTGACTCGCACCGGTCATCGCGTCGAGGTGGCCGCGCTCGATCAGGGTGACCTGCTGATCGTGCGGCGTGCCAACGGCGAGGTCGTGCGACCTGCGCGGACCGCGCGCGGCAGGATCGCGCTCGCGGCAGGCGACGCGATCGAGCTCTCCGACGGCCGCGACGGGATCGTCCGCCTGGTCGTACGACGAGTCGGCGGATGAGCGAGCCGGTCACACGCGAGAGCCCCGATCGGTTCGGCATCGATCTCGGCGAGCTGGCGCGCAAGGTCGTGCGCGGCTTCAAGCGCGGCGATCAGGTGCAGGTCGATCCGTATCTGATCGCGCGGGCGATCGCCGAGGTCATGCGCACCTGCGCGTTCCGCACGGCGACCGGCCAGCGCCTGCTGTGGAACAACTACCGGATGATCCTGGCGCGCGCCGATTACGAGCTCGTGCACGCGCTGCAAGGCCCGCTCGAGCGCGACCTCGGGCGCGCGCTCGCAGACGAGGCGGCGGCCACCGGCGCGGAGCTGGTCGGCGAGCTCGCCGTCAGCGTCGTCTACGACGAGGCGGACGAGTTGCGTGCAGGTCACGCGGTCGTTCGCGTCGCATTCGTGCCGACGGAGCGCTTGCAGCCGGCGCGCGCCGGCGAGCTGACGGTGCGGTTCGATGCCGCGCAGCTCGCCGGTCTGATGAGAGCTGTAGGCTCGACCGAGACCGTGATCGTGCAGGACACGTCGCCGACCTCCACGTTCGTGGTCCGGTGGCAGAACGGTCAGGCGCGGCTCGACGACGGCGCGACCGCGATCCTCGGTCGCCTGCAC
>JAEYYY010000477.1 GCA_023430775.1 Pseudomonadota bacterium
CTCACGGTGACGTTCGCGCACGGGTAGCGACTGGGTAACGGGGGTTTAGGTTTCTCCTTCCCCTCCCAAAAACTTGTAGCCGACCCGACCGAGGCAGTTTCGCATGTTGCCTTCGCAGACCCGCCACGAGTCCGCCCGCACGCTGCGCGGCAACGGCGCACTTTCTGGATCGGAAGCGTTCTGGTCGGTTCGAGCGCGCGACGAGCCGCGTCGCAAGCTCGCGATCTGTGGGGGTGCGAGGTGGAAGGGCTTGTGCTCCATCGTCGCCCACCCTGGCGTGGCACGTGGCGTGGAGTTAGTGCCGCCGTGTTCACCGCACTGATCGTCGGCGACGATCCGTCGACCCAGCGCGTGGTGCGCGATGCGTTGTCGGATGCCGGATGCGTGCACACCGACATGGTGTCGATCGACGCAGCGGTGGCCGCGAGACCCGATGTCGTGATCGTCGACGTCGCTCCAGGAGATCTCCCTGCCCTCGAGCGCGTCGCCGCCGCCAACCCGGCGCTGCCGATCGTCGCGCTGTGCGAGGAAGCCGAGCTCGATTTTCTGATCGCCGGCGCCACCGAGTGCGTGATCAAGCCGGTGCGTCGCGGCGAGCTCGTGTCGCGGGTCCGTCGTGCACTGCGCCGCCGCGTCGAGATGGAGCTCGCGATCGAGCGCGAGCGCAAGAAGTCGGATCGCATCGTCGCGCTCCAGCGCGAGAAGCACGATCTCGAGCGGCTGGTCTGCGTCGATGCGTTGACCGGCATCGCAAACCGCCGCCACGGCCTCGCGCTCCTCGAGGCCGAGTGGCGGCGATCGACGCGCGAGCACCTCCCGCTCGGCCTCGTGATGATCGACCTCGATTGCTACCACTCGTACAACGAGCAGTACGGTCACCTCGGTGGCGATGCCTGTCTGCAACAGGTCGCCGATGCGATGGTGCGCTGCTTGCGCCGGCCATCCGACTATCTCGGCCGCTACGGCGGCGAGGAGTTCATGGCGGTGCTGCCGAACACCGATGCGGTCGGCGCGAAGCTGGTCGCCGAGCGCTTGCGGGCCGCGGTCGAGGCACTCGCGATCCCGCACGTCGCTTCGGCGTGCTCGCAGGTGGTGACGATCACCGCCGGCTTCGCGTCGCTGCGGGCGATGCCGGATCTGTCGGTCGATCGCTTGATCGCGGTCGCCGATGCCGCGCTGCTGCGCGCCAAGACGCTGGGGCGCAATCGCGTCGACGGCGACGCGCCGCTGGTTCGCCCGAATCGTCTCCCGTCGATCGCGTGGGAGCGCTTCGCGCCGGTGTTCGCGGATCCGTGGTTCGCGGACCGCATCCCGGCCTTCCTTGCCGACGCGCACGCGGTGGTCGGCCAGATCGGCGATGCGATCGACGCCGCCGATCGCCGGCACGCCAGCGCTCTCGCGCACGAGCTTCGGGCCGCGGCCCGCGCACTCGATCTGGTCGCCATCGAGCGCTTGATCACCGAGCTCGATCGCGCCCTCGAGGGGCCGTCGCTGACCGCCGCGCGCGAGGCTGCCGACGAGGTGACCCAGTACATCACCCACGTCCAGGTGATCTACCGGCGGACCGGCGAGCCGACGCGAACGCTCCAGCTGGCGCGCTCGAGCTAGCCGAGCGCGCCCGCTCGTCGTCACCGGGACTCGAGCCTCGATGAAAATCGCAGGCTTTCACGTGAGGTCCGATCGCTCGCGATCTCACGGTGCGCGCACCAAACTTGCAGAAACTCTGAGGGTTCGACGAGGAATTCACGGCATGGCGCTCACGCGCCACCAAAAACGTGTCACTCGCGCTCGTTCGAGCGTGCATGCCTCGCCACACCCCATGCAACTAGACGCCATCCCTCACACAGTCGACGAGCTCGACACGAGACCCCTCTCGCTGGCGCGCCCGATCCTGGTGATCGATGACGTGCCCGCGAACCTCTGCGCCATGGAGGTCGCGCTGGCGCCGCTCAAGCGAACGATCATCACCGCGTCGTCGGGACGCGAGGCACTCGCGCACCTGCTCGATCGCGACTTCGCACTCGTCCTGCTCGACGTCCAGATGCCGGAGATGGATGGTCTCGAGACGGCGGCGCTGATCCGCACCCGCGAGCGCACCAAGCACCTGCCGATCATCTTCGTCACCGCGCACCGCGACTCGCCGGAGATCGTTCGCCAGGCGTACCTGCTCGGCGCGGTCGACTTCCTCTACAAGCCGATCGAGCCCGAGATCTTGATCGCGAAGGCCTCGGTGTTCGTCACGCTCCAGGATCAGGCCGAGGAGCTGGCCGCCGAGCGGCTGCGCCGCGACTTCGAGGAGGCGCGCCGCGAGTACGAGACCCAGGCGCTGCGCCGGCAGATGGAGCAGGAGCAAGCCCAGCTCACCGCGCTCGCCGAGATGGATCGCCGCAAGGACGACTTCCTCGCGATCCTCGCCCACGAGCTGCGCAACCCGCTGGCGCCGATCCGCACCGCGATCGAGCTGTTGCGCGGCCGTCCGGATCGGTTCGACAAGGCGGTGGACGTCCTCGATCGCCAGAGCCGTCAGCTGGCGCGGCTGGTGGACGATCTGCTCGACGTGTCTCGCATCAAGGCGAACAAGATCGAGCTGCGCCGCGAGATCCACGACCTGCGCGAGATCATCGAGGCCTCGATCGCGACCAGCAAGCCGCGCATCGACGAGCGCAAGCACCGGCTCGAGCTCGAGCTGCCGGCGACGCCGGTGCCGGTCCACGCGGATCACGTCCGCGTTACCCAGATCATCACCAACCTCCTCAACAACGCCGCGCGCTACACCGATCCCGGCGGCCGGATCGAAGTCGGCTGCTCGGTGATCGGCCACACCGCGACGATCCGCGTCAGCGATACCGGCATCGGCATCGCGCCCGAGCTGCAGGACAGCATGTTCGACATGTTCGTTCAGGAGCGCGTTCGCTCCGACGGCTCGGGCGGCCTCGGGCTCGGCCTCGCGCTCGCGCGCCAGCTGGCGGAGATGCACGGTGGTGCGATCCAGGTGTTCAGCGAGGGTCGCGGCAAGGGCAGCCGGTTCGAGGTCTCGCTGCCGCTGGCGGCCGAGCAGGTCGCGTCTCCTCCCAGGCGTGCGGCGAGTCCGTCGCTGGGTTCCTCGGCGCTGCCGCTGCGCGCGGTGGTGATCGACGACAACGCCGATGCCCGCGAGCTGCTCTGCGAGATGCTGGCGTCGCACGGCCACGTCGTGATGAGCGCCTCGGATGGCCGCGACGGGCTCGCGCTGATCCAGGAGCAGCGGCCCGATGTCGCGATCGTGGATCTCGGGTTGCCGGGCATCGACGGCCTGTCGCTCGCCCGCATGCTGCGCGAGCGCTGCCCCGATCTGCAGACGCGGCTGGTCGCGCTGACCGGCTACGGCCACGAGAACGATCGCGAACGCACCCGCGCGGCCGGCTTCGACTGGCACCTCGTGAAGCCCGCCTCGATGGCCGACATTCTCGCGTCGATCGAATCCGCGCTCAGCTGATCCCGAGCCGGGACGCACGTTTCACCGCGCGCCGTGGCGCTACACCGCTCGGCTGCTCGTGAGGAATCGCCGGGTTGCCCCTGGCATGCGCCGCGCACTAACGGACGCCGCCATGTCGCTCCTCAAGAAGCTCGCTGTTGTATCCGCTGCCACCGCCGTCGCCGGCGTGATCGCCAAGGCCGCTGCTGCCAAGCCCAGCGAGGCCAAGTCCGAGGCGAAGAAGGCCGAGCAGGCCACCACCAAGAAGCCCGCGCGCAAGAAGCGCAGCAAGCGCACCACGAAGGCCGCACGCAAGTCCGCCTGAGTGTGATGCCGTGGCCGAATCGCCGCCCACGCGCCGCCACCTGAAGATCGAGATCTCGTCGCGCACGATCATGCTCGTGTTCGGCGTGCTCGCCGCGGTGTGGCTGGTCGAGCAGCTGACGACGGTGTTCACGATGATCACCGTCGCGCTCGTCCTGGTCGGCACGTTCGACCCCGGCGTGGCGTGGCTCGAGAAGCGCGGGTTGCGCCGCGGTCGCGCGCTGGTGCTGGTGTTCGGCGGCGCCTCGCTCGCGATCGTCGGTCTGATCGTGCTGATGGTGCCGCCGCTGGTGACCCAGCTGCTCGACCTGGTGACGAACGCCCCGCAGGTCCGTGCGCGCGTGCTCGAGTCGCTGCAGGGTCACGACTGGGCGAAGTCGCTGTCGAAGGCGATCGAGAACCTGCCGCTCGAAGATGCCGGCGCGAAGGTCGGCGAGTGGGCGATCTCGTACTCGACCGATCTGCTCGAGTTCATCGGCTATGCGCTGTCGACGCTGTTCCTCGCGATCTACATGCTCGCGGACCCAGCGCGCAGCAAGGGCTTGCTGTTCTCGCTCGTGCCGCGGCAGCACCACGTCAAGCTCGCGCGCATCCTGATCGAGCTCAAGGTGATCGTCGGCGGCTACATGCGCGGCCAGCTGATCACGTCGCTGTCGATCTCGGCGTTCGTGTTCGCGCTGCTGACGATCCTCGGCGCCGACAACGCGCTCGCGATCGCGCTGTTCGCCGGCCTCACCAACGTGATCCCGATCGTCGGCAGCTACCTCGCGAGCGCGCCGGTGATCCTCGCGGTGGCCCCGCAGGGCGCGACGACGATCATCATCGTCACCGTGTTGCTGGTCATCTACCAGGAGTTCGAGAACCGCGTGCTGCTGCCGCGCGTCTACGGCCGGGTGCTGCGCCTGGCGCCGGCGATCGTGCTGGTGGCGCTGATCGCCGGCGGCCTCCTGGCCGGCATCTTCGGTGCGCTGCTCGCGCTGCCGATCGCCGCCGGGCTCCAGATGGTGATCCGCGAGCTCCACGTCGACCTGCCCGGCGAGGTCGCGCACGCCGAGACGGTGAGGCAGCTCGACGAGAAGGCGGTCGAGGTCTACGAGCAGCTCGCCGATGGCGCCACCGCCGTCGAGGCCGCGCAGATCGCCGACAACCTCGCGGTGATCGTCAAGCAGACCGAGGCGCAGGTCCTGGTCAAGGTCACGCCCGAGGCTGCACCGGAGGCCGCACCCGACGAGCCGACCACGCCGCTGGTCGCGAAGGTCGGCGAGCCGAAACCCGCCTAGGGCGATGACACCGCGGCTTGCTGCTGCGCCATCGCCGCCTGGTAATGCGGATCGGTGGCGCACTGCCTCGCGACCTTCTGGAGCGTCGCCTCGGCGGCGAGGTTCTCCTTGGTGCGGTAGGTCGCGTTGATCCACGCCTTGACCGCTTCGTCGTCCTTGGCCAGCGCGCGGTAGTTTCTCGACTCGCGAGCGGCGGTCGCGATCGCGGCGGTGTTGTCGCGCACCACCTGCGCGGCCTGCTTGCAGTCGCCTCTCGCCGCGTCGAGCGCGGCCGCGACCTTACGAACCACACCGACGTCGCGATCCATCACCGCGACCATCTCGTCGCTGATCGCCGCGGGTCGATCGGGCTTCTTCGAGCCGCAGCTCGCGAGGGCGAGCATCAGGGCAACGCGGACCATGCCCCATCATCCCACGGACGGTGTCAGCTTGTCGGCGACTCGATCGCGCTTCGAGGACGGCAGCAGCTTGAGCGTCAGGATGAAGCCCGCGAGCACCAGGCAGACCGCGTTGGGCACGATCAGCGCCCAGTCGCTGCGGAGCACACCGTACGCCGTCCACAGGGCGAACGCGGTCGTGCTCAGTGCCCACATCGGCGCGGAGATGGCGCCGACATCGCGGGTCTTCAGGATCTTGCCGCTCTGGGCGAGGAAGCTCGCGATCGTCAGGACCGCAGCGACGTAACCGATCGCGACCATGATCGACGGACGAGCACGCCGCGTGCCGTCGCGAGCTGCGTGCATACTCCTGGCCATGAAGCAGCATGCGCCGGCGACTCAGCGTAACCGCGAGGCGATCCGCGAGGTCCTCGCGCGGGTGTTGCCACCGTCGGGAACGGTGCTCGAGATCGCGTCGGGCACCGGCGAGCACGCGGTCGCGTTCGCCAACGCGTTCCCCGCGCTGCGCTGGCAGCCGAGCGATCCGGATCCGGTCGCCCGTGCCAGCATCACGGCCTATCGCGCGGAGGCCCAGCTGCCGAACCTCGCCGAGCCGCTCGCCCTCGACGTCCGTGGCGAGTGGCCGATCGATCGCGCGGATGCGATCGCGTGCATCAACATGGTCCACATCGCACCGTGGGAGGCGGCGCTGGCGCTGTTCGCCGGCGCCGCACGGCTGCTCGCACCCGGTGCCCTGCTCTATCTCTACGGCCCCTACAAGTTCGGCGGCGCGTTCACCGCCCCGTCGAACGAGGAGTTCGATCGTTCGCTGCGGTCGCGCGATGCCCGCTGGGGGGTGCGCGACGTCGCCGAGCTCGCGAAGGCCGCGGCCGGCTTCACGATCACCGAGACCGTCGCCATGCCCGCCAACAACCATTCCCTGATCTTCCGGCGGAGCTAACATCGGGCCGCATGCCGACGTACGAGTACCGTTGCAACGCGTGTCAGCGCGAGTTCGAGTACCAGCAGAAGATGAGCGACGACGACCTCGTCACGTGCGAGGCCTGCGGCGAGGACAAGCTCGAGAAGTTGATCTCGTGGACCTCGTTCGGCAGCGGCACGGGCGCGCTCTACTCGTCGAGCCCACGCGACGCGATCAAGGTCGATCGCGGCCGGCCGCCGAAGAAGCCCGATCCGCCGCCGGCACCCGCGCCGGTCCCCGAGCCCGAGGACGACGAGGCGAGCGAGCCGTAGCTCACCGGCGATCCCAGCCGCCCCACGGCAGGGTCTCGAGCCGCGCCGCGGCGCGCCGGGCGATCGCGCGATCGACCTTGCCGGCGACCGCCTCGGAGAACACCTGCGCGAGCTCGCCGGCGGTGGCGAACCGATGGACCGGCGACTTGGCGAGCGCGACGGCGAGCACGGCCTCGATCCCCGGCGACACCTGCGCGCGCTTGGTCGGCTGCACCGGCATCCGGTACGCGACCTCCTGGAGCATCACCGGCACCTCGTTCGGGATCACGGCCGGCACGCCGGTGACGAGCCGATAGATCACGCACGCGAACGCGTAGACATCGGAGCGCTGATCGACGGCCCTGCCGAGCGCCTGCTCCGGGGCCATGTGCCGTCGCCGTCGCGCCACTTCGACGCGCCGAAATCGAGCAGCTTCCAGATCCGCGCGCTGCCCTCGCCGGTGGCGTAGATGTTCGAGGGCTTGAGATCGCGATGGATGACCCCGGCCTTGTGCGCCGCATCGAGGCCGATGCCGACGTGCTCGACGATGGTGAC
>JAEYYY010000487.1 GCA_023430775.1 Pseudomonadota bacterium
CCGCAAAGAGACGTCAAGCCTTCGGATCCGGCCGCGCACCCTGCGCCGGCTCCACCGCCACCGCCACCGCCGCCCGTGGCTGCGGCGGACGCCGAGCAGGTCGTCAAGGACAAGCCGGCGGTCAAGCAGAGCAGCGAGGATCGCAATGCGCCGGCCGCCGACTCGATCGCGATCGAGACGACGGGCGGCTCGCCGGCGCCTGCCTCGGCACGTCCGCCGACGGTGTCGCCGGAGCAGCTGCTCAAGCAGGCGGAGACCGCCGCGAGTCGCAAGGACTGCCCGGCCGTGCGCGCCACCGTCGAACGGATCCGCAAGCTCGACGACCGGCTCTATCGTAGTCGCGTGGTCACCCAGCCCGCGATCAAGCGCTGCCTCTAGATCAACGACAGCTGCGGCGTCGGGCGCTCGACCTCGATCAGGTCGGCGACGTACGGATGCGGCCACGTCATCCGCGTCTCGGGCGGCAGCCGGCGATACTTCTCGACGTACGCCCGGATCCAGCGCCGCGTGGCGGCATTGGCGTAGCCACCGCCGGTGATCGGACCGAGCTCGTCCTCGTACTGCTTCTTGATCGCGTGGAACATCTCGTCGCGCAGCACCTTCGCGATCACCGAGGCAGCGGCCACGGCGGCGTGATGCTCCTCGGCGTGATCCCGCGATTCGAAGTGCTCGTAGCGCGCGCGCAGCGGCATGAACATGCGCTTGCCGTCGGCGATGATCTTGTCGACGGTGGGCGCCTTGTCGATCAGCTTCACCGCGAGCTCCCGCTCGAGGAGGTTGAGCTCGTTGCGCGCGACGCGTTCATCGATCTCGGTGTGGCTGACCACGATCGACTCGACGAACAGCGCGCGCTTGCGGATCTCGACCGCGAGCTCGCAGCGCACGGCATGCGCGTCTTCACCGGCGCCGTAGGTCTTGGAGTCGGTCAGGCCCTTGCGGCTGAGCGCGGCGGCGGCCTTGGAATCGATCGCCACGGCAGCCATCACCATCGGGCCCACCGAGGGACCGCGCCCGGCCTCGTCGATGCCGAGCGTGTGTCGATTCGGGATCAGCGCACGCTTTTTCGCCCGGGCCACGTCTGGTTCGTGCCACAGCGAAGATCGCCAGGTCAAGCCAGAGCTGCGGCGGCGCGTTCGAGAGCGCGGCCGACGCCAACTTCCAGATCGAATCCCTGGACATCGACCACCGCGCTCCAGTGATCGAGCCGGCGCGCGAGCGTGGCCAGCGCGTCCGAAGCGGCGCGGGTCAGCGGATCTCCGAGCTCGTGATCGAGGTCCGGAGCGCCCTTGATCAGCGCGTGATAGACGGCGTCCTCGGAGAGCTCGAGGTTGGGAACATCGTGGCGAAAGAACGCCTCGACGTAGCCGCCCTCGAGATAGCCGCGCAGGTACGCACGGGCGCGGTCGAACACGCGAGACAGGGCGAGGCCGATCCGATCGTCGGTGGAGCGCTGTAGATCGCCGACGACATCGGCGCCGAGCGCATTGCCGAGCGTGCGCGCGGCCGGCTCGATGGTGCGAGAGCGCGCCAGCAGATCCGAGGCGACGCGCCGGCGACCACCCTCGATCGCGGACTCGAGGCCGGATTGCAGCAGCGCGATCAGGTAGTCGCGATCGGCGCTCGACGCCTTGTGCGACCCGAACGGCAGCTTGCGCGGCCGAATGAGATCGAGCACCTCGCGCGCGGCCCGGCGATACAGATGCGCCGTGTGCTCGGACAGCGCCTTGCGCTCGGCGAGCACGACCTCGTCGGCGAAGCCATGCGAAGCGGCGAGCAGCTGATCGCGCGCGGCTCGCGCAGCATCCGCGGCTTCGGTGACCTTCGCGCGGCCGGCATCGACCGAGCGCTGGGCCTCGCCGATCACCTGTCTCAGCGTGCGCGCGCAGGCATCTCGCTTGAGCTGGCGCGCCTGCTGGAAGAACCGCTGCTCGAGCGCATCCGCCAGGGCGCCCCAGTTGCCGTCGTTGTTGTCGGGTGTCTTCGATCGTTTCCACGCCAGGGCGTCGCGCGCCGAGAACGGCACGATCGTCTCGACCAGCTCGCCGAGCTCGCCCCCGATGAACGTGGTGACCTCGGTGGTCTCGCCCTCGGACAGCTGGTCGGCCTTGTTGAGCACGCCCAGCACGCGCTTGCCCTCGTCGTGGATGGATCGCAGCGCCTTCTTCTCGCTCGCCTTGCCACCCTGCGAGGCGGTGAACACCCAGACCACGGCGTCGGCCTTCGCGATGAACGCGCGGGCGGTGGCCTCGTGCTCCGGCTGGATCGAGTTGAGCCCCGGCGTATCGACGATGTTGATCTTCTCGAGGTGCGGGAGCGGCACCAGGATCTCGACGCGCTCGATGGCCTTCGCGTCGTCGGGCGACAGCGCCCTGAGGTGCGCCATCAGCTCGTCCCAGCCGAGCTCGCGGGTCACGCCCTCGCGATTGACGATCCGGCCACCGCGCTCGCGGCCGTAGCGCACGACGTTGATCGTCGCGGTGGTCGGGGTGATTCCGGTCGGTGCGACATCGGCGCCGATGAACGCGTTGACGAACGACGACTTGCCGCTCGAGAACTCGCCCATCACGGTGACCAGCAGCGGCTGATCGAGACTGGCGGCGGCACGCGCGACCTCGCCGACGAGGTGACCGAGCTCGCGCTTGCTCTCGACGGTCTTCTCGACGAACCTGGCGATGTCCGCGATGTCGGATCCCGGCTCGCCGAACGTCGCCGCGCGGGCATCGGTGAGGAGCTGGCGCGCCGGCAGATGATGCGGATCGACGCGCAGCGCAGCGCGGGCACTGGCCGCTGCCGCCTGGGCATCGACGGGGAGCGCCAGCCGAGCGAGCGCGACGTGAGCATCGACATCGTCACGCCCTGCGGCGAGCTCGAGCAGCGCCCGTGCCGCCTCGGGCTGGCCCTCGATCATCGCGGTGCCGCGAGCGACGAGCGCGCGAACGTTCTCCGGCTCCTTGCTCAGCAGATCGCCGCTCCACTGCAGGCCTCGTGTGGTGTCGCGCGCCGCGATCGCGGTATCGACGGCATCTCGCAGCACCTCGAGGTCGGCGCCGAACCCGAGCGCGCGATCGAAGCTGTGGAGCGCGGCATCGAGATTTCCGATCGCGCGATGCGTGGTGGCGATCTTCGCGTGCAGGACCGGCGATCGCGAATCCTGCTGGAGAGCCTCCAGATAGAAGCCGTGGGCGCGTGTGGCATCGCGAGTGGCAAGCGCAGCGTCGCCCTGCGCGATCACGATGTCCTGCTTGCGCGCCGCGCCGAGCGGCGTCTGATCGACCTCGGCAAACAGCCGCGCCTTCGCGAACAGCTCGCCCGCCTTCGCCGGCGCATTCTCGAGCAGGGCCACCCGGCCGAGCCCGTAGAGCGCGAGGGCCGGTGGCGTGTCGGACTTCGCGGCGCGCTCGAGGTGGCGCACCGCCTCGTCGATCGATCCTCCCCCCGGCACGCCGGCCGCGCCGGCCGCTGTCCCGCCGGCCACGCCGGCATAACTGATCAACGCCTCGCCGAGTGACGCGCGCGCCTCGAGATCTTCGGCATCCTCGGTGACCGCCTTGCGCAGCTCGCGGATCGCCTTGTCGAGGTCTCCGAGCCTGCGCCACGCGATGCCGAGGCCGCGGTACGCCTCGGCGAGCAGGCCGCGATCGCCACTCGAATCCGCGACCGCACGCCCGAGCGACTGCAGTGCCTGCTCGAACCTGCCGAGCATGACCAGCGCCAGGCCGTGGCCGACGAGCGCCGCCGGATCGCCCGACCGCACCGCGATCGCGCGCTCGAACGCCTCGCGCGCCTTGTCGGGCTCGCGCAGTGCCAGGCGCGCCTCGCCGAGGACGATCAGCGCCTGCCCGTGATCCGGCTTGGCGGTGAGCAGCGCCTCGAGCATCTCGATCGCCGCCGCGACATCGCCACCGCGAACCAGATCTTCCGCGTGCGCGAGCTGGTCGCGATAGTCATCGAGTACGAGCTCGCCGGCGAGATCACCGAGACGGCGCTGGAAGCGCGACCACAGACTCACCCGGCGACTATAGCGCTACCGCTCGCCTTCGAACGTCGCCGGCGTGTGGCGAAGACCGAGGCCGAGGTTCATCTCGGCGTCCCAGTTGCCGTCGACCAGCTTGTCGCCGACGCCATCTCCGTCCTCGTCGACGAGCCGCACCGAGCCGGAGATCAGGTGGAGCGCCTCGATCTTGTTCGCCGCCATCGCGTCGTGCGCGAGGTTGACGATGGTGTCGAGGCCGCCGACGCAGATGTCCTCGATCAACCCCTCGTGACCGACGCAGACGCCGAGCACGCACTTGTTCGCGATGCTCTGCGCGAGCGCGGGGCAATCGACCGCCTTGCCGAGCGTGTCGCGGATGCCCTGACCGAACAGCTGCGTCGACGCCGCCTCGAGCCCCTGCCACGCGTACTCGCCGTACATCAGGCCGAAGTGCTGCTCCTCGATCGTCACGAAGCCGCCCTCGGCGACCGAGACCGCGGGATCCTGCGTCAGGATGTCTCCGGCGAGGCCGCCGATCGGGACCTGGAAGTTGATCCCGGCCGGCGTCAGATCGAGTCCGGTCAGGCGATGGTTCGCGGTTGCCGCGCGCAGATCCATCTCGCTGGTGACCGTGAACTGCGTCAGGGCGAAGTCGGCGAGCTCGGCGATGTCGCCGGCGTACTCGGTGATCGGCTTGCCATCGATCTTCACCTTCGCGACGAAGTCGTTGATGAAGCCCTCGAACTTGTCCTTCAGCGGACCGGGCAGGGCGCCATAGAGCGTCGCCAGCGCGGGAACGCCGGCCGCATCCGCGGCAGCCACCAGCGCGCCGCCGGGGTTGGTCGAGAACTCGCGCAGCGTGGCGACCACGACCTCGGCCGGCTTCGGCAGTAGCGCCTCGGCCGTGAAGTCGACCGTGTTTCGCACCGCGTACGGACCTTCCTTCGACGGTTGAGGATTCTCGGGCGTCCCGACGGGGCCGTCTTCGGTACCGTCGGCAGGGGAGACACCGCAACCGGCGGCGAGGAGGGAAGCAAGCAGGCCGGGACAGAGGATGGCGATCCGCATGGCAGCTGCGAAGAGCAAGCGGTCTGCCAGCGTGCGCGAATCGCGCAACTCCAGGCGACTGGCCGATTGATTCGTCGCGTCGAGCCGGCACTCCAGGAGCCGCGATCCCCAGCGTGCCCACAGTCGTGCTCGAACGGAATCACCAGCCATCCTCGGATGTTCGCTGCCCACGACAGGTAGCAGCGACGACGTCGTGCCATGCTCGACCGATGGGAAGATTCTCGTGGTCGGCGGTCGTAGTGATGGCGGCATGTGGTGGCTCGAGCTCCGCACCCGCGAAGCAGCCGGTGCTCACCAACACGACGACGGTCGCTTCCGAGCAGTCGCGCAACGAGGTCGTCAAGGACGCGCTGCTCGCGCTCGCCGGCGGTGACGTCGATCGGTTGATGGCGCTCGCCGATCCGAAGGGACTCTACGAGTACGGGTTCGCGTGCAAGCAGGACCGCGAGGACGATGAATTCGCGGATTCGAAGCGGCTCGAGACCACGCTGCGCGACGACTTCACGAAGGCCGCGAGCAAGGTCAAGGGAGCGAAGATCGACGTGGTGTCGATCCGCAACGAGATGCGGCGATCGCCTCGGCGCTACGGCCGCGATCGCGATCGCAACGCGACGTTCATCGCCAAGGGCGGCGCCGTGTCATCCGCGTGCGTGGCGCGCACCGATCTGGTGTTTCACGAGGTCGAGGTGCGCGTGCGCGTCTCGAAGGATGGCAACGCGAAGGAGTTGAAGGCCAAGCTCGACCTGATCCTCGCGAAGGGCCGCTGGTACGTCGTCAAGGTGCCGAAGGATCTCGCCGCCGGTAGCAGCGCCGAGGGCGCGGTCGCGAAGATGGAGGAGTTCCAGAAGCTGATGTGTGACTGCAAGGACAAGGCGTGCGCCGACAAGGTCAACGAGGACATGACCAGGTGGGGCACCGAGTTGGCGCGCAGTGCCGGCGACGACGACGATCGCCCCGATCCCGACCTCGCGCGCAAGTCCGCCGACATCATGACCAAGTACACCGAGTGCATGACCAAGCTGATGATGGCCGGCGCCGCCGGCACGCCGTAGCTACTCGGCCGGAGAAGGAAGCGCGGGCTCGTCCTCGGGTGCCCACAGACCCTCGCGGATCGTGCCGAGTGCCTTGCCCGCGGCCTTGATCTGCTCGATCTGCTCGGCGGTGGCCGACTTCAGCGTGTCGACGGCAGTGCCGGCTTCGCGGCGCTCCGCCATCGTGCGGTCGAGCACCTCGCTGATGCCCTTGTAGAGCGTGTTGCCGGCGTTCGACACGAACTCCGACAGCCGCTTCGCGAAGTCGTCGATCACCTTGTCGAAGTGCGGCTTCATCGCCTCGGCGGCGTTGAGCACCGCAGCGGGCACCTTCTCCTTCGCCTGGACGCGAATGTCGCCGGCGATCTTCGATTTCAGCACGATCGCGAGGATCGGTGCGGCGAGCGTGAGCAGGCCACCGGCGAGCGCGTTGACGAACAGCATCACCGTGGTGCCGAGGGCGCCGACGGCGTAGATGCCGACGTCGTACTTGAAGCTGTCGACGGTGATGTCGACACGCGTGTCCTCGGGACCGAGGCGTTCGGCGAGCGTGGCCGCCGCGGCCTGCACGTTCTCGTTGGTGATCTGGATGACCTCTTCGGCGAGGTGCTCGAGCATCGCGGCGAGCTTGGCTCCCTCGATCTCGGCCCACTCCTTGAACTTGTCCTCGATGAACGCGGGCAAGTACATCTTGACGTCGTTGGCGTCGACCGCGTCGATCTGAGCCGGCAGCGCCTGGACGAACGACTTCGCGAACGCCTCGAGATCGAGCCCGATCTGCGTCTTGATCGATTCCGCGTCGGCGTCGATCCGGACGTGCAGCTCGTCGAGCTTGCGCTTGCTGGTGTCGAGCTGCTCGCGCACCGCGTTGATGCGTTGCTCGAGCTCGCCGATGTCCATGTCGTAGGCCCGCATGCGAACCCCGAGGTTGTTCTCGAGATACGCGGCCGTGCGTGCCGCATCACCGGCGGCGTTATCGAGGATGACCTGCGCGCGATCGCGAGCGAGGAAGCGCTCGAGGTACTTCATCAGCTCGGGCATCCCGCTCTCGGGATCCTTCGACTTCGCCCAGTCCTTCGCGGACAGCGGGAACACGACCGGATCCGGCGCCAGCTTGGCGAGCCCGTTGCGCACGTAATCGACGACGGCGACGCGCTCGTCGCGCGACAGCATGTCCATCTTGCCGAGCACGCAGATCAGGCGGTCGCGCGCGCTCTCGAGGACGCGGCTGCGCAAGAACTCGCGCTCGCTGTCCTTGAGCGCCTGACCGGCATCGAGCAGGAACACCACGGCATCGGCGCGCGGCACGTAGCCGTACGTGACCTCGGCGCGCTGCTCGTTGAGATCGTTGACGCCCGGGGTATCGACGAGGACGACGTTGTTCGACAGCAGCTCGGACGGATACCCGAGCTCGACGTACGACACCTCGTTCGCGCGGCCGCCCGCGACGGTGACCCACTCCTTGAGCTGGCCGGGCTCGAGCGGCCTGCTCTCCCCCGACAGCAACACGACCTTCGCGGTGGGGTGCGGCGCGTAGACGACGTGGTTGATCGAGGCCGTGGTCGGCGTGATGCCGGTGGGCAGGATCTCGGAGCCGAGCAATGCGTTCACGAACGTCGACTTGCCGTGGTTGAACTCGCCGAGCACGACGAGGTGGAACCGCTCGGCTTCGAGCTTGGGGACGCGCGTGGTGCGGATATCGCGCGACAGCGTGGTCATGCCGATCGCTTCGGCGACGTTCGCGAGCTGCTCGAAGCGGCTGATGATCTCGCGCTTCGCTTGCTTGTGATGTTCGAGGAAGATCATGAGCGGCTCCTAGAAGACCGAGATCAGGTCTCCGACCTGCTTGTCGATGTCGGGCAGGCTGGGCTTACCTGCAGGGTCCTGCCCGGTGACCGACGCGTAGAGCGCCGAATCGGCGAACAGCTTGAGCGCCTGGACGCGCTTGGGAACGTAGGGGTGAGAGCGGAACATCTCGGCGAACCGACCGATGCCCTTCTTCACGTCGGGGATCGACCGCAGATACTCCTGCGCGTTGAAAGCGGATCCCTTCTCGAGCCCGAGCTCGAGCTTGACCATCGCGGCGAGTGTCTTGTCGAGATCCTTGACCGCGAGCAGCGCCGCGCGATCGCAGGTGACCTCGGCGCGTCGCGACCACGCTTGCAGCGTCATGATCGCGGGCTGGATCACCCAGCGCACGAAGAACACGGCCTGGTTCGTCAGGTAGTGGAGCGCGGTGGCGTACAGGATGTGACCGTTCTGGACGTGCCCGAGCTCGTGCGCGATCGCGGCGACCAGCTCGGTGTCGTCGAGCTTCTCGGCGAGATCGAGGTTGACGATCAGGTGAGGGGCGTCCTCGGTGCCGAGCACCTTGACCTTGATCGAGGACGACGGCGCCGCGAACACGGGTGGGACGCGGACGCGAAGTGCCGCACCGGCTTGCTTCGCTGCCTCGTAGACCCGCGGGTACTGCTGGTCGGTGACCTTGACCGCGGTGCCGAGCAGCTCGCTGCGCGCGACGTCTCGCCACAGCCGGGTGGTGGCCTCGAGCGCCATCGTCACCGGCCGCGCGATCATCAGCGTGCGGCGAAACTTGCGCTCGTTGACGAACGCGTACGCCGCCCCTTCGCGCTCCTGTTGTTCCATCGAGCCACGCCGTGCAGCCAGCCAGCGCGCGAAGTCGAAGTCGATGCCTGTCGACATGCCGGCAGTATAGCGATTCAGGATGATTGCGCTCGGGACCTGCCGCTTCGTTTGGCGATCTTGCCGCGCGCGATCGCCAGCAAGACAACGCCCAGCAGCACGCCGAACCACAGGGTGGCGAGCCGGATCAGGAGCGTGGCGGCGAGGGCGACGGGTTCTTCGATCCGAGCGCTCTCCACGAGCAAGATGGCCATTCCTCCCTCGGTGACACCTAGCCCACCGGGCAGGAAGCTGAGCGCGCCGGCGATCGTCGATGCCGCGTAGATCACCATGGCCAGACCTACGTCGACGTGCGCTCCAGGGAACGCGTTGACGATCAGCGCGAACCCGACGCACTCGCACGCCCACGACGGGATCGCGATCGTGGTCGCCATCGCCAGCAGCCGTGGCCGGCACAGGGACGCGAGCCCGCCGTACATGTCCTGCATCGGAGCGCGGAACCGGCGGGTGAATTTCGGCGCGGTGACCAGATCGATGAGGGCGCGCGCGGGCCGCGGCCACGCGAGCATCAGCAGCCCGAAGCCGATCAGGCCGCCGGCGACGATGACCAGCAATGGCTCGACGCCGTAGGCCGCGACGCCGATCACCGCGAGTGCGAGCAGCGCGACCAGATCGGTGACGCGCTCGGCGACCACGACGGGTGCGGTCTTCGTCGCGGGGATGTCGTGGAGCTCGCGCAGCAAGTAGCTCTTCACCAGCTCGCCGAGCTTGGCGGGAGTGATCGCGAGCGACAGCCCGGCACCGAACACCAGTGCGCTGGAGCCCACCGGCACGCTCACCTCCTGGAAGCGGAGATAGATCTGCCAGCGGGCGAAGCGAACCGCGTAGTTCGCCAGCGATAGCCCGAGCGCCGCCGCGAACGCCCACCAGCCGAACCCGCCGAGCCGATCCGGTAACTCGCGGACGTCGCCGATCATGAAGGTCGCGGCGATCCCGATCGTCACGACGATCGCGAGCCAGGCCATCCGACGCACGCGGTTTGGTACCACGCTTGACGCCCAACTAAGCGCGGCTTAGCGTCAGGCCATGCCCAAGGCGGAGACTGGCGCGAGCATCCTGGTGGTCGACGACGATCCGGAGATCATGGCGATGCTCAGCACGCGCCTCGGCAAGCGCGGCTACAAGGTCGCGACCGCCGGTGATGGCAACAAGGCCCTCGAGCTCGCGCGCCGCGATCGCCCGGACCTCGTCATCCTCGACGTCATGATGCCCGGCAAGTCCGGCTGGGAAGTCGCCCGCGCGCTCAAGCAGGATCCCGAGACCGAGCAGATCAAGATCGTCATGCTCTCCGCGATCGGGCCGTCCACCAACTCGATGACCGCGCCGCTCTATGGCGCCGACGCGCATATCGACAAGCCGTTCGAGTTCGACGAGGTCGAGCGCGTGATCGCCGATCTCGTCAAGGGTTCGCGCTGAGCAGCTTCTGCGCCCTGCCGTGCGTGGTGTTCGAGGACGGAAGCACCGCGACGATCAGCTTGAGCTTCGCGATCGCCGCGGACTTGTTGGTGTCCATCTCGCTGACCGCCGTGTTGTAGAGCTCGAGCGCCTTGTTGGAGAGCAGCTTGCGGGTCGGCGACGTATCGACTCCGGCGTTCTCGGCGGTCTTGAGCGCGGTGTTCGCCTCGGCGAGTGAACCTCTCGCGATCAGCGAGGTCGCCGCGCCACTGGCAACCTGGGCCAGCTTCGCCGACAGCTCGGTCTGGAACGCGCCGCCGAGCTGGCGATCGAAGTTGATCGCCTGACGGAGCGCGACATACGCGTCGAGGCCCTGCGCGCTCGCTCGCATGCCCGCGGCATAGGTGCGCGACAGGTTGTTGTAGAGCGCTGCCTTGGTCTTGTCGGCCTTGGCAGCCTCGGCGAACTTCTTCTGCTCGTAGAGCGCTCTCGCCTTTGCGGCACCGCCGCCGCTGTCGGCTGGCGCGACGGTCTTGGTCTCGGTGGTCGTCGCGACGGCAACGCGCGCCTCGCGTTTCCGTCTCGCGTCCTCGGCACGCTTTGCGGCGAGCGCGGCCTTGCGCTCTTCCTCGGCCTTGCGCGCGGCAGCCTTCTTGTCGTCGGCGGCACGCTTGGCCTCCGCAGCCTTCTGCCGGTCGTCCTCGGCCTTCTTCGCGAGCGCGGCCTTCTTGTCGTCCTCGGCCTTCTTCGCGAGCGCGGCCTTCTTGTCGTCCTCCGCCTTCTTGGCATCCGCGGCCTTCTTGTCGTCGGCAGCCTTCTTGTCGTCGGCGGCCTTCTTCGCGTCCGCGACCTTCTTGTCGTCGGCGGCCTTCTTGGTATCCGCGGCCTTCTTGTCGTCGGCGGCCTTCTTGTCGTCGATCGGTTGCGAGGTCGGCGTGGTCTTCTTGGGGTCGTCGACGGTCTCGACCTGGTCGGGCTCGGTGGCCTCGTTGCCGGAGACGCCCTTGATGATCGCGATCGTCGCGATCGCGGCGAGCACCGTGAGTCCCGCGCCGGCGAGCAGCAGCTTGGTGCGTCGCGACAGCGTCGGCGCGACATACGGCGTCATCACCGGCAGCCCGTTGTAGGGCGTCGGCGGCACGTGCGCGGTCGAGGTCGCGTCGCGCGGCGGACCATTGCCGGTGACGACGAGCATCTTCGCGTGCTGCGAGCTCTGCACGTGTTGCACGTGCTCCGCCATGTTCGGGTACGTGAACGGCAGCGCGTGGATCTGCGGTTGCGACGGCTGCACCGGCGGACCCTGGCCGGGGATCGTCGTCGGCATCACGTTCGCGAGCGCCATCTGCTCGGGCGGCGGCAGACCACCATGCGCGAGCATCGTCGGGCGATTCGAGCCGATCGCCGGCACCGGCTGCGAGCCCAGCACGTTGGGTGGCGCGTGACCGAGCAGCGCGGGCGGCGCTTGCTGCGGAAGCATCGTCGGAGCGAGCGACGGCAACACCGGCATCGCGGGCACCGACGCCGGCGGCGCCATCGCGGCACCACCGAACGGCGGCGGTCCGCTCGTCGGCCTGGTGCGCGGCAGCGGAGCCGGCGGTGGCGGCGGCACGGTCTTCGGCCGCGGCGAGGGCAAGCGCGGCTCGGGGCGGGCGAGGCTCGGGACCGAGGGATTGCGCCGCGGCGTCTCCATCGGCATCTCGCGCAGCGGCTTGCCGGCGACCGTCGACGGTTCCTCCTCGAGATCCGGATCGAACCCGTTGGCGCTGCCGTCGCGGGTGACGATGTCGTGCGAGCCCGAGCCGAGGAACCCGGCGGTGGGAGCGTTCTCGGCGAACGCGTTGCGCGGCACGCCGTTCGGATTGTCGAACCGGAACGTCGTGTTGCCGATCTCGATCGAGTCGCCGTTCGCGAGCATGAACGGCGCGTCCTCGATGTTGCCGTTGATCACGGTGCCGTTGCCGGAGCCGCGATCGACGAGCACCCACGCCGAATTCTCGAACCGCAGATCGAAGTGCTTTCGCGAGACCGCGATGTCCGTGAGGATGATGTCGTTATCGATCGCGCGGCCGACGGTGTACGTCTTGCCGGGGATGATCTCGATCTCCTGACCCTGATCGTTGCCGGCGGTGATGATCATCCGCGCGTGGATGTTCGCGATCGGTGTGATCAGCGGCATCCCGGCCTGCGCGTGCTGATCGTCCATCGTCAGCTCGTCCTGCACGCCGTTCGCGCTGCCGGTCACGTTGGTGATCGGTCGCAATCCAAGCGTGCGGATCTTTTCTGCGACCTCGCCCTGCTCGACCGTCGTGGAGGCTTCTTCCTCCCACCCGGATTCGATCGTGGTCTTCTCGTCTTCGTCCGCGAATGGACTGAGGGCCTTCGGCACCACATGCGCCGAGACGCGTTGTGGCGCTCCGAGGTTTGGAGCCCGGCCCATCCCGTAAATTGTAGAGGGCACTGACTGACTGATCAATGACACGACCCTCGTGGGTGTCCTACCTTTCCCCCCATGCGTATCCCCGTCGTGAGCGGGTCCCAGGTCGACGAGATCGACCTGGTTCCCAGCAAGATCATCGGCATCGGCCAGAACTACCGGGCCCACGCGCTCGAAATGGGCAAGGGCCTCCCGGAGGAGCCGCTGATGTTTCTCAAGCCCCGGTCGGCCATGATCCCCGATGGCGGCAAGATTGTCCGGCCTTCCGGGTTCGAGCGGGTCGACTACGAGGGCGAGCTCGGCGTGGTGATCGGCCGGCGCGCCAGGCGGGTGACCCGCGAGTCCGCGCTCGATTTCGTGATGGGGTTCACCTGCGTCAACGACGTCACCGTGCGCGATCTCCAGAAGAAGGACGGCCAGTGGACGCGCGCGAAGGGCTTCGACACGTTCTGTCCGATCGGGCCGCGCATCGTCGCCGACCTCGATCCGAAGAACCTCGCGATCGCGACGCGGGTCAACGGCGCGATCAAGCAGGACTCGTCGACCAGCGATCTGATCTTCGACGTCCCCACGCTGATCGCGTTCGTCACCCAGTACATGACGCTCGACGTCGGCGACGTGATCTCGACGGGCACGCCGGCGGGCGTCGGCAACCTCGCGGTCGGTGACGTCGTCGAGGTCGAGATCGAAGGCATCGGGATCCTGAAGAACACGGTCGCGGGGTGAGCGAGCCGATCGTCATCGGGATCGGCGGCATCATCGGCTCGGAGCAGGAGCTGATCGCGAGGTTCGATCGCGCGCGCGAGGCGATCGGCATGCTCGGGGACCATCTCCGTTCGGCGCCGCTCTATCGCACGGCACCGATCGGCCCGCTGCAGCCTGCGTTTCTCAACACCGCGGTGCGGATCGCGATCCCCGACGCGCAGCCCGGCGAGCTGATCGCGGCCCTCCTCGAGATCGAGCGGCTGCTCGGGCGCGAGCGGCTCGCGCAGGAGCGCAACGGGCCGCGGATGATCGATCTCGACGTGCTGATCTGGGGCGCGCGCACGATCCGCTCGCCGGAGCTCGAGGTGCCGCACCCGCGATTGCACGAGCGCCGCTTCGCGCTCGAGCCACTGCACGCCCTGCTCGGCGATGACTTCGAGGTTCCGGGACGCGGTCGGCTCGCCGCGCTGGTCGAGCGCGTGCGCCATCAGGCCGTCGAGCAGATCGCCGAGCGCTGGTAGTCAGCGCGCCCTGAGCTTCGCGAGGTTCGAGCGATGCGTGTACAGCATCAGCGCGACCGTCGCGCAGGCGAGCACCGCGTTCGGCTGGTCGGAGCGGTAGACCAGGATCACCGCGATCGCCATCGTGCCGGCGATCGATCCGAGCGCGGGGACGCGCGTCACGGCGAGCACGGCGGCGAACACCAGCACCGCGATCGCGGCGAGTGGAGGCGCGAGGATGACGAACACGCCGAGCGCGGTGGCGACACCCTTGCCGCCCTTGCCGCCGAGCCACGGCGAGAAGCAATGGCCGAGGATCGCCGCGAACCCGGCAGCCGCGATCACCCACGGCGTGCAATAGCGACTCGCGAGCCACGCCGCGAGCGCACCCTTGCCGGCATCGAGCAGCAGCACGATCGCGCCCGCCCCGAGGCCGAGCACGCGCGTCACGTTGGTCGCGCCGATGTTGCCGCTGCCGTGCGCCTTGATGTCGACACCGCGCTGCTTCGCGACCAGCACGCCGAACGGAATGGAGCCGAGCACGAAGCTCAGCGCGACGACGAGCATCCCGATCACGCCGGCAAGCTACCCGCGATCCACCACCGGCGCACTTGCTCGATCGCCGAGGTGCGTGGGAGCCCGGTCGGCAAGGTCTCGACGAACACGCGGCCGTAGGTGCGCGTCACGATCCTGCCGTCGAGGATGGCGACGATGCCGCGATCGTCGCGCCGCCGGATCAACCGTCCGAAGCCCTGCTTGAGGCTGATCGCCGCCGCCGGGAGCTGGATCGCGGCGAACGGATCACCGCCGGCCTCGGCGACCGCCTGCATGCGTGCCGCGATCAAGGGATCGGTGTGCGGCGCGAACGGCAGCTTGTCGATGACGACGAGCGATAGCGCATCACCGGGAACGTCGACGCCCTCCCAGAACGAGCTGGTGCCGAACAGCACGGCGCTGGGCGTCGAGCGGAAGCGGTCGATCAAGGTCGCGCGCGGCGCATCGCCCTGCACCATGCGTGGGTAGGGCAAGTCCTTCAGCTTGGTCGCGGCTTCCTGGAGCGCGCGGTAGCTGGTGAACAGCAGGAACGCGCGCCCGCCGGTGATCGCGAGCAGCTCGCGCGTGCGGGCGGCGGCGTCGTCGGAGAAGCCATCGCCGGCCGGCGGCAGATCCCGCGGCACGTAGAGCATCGCCTGGCGCTCGTAGTCGAACGGCGAGCTGACGACGAGCTCGTCGACGGTCTCCTCCTCGAGCCCGAGGGTCTTGCGCGTGTACTGGAAGTCGCCGGCGGCGGTCAGCGTGGCCGAGGTGAAGATCGGCGTCGGCCCCGAGCGCACGACGTGGCGGCGCATCAGGTCCGCGACATCGATCGGCGATGCCGTGAGCGCGGTCCCGGTCGACCGCACCTCGCCCCAGTAGACGTGACTCTTCTGCCGTTGCTCGGCGATCGTGGCCAGTGCGTCGCGCAGCTCGCGGGCGCGCCGTGCGATGCCCGTCAACGCGGCGCGCGAGCCGGTCGCGGGATCGTCGGGCTCGTCGTCGGGCGATGGCTCGCCCTCCGCCTCGGCAGCACGCGCGGCTTCCTCGAGCGCGGTGTCGAGCTCGAACCACGCGGTCTGACGATCGGCGCGATCGAACAGGCCGCTCGGCAACGGCACGCGGGTATCGCCGGATGGCACGGCCAGCGCCGATCGCACGAGGGAGAACAGCTTGAGACCTGCGCGCTCGACGGTCTGCAGCACGTCGACCGAGGCGCGGCCGGTCCACAGCGGCATGCTGGCCATCGCGAGATGCGCATCGCGGATCAGCGTCGCCAGCGCGTGGGTCGAGACCTTCGCGCCGAAGTGCTCGGTGGCGACATCCTCGAGCTGGTGCGCCTCGTCGAACACCACGGCATCGTGATCGGGAAGCACGCGCGCGCCGGGATGCGCGGCACGCAGCACGCGATCGGCGAAGTAGAGGTGGTGATTGACGAGCACGAGCTGCGCTTGCTCGGCGAGCCGGCGCGCCTGGGTGACGAAGCAGCGCTCGAAGTACGGGCAGCGCGGGCCGATGCGCGCGTCGGGCGTGGTCGTGACGTCGGCCCATACGGGGGCGTCCTCGGCGAGCCAGTCGAGCTCGGCGCGATCGCCGGTCGCGGTCTCGGCGCTCCACGAGGTGATCGCCTGCAGCGTGCCGTCGGTCGGTTTGCGCGACACGATCTCGGCGAGCTTGCGGCGGCACAGATAGTTGCCGACGCCCTTGAGCACGACCGCGGCGAACGGCCGGCCGATGATCGTGCGGAGCAGCGGTACGTCGTGGCGAGCGATCTGATCCTGGAGCGCGCGCGTTCCCGTCGACACGATCACGCGCTTGCCGCTCTGCAGGGCGGGGATCAGATAGGCGAGCGTCTTGCCGGTGCCGGTGCCGGCCTCGACGATCAACGGTCGCTCGTCGGCGAGGGCGCGCTCGACGGCCGCCGACATCACGCGCTGCTCGGCGCGATCCTCGTAGTGCGGGATCGCGCGTTCGAGGCCGCCGCCGGGCGCGAGGAGATCGATCACTTCCGCGAGGCCTTCTCGACGTGACCCGAGGTCCCGAACCGGCGCGCCAGCTCGGCGAGCACGCGATCGACCGGCAGCTTGCGCGCGGTCAATCCGACCATGACGTGAAACAGCAGATCCGCGGCCTCGTAGATCACCTTGTCGTCATCGCCTGCCGGCAGCTCGGCGACCAACTCGCGCTGCTCTTCCTCGATCTTGGAGATGATCTTCGGGATGCCCTTGTCGAGCAGCGACCTCGTATAGCTCTTGTCGCCGGTCGACGAATCGCGGCGCGCGGCGAGCAGCGCATCGAGACGCGCGAGGATCGGGGCGACGCCGTCGTCGGTGGTGTCGTCGTCGAGCGTGAAGAAGCAGCTGGTGGCACCGGTGTGGCAACTCGGGCCCGCGGGCGTGGCGCGCACCAGGAGGCAGTCGCGATCGCAGTCGATGCGGAGCTCGACCACCGTCAGCGTGTTGCCCGACGTCTCGCCCTTCTTCCACAGCGCCTGTCGCGAGCGCGACCAGAAGTGAACGATGCCGGTCTCGCGGGTCAGCCGCAGCGCCTCGGCGTTCATCCACGCCAGCATCAGCACGGTCGACGAGGTGGCATCCTGCACGATGCACGGCACCAGGCCACGATCGTCGAAGGCCGGCTCGACCATGCCGTACCCTCGCGGGTCGCGGATCCGCTGTCAACTTCCGTCGATCATCTCGGTATCATCGGTGGGATGAAGCTCGGGATCGCTCTGGTGCTGGTGGCGGCGGTGGCGGAAGCCGCACCCCGGCCGATCAACATCAAGGTCCAGAACGGCCACCTGTTCGACATCGCCCGCCAGTTGTCGGACCAGAGCGGCTGCCGGGTGACCGCCTTCGGCACCGCGAAGCTCGATCTCGACGTCTCCAACGCGACCTTGTGGGATGCGCTCGCCAGGCTCGAGGTCGATCACCAGATCAGGATCGGCTTCCGCGGCGGCCAGATCCTCCTCGACCCCAAGGGCACGCCGGTCACCAGCTCGTTCTCCACGCTCGATCCGCAGCCGTCGTGGACCCGGCACTGGCGCGGCGCGCTCGAGTGGGCGGTCGCCCTGCTCGGTGATCACACCAAGGCCCGCGCCCGGCTCGTCGTGCTCGGGCTCACGAACGGCACGATCGACAAGGTCGTGATCGACAAGGCGTCGAGCGGTGGCAAGCCGATCAAGGTCGCGCCGGGGCTCCCGGTCGCGCTCTCCGCATGCGACCCCGGCGTCGTCATCCTCGATCTCGATAGCGAGGTGAAGAAGCTGTCGCTGCGTGGCCACGTGATCGTCAAGGTCCCGAAGGTGATCGAGAAGCGCGTCGCGGTGCCACTCGACAACAGCGTGGTCGACATCGCCGAGGGGCGGCTGCGCATCCACGTCGCGAGCATGCCGGCCAGCAACGGCAGGCGCGAGGTGCTGATCAACTGGGACGGCATGGGCTCGTCCGTTCGCGTGACCACCGAGCTGGTCGACGACACCGGCGCACCGGTCAAGACCAGCGGTCGCGGCTCGGGCTACTCGAGCTCGGGGCAGGCGCACGAATCGTACTCGGTGCCGGCGACGGCAAGAGTCACGGCGATCCTGCGCATCCCGGGCACGGCGACCAGCGACGCGAAAATCCCGTTCAAGTTCGACAACGAGACGCTCGATCCGCCTGTTGGTCGACCTTAGCGAATCGCGCTTTCACCGGTGCTCGCCCGCGTAGTAGGAGCCCGGCATGCCGACGTACCTGAGCTCGTTCGAGGTCGACTGGGGCTGGCGAGACCTGAGCGAGAACGAACGCTCGATCGTCCTGCGCTATCACGCGTGGCTGGATCGGGATCCCGACGTCGTCAGCTGGCCACCGTTGATCGAGCAGCTGACGAAGGCCTCCCTCGATCTCCCCGGGCGCGTGATCTGTGCGCGCGGCACCGAGCCCGCCGATGACGAGGACGTCGCGCACGAGCAGTTCGTCGTGTTCCACGCGGGCAAGCATCGGATCGGCACCGAGGCGGAGTTCGACCCCGAGGGCGTGATCGAGAACCCGCCGCCGCGCGTGTATCGCGCGACCAGCCACGACACGATCGCTTACCCGTTCTACTTCCCCGAGGACATGCTCGAGGAGATCAGCAAGGAAGCGATGCGCCAGGATCGCACGCTGTCGTGGATGGCGCAGAAGGCGTGGCGGATCGCGCGGGACGAGATCAAGAAGCTGCCGCGCGCCACCTAGACCCGGACGGGGATGCCGCGCTCGGCGAGGAACGCCTTGGCCTCGGGGATCGTGTGCTGACCGAAGTGGAAGATCGACGCGGCCAGCACGGCATCGGCGCCGGCCTCGAGCCCACCCGCGAGGTGCGCGAGCACGCCGACACCACCGGAGGCGATCACCGGGATCGAGACGTTGCGCGCGACGCGCGAGATCAGCTCGATGTCGTAGCCCTGCCCGGTGCCATCGCGATCCATCGACGTCACGAGCAGCTCGCCGGCGCCGAGGTTCGCGAGCCGCATGCACCACGCGATCGCGTCGAGGCCCTCGGGCGTGCGACCGCCGTGCGAGTAGACCTGCCAGGTGCCATCCCAGAGCTCGGGATCGTTTCGCTTGGCATCGATCGCGACGACGATCGCCTGGCTGCCGAAGCGCGCGGCCAGCGCGCTGACGAGATCCGGGTTGCGAATCGCCGCGGTGTTGATCGCGATCTTGTCCGCGCCCGCGTCGAGCAAGCGCTCGGCATCGGCGATCGATCGCACGCCGCCACCGACCGTCAGCGGCGCGAACACCTGATCGGCCGTCCGCGCGACGACATCGACGAGCGTCGAGCGGCCCTCCGGTGATGCGGAGATGTCGAGGTAACAGATCTCGTCGGCACCCTGCGCGTCGTACGCCGCGGCTTGCTCCACCGGATCGCCGGCGTCGCGCAGCGACACGAAGTTGATGCCCTTGACGACGCGACCGTTGGCGACGTCGAGACACGGAATGATCCGGCGCGCCAGCGTCATGACCGGACCACCTGCAGGGCCTCGGCGATGGTGAAGCGCTTGTCGTAGAGGGCGCGGCCGACGACCGCGGCGGGGATCCCGGCATCGCGGAGCGCGGCGAGATCGGCGAGCGAGGACACGCCACCGGAGGCGATCACCTCGATGCCGGCAGCGCGCGCGAGCTGCGCGGTGGCCTCGATGTTGGGACCGGTGTGCACGCCGTCGCGCGCGATGTCGGTGTAGAGCAGCGCCGCGGCGCCCCAGCTCGCGGCGCGCTGGCCGAGCTCGATCGCGGTGACGCCGCCGCTCTTCGTCCAGCCGTCGATCGAGACCACGCCGTCGCGTGCATCGACCGCGACGACGATCTTGCCGGGATACGCGCGACAGACCTCCTCGACGAGCGCGGGTGACTTGACGGCCAACGTGCCGAGCACGACGAAGCCGACGCCGAGCGCCAGCACCTCGTCGACGGTCGCGCGATCGCGGATGCCGCCACCGACCTCGACGGGCACCGGACAGGCAGCGACGATCGACTTGATCAGGGCTGCCTGTCGCGGCTCGCCGAACGCACCGTCGAGATCGACGACGTGCAGCCGGTCCGCGACGCCCATCGTCTCGACCAGCTCGAGCGGGCGCTCCGAGAACACGGTCGCCTTGTCGCGCTCACCCTTCTCGAGGCGCACCGCGCGCCCGCCGAGTAGATCGATCGCAGGGAACAGCTTCACCTCAAACCCACGAAGTTGGCGAGGATGCGCAGCCCGACGGCCTGGCTCTTCTCGGGATGGAACTGACAGGCGAACAGGTGATCCTTGCGGATCGCGGCGGTCACCGGCATGCCGTGATCTGCCTCGAGCGTGACCAGCGAGCGATCCTCGGGCACCGCGTGGAACGAGTGGACGAAGTAGACGTGCGCATCCTCGGGAACGCCGTCGAGCATCGGCTCGGGCGCGTGGCGGGTGACGCGATTCCAGCCCATGTGCGGGACCTTGACCGCGGCATGCTCCGGGCGCAGGCGCACGACCTGGCCGGCGATCACGCCGAGGCCTGCGATCGGGCGATCTCCGTCGAGATGTTCCTCGCTCGCATCGAACAGGATCT
>JAEYYY010000453.1 GCA_023430775.1 Pseudomonadota bacterium
ACTTCATCGCGCTCGATCACCGCGAGGCGCTGCGGCGCGTGCTCCAGGGCATGGGTAGCCTGTCGGGCTCCGAGCTGTCGGGCGAGCGCATGGGCACCGCGCTCGACAATCGCGATCAGGAAGACGAGCACTCGTGCTTCTCCGACAACACGCACCGCGACCTGCGCGCGAACGCGATCTCGATGCAGAACATCTACCTCGGCAGGTACGGCGCGCTCGACGGACCGGGGCTCGACGAGGTGGTGGCGGCGCGCGATCCCGAGCTCGATGCCCGCATGCAGGCCGATCTGCAGGCGAGCATCGACGCGATCGAGGCGATCCCGCAGCCGTTCGACCAGGCGATCATGGACGACGCGGATGGTCGCGCGAAGGTTCGCGCGGCGATCGATGCACTCCAGGCCCAGACCGAGACCACCGTCGAGATCGCGACGCTGCTCGGCATCACCATCAACCTCGAATGACGAGCCGACTCGAGACATGAAGCGCGCGCTCCTGATCCTGCTGGTCGCCTGCGGTGACAACGCGAGCGACTACGAGCCCGGCGAGGAGCTCGCCGGCGGTGAGACCACCGTGTTCGAGGAGGGCGCGAACGCGTTCTCGCTCGCGGCGCGAAATCTGATCGGGGAGCGCCGCGAGAAGTTCTTCGTCGGCAACTCGTTCTTCAAGCGTGCGTGGGTGACGGCGCCGTCGTCGACCAGCGGCGTCGACGGGCTCGGCCCGACCTACAACGCGACCTCGTGCGCGGCGTGTCACTTCAAGGACGGCCGCGGTGCACCGCCGCAGGAGCCCGACGAGGAGTTCCTCGGTCTGCTCGTCCGGCTGTCGGTGCCGGGTGAAGCGCCCGACGGTGGGCCACTCGGTGATCCGGTGTACGGCGGTCAGTTCAATCACAAGTCATTGCTCGACGTGCCGGCGGAGGGAACGGCGAAGGTGACGTACGTCGAGGTGGCGGGCGCGTTCGGTGATGGCTCGCCGTTCTCGCTGCGCCAACCGAGTTACCAGTTCGACCTCGCGTTCGGCCCGTTCGGCGAGGGCATCATGATCTCGCCGCGCACCGGGCCGGCGATGGTGGGCCTGGGCCTCCTCGAGGCGATCGACGAGAGCGTGATCGTCGAGCTCGCCGACGAGGGAGATGCCGACGGCGATGGCATCTCCGGCCGGGTCAATCGCGTGTTCGATGTTCGATCGCGAAGCGCGAAGCTCGGACGGTTCGGCTGGAAGGCGAATCAGCCGACGCTCGAGCAACAGGTCGCCGGCGCGTTCAACGGCGACATCGGCATCACGTCGACGCTGTTCCCCGACCAGAACTGTCCGCCGGCGCAGACGGCATGCGCGGCGAGCCCCGATGGCGGCACTCCAGAGATCGCCGACGACAAGATCGACGAGGTCACCTACTACTCGCAGCTGCTCGCGGTCCCGGCGCGGCGAGACTTCAGGGATCCGGTCGTGCTGCGCGGCAAGGCGCTGTTTCACGAGGCGGGGTGCGCGAGCTGTCACACGCCGAAGCTGGTGACCGGCGAGCTGGCGGGCATCCCCGAGGTCTCGGGGCAGACGATCTTCCCGTACACCGATCTGCTGCTCCACGACCTGGGCGACGAGCTCGCCGACGGACGACCTGACTTTCTGGCCACCGGCAACGAGTGGCGCACGCCGCCGTTGTGGGGCATCGGCCTCGTGAAGGTGGTCAACCGCCACACCGACTTCCTACACGACGGTCGCGCGCGCGATCTGAGCGAGGCGATCCTGTGGCACGGCGGCGAGGGCGAAGCGGCGCGCGAGGCGTACCGGCTGATGCCCGAGAGCGATCGCGGCGCGCTGATCCGATTTCTGGAGTCGCTGTGAAGTCACTGCTGCTCGCGGCGCTCGCGTGCATCGCGACGTGCTCGCCGATTCCACTCGGCGACGGAGATCGTCGCGTGGTCGCCCGCGAGCTGGGTGCCGAGGTCGCGGTGCCCACACTCGACGACGTGGTGATGACGCTCGGCGAGCTGCGGGTCGCCTGCGAGAGCTTCGCGACCGAGGTCAACTTGCCGGCGCTGCGCGATGCGCGTGCTGCCTGGCGGGCGGCGCGCGTGCCGTGGAAGCACGCCGATGCGTTCGGCTTCGGGCCGGCGGCAGATCTGCGGCTGACCGCGGCGATGGATCAGGCGATCGATCCGGCGAAGGTCGAGGCCGAGGTCGCGGCGACCACCGAGATCTCCGAGGACGCGGTCACCTCGATGGGCGCGAACCGCAAGGGCTTCCACGCGCTCGAATACCTGCTGTTCGGCGCCAACGACGAAGCCGTGCTGGCGGCATTCACCGCGAGCCCGCGCCGGCGCGCGCTGGTCGCGGCCTACGCGCAGAACCTCGAGAGCCGCGCGCGCGAGCTGCGCGAGGCATGGACCGGCGAGCAAGATCTGCTCGCACATCCGGGCACCGATAACGCGACGTATCCGACGGTGGCGGCTTCGATCGACGCGTTCGTCAACGAGAGCGTGTTCCTCGCCGAGCTCGCTGCCGATGCGCGCCTCGGCAAGCCGAGTGGTACGGCGACGGGCGGCGTGCCGCAACCGGACCTCGTCGAATCACGGCCGAGCGACAACTCGCTCGCCGATCTGACGAACACGCTGATCGGCATTCGCAACATCTACTTCGGCTCGCGCGATGGCCGGCCGGGCAAGGGCATCGGCAAGCTCATCCAGGCTGCCGCGCCGGTGACCGATCGCGCCGTGCGCGACGCTCTCGAGGCAGCGCTCGCCGCGGTCGCCGCGATCCCGCAGCCGTTCGAGCAGGCCTTGATCGATCACGCTCCGGAGATCGAGGTCGCGCTCGCCGCGATCAAGGAGCTGAAGACCATCCTCGCCACCGAGGTCGTCGGCGTGCTCGGCGCCACCCTCAAGTTCAACGACAATGACGGCGACTGAGCGAGCGTGGAGACCGGTCGACGCCGCCTCCGGTGCGGTGTTCCGGATCGTGTTCGGCACGCTGATGCTGATCGCGACGCTGCGGTTCTTCGCCCATGGCTGGATCGCCGAGTACTACGAGATGCCGTCGCACTTCTTCTCGTACTTCGGCTTCGACTGGGTGAAGCCGTGGCCGGCGCCCGGCATGTACATCCACTTCGGCGTGATGGCGGTGCTGGCGGTGATGATCGCCGTCGGGCTGTATTACCGCGCGGCGGTCGCTGGGTTCGGCGTGCTGTTCGCGTACGCGCACTTCATCGATCAGACGAACTATCTCAATCACTACTACCTCGTGATCTGCCTGTGCGGGCTGATGGCGTTCCTGCCGCTGCACGCGACATGGTCGGTGGATGCACGGCGCGATCGTTCGCTCGCACGCTCGACGATTCCGGCCTGGGTGGTGTGGGCGCTGCGCGCGCAGATCGCGCTGGTCTACGTGTTCGGTGGCATCGCGAAGCTCGAGTACGACTGGGTCGTCGAGGCGATGCCGCTCGGGATCTGGCTGCCGGCGAACACCGACTTTCCGCTGATCGGCCCGTGGCTGGCGCAGGAGTGGACCGCGTACGCGTTCTCGTGGGCCGGTCTCGCGTTCGATCTCTCGATCGTGCCGCTGCTGCTGTGGCCGCGCAGCCGCCGGTTTGCCTATGCGCTCGTCGTCGGCTTTCACCTGATCACGGCGAAGCTGTTCTCGCTCGGCATGTTCCCGTGGATCATGATGGCGAGCTCGCTGATCTTCTTGCCGCCGAGCTGGCCGCGACGGTTCTTCGGCTCGAAGATCGCCGACGACGAAGCGCCTCCGGTGCGCCGGCCGCGCCTCGCCCTGGCCGCGCTCGGCGTGTACTTCGCGTTCCACGTGCTGATGCCGTTCCGTCACCTGCTCTATCCGGGTGACGCGCGCTGGACGGAACAGGGCTTCCGGTTCTCGTGGAACGTGATGGTGATGGAGAAGACGGGATCGGTGGAGCTCCACGTGCGGGAGCCATCGACCGGGCGCACGTGGGATGTCGTGCCGACGAGCTATCTGACTCGCTACCAAACCAAGATGATGTCGACGCAGCCGGATCACATCCTGCAGCTCGCACATGTCGTCGCCGCGGACTTCCGCGCTCGCGGCGTGCGCGATCCGGAAGTTCGGGTCGATGCCTTCGCCTCGCTCAACGGTCGTCCGCGGCAGCGGCTGATCGATCCCACCGTCGACCTCGCTCGCGAGACCGACGGCCTCGGTCCCAGGTCTTGGATCTTGCCGCGGAGGACACCGTGAAACGTCTCGCGCTCGCGCTCGTCACGCTGCTGTTCGTCGTCGTCGTCGTCACCGAGGCGCGCGCGTCGCCACATCCGAACCCGATGAGTTATCCGTACCAGACGCTCAACGAGGGCGCGCTCGAGCTCGAGCAGTATGCCGACCTCGTGCCGGTGCGCGTCGCGCGCGAGAACCCCGACGGCACCCTCGACGGCGTGATGGGCGTGCGCTCGGTGCTGCAGACCGAGCTCGAGTACGGCATCACCGACAAGATCGAGGCCGGCTTCTACTTCATGCTCCGGCAGGCGGCGAGCGCGGACACACCCTTCCTTCGCTTCCAGGGCGTCAAGCAGCGCGTCCGCGTGCGGCTCGCCGAGGAGGGCGAGTGGCCCGTCGACATCGGGCTCTACTTCGAGATCGCCGAGCTCGATAACGAATTCGAATTCGAGGAGAAGCTCCTGCTGTCGAAGCGGTTCGGCGACCTGACGCTGGTCGCGAATCTGTGGGTCGAACAGGAGTGGTACTACCAGACCGACGATTCCAAGTACATCTACAACCCGACGGCCGCGGTGAACTACCAGATCGATCCGAAGCTGTTCGTCGGCCTCGAGTACTGGGGGCGCGGCAGGTTCGACAAGGCGAACGACGCCAGCGATCAGATGAACATCAACGATGCGCCGCAGAAGGCGCACCACTTCATCGGACCCACGTTCCTCGTGCAGTCCGGAAAGGTGTTCCTGTCGATCGGCGCCTATCTGCGAGTCGATTCGCTCGGCGATTCGCTGCAGGTCGGTGATCCGTTCGGCCGGGTGTGGATCCGGACCGTGCTCGGGATCGATCTCTAGAACGCGTAGGCGCGAAGCTTCGAGGCGCCGATCCGCTGCTCTCGCGTGCGCTCCATCGCCATGCTCAAGGCTGCGTGCCACGCGGTCTGGCGCGCCGCGAGCTCGCGAACGCCCGCGGGATCGAAGCCGTCGATCAGCAGGCCTTGCATGCCACTGATGATCGCTTGCCGGCGGGCGTGCATCTGCTGGAAGGCGGCGAGCAAGGCGTCGGCCTCGACGAGGTCGGGCGGATAGCCGGTGGCGTCGAGCAATTGCTCGAGCAGGTCGCTCGCCATCATCGATGCGCCTGCTTGAAGGCTGCACCGATCTCGGTCATCAGCCTGGCCGCTTCGTCGAGCGGCTGGACGGCGAGGGTGGTGTTCGCTTCGCCGAGGCGAACGGTGACGAACTCGTAGAGCGCGGCCAGGTTCGCGCACAGCTCGGGCGCGACGGCGTGGTCGAGCGCTGCCGTGAGCTCGGCGACGATGCGCATCGCGTGGTCCAGCAGGTTGGCCTTGCGCTGGATGTCCTTCGCGGCGATCGCCTCGCGGGCTTGCACGAGGTCGCGATCGAACCGGTCGAACAGCCGCTCGAGCACGAGGTGCTTCGGCGCGGACTCGAGATCTCCCTTGCGATATGCGTTGGCGGCGCGGGCGTGCATGGTGTGGTTCCTTACCGGAGCATCGCGAGCAGCTGGCTCGATTGCGAGGTGAGCGCGCTCATCGCTTGCTCGAGGGCGTTGAACTGCTTTTCGAGACGCTCCTGAAGGTCATCGGCCGATCTGTTGATTCGATCGATCTGAGTTTGCAAGACGGAGTGGCGGTCGGTGAGCGACTGCGTCTTCGCCGCGAATACACCGGTGCCCGAGAGCGTGTAGCTATCGGCCATCGTGGTGACGGCGGAGGCAAAGCCGTTGTCGACGAACAGGCTGCTCACGGCGTTCGGGTCGGATGCAACCGCCGCCGCGAGCTTGGACTCGTCGAGCGTCATCGCTCCGGTGCGATCGCGCGAGATGCCGAGCGCGGACAGCGTGGTGCTGCCGGTGGTGCCGTAGCTGTTCGACATCACCGTGCCGAGCTGCTGCTGCAGCTGGCGAAGCGTCGAGTCGCCGAACAGCGTGTTGGTGCCCTTCTTGGTGCCCGTGTAATCGAGCTGGACGTGGAGGGCGCTGTTGATCGAGTTGTAGGCGGTGACGACGGCCTTCACCTTCTCGGTCAACGACTTCTGATCCGTCGAGATCGTGGTGCGGTTCGCGGGATCCGCGACATCGTGCACCGCGTTGAGGGTGAGCGTGACGCCGGCGAACGCATCGGTGATCACGTTCTTGGAGCGCGTGATGTCGATGCCGTCGACGGTGACGACCGCGTCGGCGGCGGCCACCTTGACGTTGGTGGACACCGCGAAGTCGAGACGGTTGGAGGCACCGCCGGTGTCCGAGAAGGTCGGCGCGGCAGCGGTCCCGCTGTCCTTCGCGGTGACGATCAGCCGGAACGAGCCGGTGCCGCTGACGTCCATGACGCTCGCGGTGACGCCCGCATCGGCGGAGTTGATCTTCGCGGCGATGCTGTCGAGGGAGTCGGAGTTGTTCCAGCTGACCGACTTCGAGACGCCGGCCACCGTGATGTTGACGCCGCCGTTGCCGACGATGCCCGCGGTGTCGCGGCTGGAAAATGTCTTGGACTGGACCACCTTCGAAGCTGCCAGCGACTTGACCCGGAAGTCATGAATCCCGGCGGTCGCGCTCGACGACACTGCCACGCCGATCTTGGAATCGGACGAGGTGGCCGTGAGCGGACGTCCTTCGGAAGCGAGGTCCAGTCCTCGCACCGCCGTAGCCAGAGCCGCGACTGCGGAATTCAGGCTGCTGACGATGCTCTTCTGCGTGGTGAGGTCCGACTGTTTGGCGGAGAGCGATCTCGACGAATCGCGCTCGAGCGAGACCAGCTTCTCGACGAGCGAGGCTGTATCGAGACCGCTGACCAATCCGCCGAACGTGATCGCACCCATGATCGGACCTCCCTAGCTGCGAGTTACTGGAGCAGCGACAGCGCCGAGGACGGCATCTGGTTCGCCTGCGCCAACACCGCGATGCCGGCCTGGCTGAGGATCTGCGAGCGCGTCATCGCGGCAGTCTCGGCCGCCACGTCGACGTCGCGGATGCGCGAGTTCGCGGCAGACAGGTTCTCGTGCGAGGTCGCGAGGTTCGCGAGGGTGACCTGCATGCGGTTCTGCGTCGCACCGACCTTCGCGCGCGACTGCGACAGCTGCTGGATGGCCTTGTCGAAGGCGCCGATCGCCGACTGCGCCTTGGCAGCGGTCGACAGCGAGGCCGAGCCGATGTGCAGCGAGGTCGAACCGAGGGTCGACGCCGTCAGCTTGGTGATCGACATCGACAGGCGGTCGTTCGAGGTGTTGAAGATGCCGACCTGGAAGGTCAGGCCCGTCGAGGCCGAGCCGTCGAGCAGCTTCTGGCCGTTGAAGTTCGTCACCGAGCTGATGCGGTCGATCTCGTTCTTGAGCTGGCCGAACTCGGTGTGGATGTAGCCGCGCTCCGTCGCACCCAGCGTGCTGTTCGCCGCCTGGACGCTGAGCTCGCGCATACGCGAGACGATGCCCTGCATCTCGTTCATCGCGCCTTCCGCGACCTGCGACATCGAGATGCCGTCGTTCGCGTTGCGCTGCGCCTGCGAGAGGCTGCGGATGTTCGCCTTGAGGTTCTCGCTGATGCCGAGGCCCGCGGCGTCGTCCGCCGCGCTGTTGATGCGAAGACCCGACGACAGCTTGCCGATCGAGGAGGCGAGCGCAGCCTGGGTGCCGGCGAGGTTACGCTGAGCGTTCAGAGAAGCGACGTTGGTGAGGACCGAGATAGCCATTTGCGTTTTCCTTGCTGGGTTTACTGACGGACCGTCTTGGTCCCACTAGCTGGGTCGCTCGGTTTCGCGGATCGTTTAGCCGCGAGGATCGAGAAGACTCAGAAGATGCGAAGTCACGGTGCGCGAGACCTCGAGCGCCTGGCTCGTCTTCGCCAGGTTGCTCGCGGCCGCGAGCGAGTCGACTTCGACTTCGTTCGAGATCGTCTTTGCGAGGCTGTCGGCGAGCTCGCCGTGCGCGGTCAGCGTCGCGTCGAGCACGGCCATCGAGCCGCCGACGCGCGTGCGCGCGAGACCGACTTGCTCGACGGCCTTCGCGAGATCGTTCAGCGTGGTGGCGAGCGCCGTGGTGTCGTTGGTCGACAGCGCAGAGGCGACGCGCTCCATCAAGGGAAGCACGTCGACGCCACCGTTGACCGCGGTCAGATCGGAGCCCGCGACGGTGGCGCGCACGCTCGTGGTGGCCGACGTCGCGACATCGCGCGTGTCGGCGTTGCCGCTGTACACGCCGGCGGCGGAGAACGGTGTGGCGACGGACGACGAGCCGGCGAGGAGATACTCCCCGTCGGCAGCGCGCACGTTGGCGGCACCGACGGCGGTCTCCATCAGCGTGCGAACTTGCTCCGCCATCTGCGCGCGGTCGCTGGCGTTGTAGGTCGCCGACGAGCCCTGCAGCGCGATGCTGCGGATCTGCGAGACCACGTCGCCGATCGTCGCCAGCGCACCATCGACCAGGTCGAGGCGTTCACGAGAGGTCTGCACGGCCTTGGTCGAGCCGGAGACCAGGTTCTTGTGCAGCTTCGCGCGTTCGGCGGCGACGTACGCGCTGGGATCGTCGGAGGGGCGCGTGACGCGCATCCCCGAGGTGACTTCCTGGGCTGCGCTTGCAACGCGAGCTTGACCGGCAGCGGTCGCTCCGGTCGCCAAGTCGATCATGCGGTTTCCGGTGACGCGCATCAGCTACCTCTTCCCTTACAAGCGGTCGATCAGGTCTCCGAGAAGACTGTCGACGGTGGAGACGAATCTCGTCATCGCCGTCGTCGCGTGCTCGAAGCGCGCGAGGTTGGAGAGCTCTTCCTGGATGTCGACGCCGGCGAGCGAATCGCGCAGGCCGCCGAGGTGATCGGCGACGAGCTGGTCGCGGCGGACATCAGCGCCGGCCTCGGAGGCCGCGATGCCGATCGACGACACGATGTCGAGCGCGGCATTGCCGAGCGTCCTGCCGCCCGAGGCGACGGTGGCCGACGACACGGCGAGCAGGGCCTTGGCACCGGTGTTGTCACCGACGGCGGCACCGGCCGCGCCGGTCGCGAGCAACCGTGAATCGGGGGCGAGTGCGGGGTCGAGCGCCATCGCACTCGCCGCACCGGCGACCTGCGTGGGCTGGACGAACATGTCGCGACCGGAGACGCCGTCGAGACCGGCGTTCGCGCTGTGAGCGGCGTTGTACGCGCTCGAGATGTCGAATGCGAGCTGGTCGAGATCGCCGCGCGCCTTCGCGATCACGTTGTCGCGGACCTGGAGATCCGCGCCGAGCGAGCCGCCGGTGATGTTGGAGGTGACGTCGCGACGGAGCGTGCCGGCGACGACCTCGAGCTTCTGATCGCCGGTCGTCGGATCGGGGGTCGCCTTCAGCGACGCGGCGTTGGCGCCGTCGACCAGGACCGCGCCGCCGTCGAGGACGAAGCGCATCTGGCCATCGCCGTCGATCCGCGCGGTGCCGCCGGTGAGCTCGGAGAGCTGGTTCGCGAGCCGATCGCGCTCGTCCATCATCGCCGCATCACCGGAGCGCTGGATCGCGAGGTTGGTCTGGCCGAGGCGGGTGGCCAGAGAGCTCACCTGTTCGGCCTTCTCGCGGATCCGCATGTTCGCTTCCGCCTGGGCAGCGGCGAGCTCGGCAGCCCGGCGACGAACGCCGGAGATCAGATCGCGCGCGGCGGCGACCACCGAATCGCGCGTGACGGTGTCGGTGGGGGTCGCGGTGAGCTCGGACATCCGAGACGCGAGCTCGCCGAGCTGTTCGTGCACGGTGGGGCCCGCGCTCGTCATCCGGGTCTCGACGTCGAGGACGGCACGGTGAAAGGCGGTCGACATCGACAGCGAGCCGCTGGCGGTGCGCATGCGACCGGCCAGGAGATGATCCTGCAGCCGGTCGGGAGAACCTGCCATCACGCCACCGACGAGCGGAGCGCCCATCAGGGCGTTCAGATCGACGCGCTGGCGCGAGAACCCGCGGGTGTTCACGTTCGCGACGTTGTTGGTCGCGACCGAGATCCCGGCGTTCTGCGCCTGGATCGCATTCGATCCGAGCGAGAGGAGTGAAGACAGATTCGACATCAGTACGCCGCCAGAATCCTCGAGGGACCAGAAGTGACGGGGCGCGCCCGCCGATCGTAAGAGGGGGTTACCTCGTAGCCGAGGAGCATGCGCACTGCGGCGTTCGCCGTGGCGGCGAGCATCGCGGTGGCACGCGCTTCGGCGCGAAGCGAGATCAACAGCTCGCGCGCTGCGGTATCGCCGGTGGCGAGATCGAGCGCCGACAGCCGAGTGACGAGCTCGCGCTTCGTCTCGGCCACGGCGACCAGCTTCGCGTGATCGAGCTCGCCGATCGCGCGCCGCTCCTCGGCGAACGTCTGACGGAGCTGTTCGCCGAGGCGAGCCAGCTCGTCACCGCTCGTGGTCATGACGGCTTCCGCGTGCGCATCACTTCGTCATCGACGATGCGCGAGGCGAGTTGATCGAGGTTGACCGCGTACTCCCCTGCATCGATCAGGGCGCGGATCCGCTCGAGGCGTTCGCTGTTGGTCGGCTGGGCACCTTGCGTGGCAGTGGCCGCAGCCGACAGCTGAACCACATCACCGCCCTGCTTCGCGGGGGGCGTCGTGCCATTGGCGCGATTCTTCGTGGTGTCCAGCTGAACCGGTGAGACGACGACGTTGGGGTCGATACGCATGATTTCCGTCCTCGATTACCGACTCGCCCGGCCTGTGGATCCGTTGAGGGGCAAAAGAGCAGTCGGATCGATCGCTTGATCGCCTTTTCTCACCTCGAAGTGCAGGTGTGGGCCGTCCGACAATCCCGTCGAGCCGACGTTGCCAAGTTGCTGACCTGCCGTGACGTGCTGGCCGACCTTGACCCCGACGGAGGACATGTGGGCGTATCGAGTCTGGTAGCCATTGTCGTGACGGACGATCACCAGGTTGCCGTAGGTGCCGGCGGGACCGGCATGCTCGACCGTGCCTGGAGCGGCGGCGGCGATCGAGTCTCCGAACTTTGCGGTCAGGTCGAGACCCTTGTGCTGGTGGGTCAGCCCGTTGTGGCCGACGCGCGGCCCGTAGCCGGAGCCGATGCGACCGGGCACCGGCATCGAGAGCTGGAGACCATCGATCGCAGGACCGAGATCCGTTGGCGGAGCGACCTCCTGGGTCGAGCCCGGTCCGAGCTGCTTGACGAACATGTCCGACATGCCGAGACCGCCGGCGGCCGACATCTTGTCGGCGAGCGCCTCGTCGAGCATGTCCTTGAACGTGTCACCCGCGAATCCGCCGTCCAGCATGCTCGCGCCCTGCGGGCGAGCTTCCTTGAGGAGCTGGCGGAGAAAGAACGCCTCGAGCTGCTTCGCCGCAGTCTTGGCCGGATCCTTGGCAGCCGGAGCGACTGCGTTCGCGAGTGACTCGGTCTTCACAGCGTCTCCAGATCAGCGCGCAGCGCACCTGCTGCCTTGAGGGCGCGCAGGATGGAGACCAGGTCGCGCGGCTTGGCACCGAGGGCGGCGAGCGCGGCGGCGACATCGCCGACGGTCGCGGCCTTGCCGACGACCTTCATGGGCTCGTGCTTCTCCTCGACCTTGAGGTTGGTCTTCGGCACCACCTTGGTGTCGCCGCGGCCGAGCTCGCTCGGTTGCGAGACTTCCTTCTGCTCGTCGATCTCGACGGTGAGCGAGCCGAACGTGATCGCGGCGGTGCGCAGCGTGACCGCCTCACCGATGACGATCGTCCCGGTCTTCTCGTCGATCACGACCTTCGCCTTGACGTCGGGATCGACCTCGATCGGCTCGAGCTGGGCGATCAGCGCGAGCGGGTCGACGCCGCGGCGAATACCGACGACGACCGTGCCGGCATCCGAGACGCGCGCGGTATCGGGGCCGATCGCGGCGTTGATCGCTTCCTTCATCCGCATCGCGGTCGTGAAGTCGGCTTGCTTGAGGATCAACGCGATCTGCTTGGTGGGCACCTGCGTCGGGGCCGCGGCCTCGACCTGGGCGCCGCGCGGCACCATGCCGGCGAGCGTGTGGTTCTTCTTGCTCGAGGAGCCCGAGGCACCCTCGGCGACGAAGCCACCGACGGTGACCGCGCCCTGTGCGATCGCCCAGGTACGCTGATCGGCGCCCTTGAGCGGGGCGGCGAGCAGCGTGCCGCCCGACAGGCTCTTCGCGTTTCCCATCGACGACACGTGGACGTCGAGGTTCATGCCCGGCTTCGCGAACGGTGGGAGCTCGGCGGTGATCATCACGGCGGCGACGTTCTTCGCCTTGAGGTCCGCGGGATCGATGGTGACGCCGAGGCGCTTGAGCATCTTGGTGAGCGCGCCCTTGACGAGTGGCGAGCGGGTGTCGTCGCCGGTGCCATCGAGGCCGATCACGATGCCGAAGCCGGTCAGGTGGTTCTCGCGAACGCCGCCGATCGTGGTGAGGTCCTTGATGCGATCGGCGTGGGCCGTCGAACCGAAAACGAGGACGAGGACGAGGACGAGTAGACGCATCAGAAGGGCCACAGCTTTCCGATCGCGCGCGACAGCCAACCGCGGCGCTGCGTATCGCTGACGTCACCGCGGCCCGTGTACTCGATCTCGGCGTCGGCGATCCGCGACGATGGCACCGTGTTGTCCTCGGCGATGTCGATGCGGCGGACGATGCCGGAGAGGTAGATGTGCTTCTCCTCGTGGCCGACCATCACGATCTTGGTGCCCTCGACGAACAGGTCGCCGCTCGGCAGGATCTGGCGGACGCGGACGGGGAGGGTGGCGATCACCGTGCCCTGGCGCTGGACGGCGCCGTTGCCGGTGAACTTCTGCTCGCTCGCCGTCGCCAGCAGCTTCGCCGGGTCGACGTCGGGGTACTTCTTCTGGATCGCGGCGACCAGGCCGATCGCGGCGGGGATGCCGTAGGTGGTCTGGTCCGACTTGTTGAGCTTGGTGTCGGCCTGGCTGCTCGCGAGATCCTTCTCGTCGATCTTGATCACCAGGATGTCGCCGATCCGGCCGGCGACCGCGTCCTCGTAGAGGCCGCCCGCGCCTTCGGCGTACAGGCTGCCGTCGCTGGGCTTGCTGCGCTCGCCGAACTCGCCGGGATCGAAGCGGCGGTGCTTCGGGCGATAGGGAGCGATGTGGGTCGTGCAACCGACCGCGAACAGGGCGAGGAGTGCCAGGGTCTTCATCAGGGTTCTCCGACGAAGACGGTCGATGCGCGAAGCGTGCCGCGGACGACGGTGCGGGTCTGCGCGAGGCGAACGCTGGTGGTTTCGCCAGTGCGGGCAGCAGCTTCGAGCGTGCCGTTGCCGCGAACGATCACGCGGCCGCGGCGCATCTCGACAAAGACCTGGGTTCCGCGTGCCAGCGGCGGCGCGAGAACGACGTCAGCCTTGGCGACGATCTCGCCGACTGCAAGATCTCTGACGGCGGACGAACCGATGATCGTGGATGGGACAGCAGCACCGGTCGCCGCACGTCGCTCGATGGCGACATCGTCGGCGGTGATCGGCGTGCCGGCGCGAACCGCGCGCTTGACCACCATCACCTCGAGCCGCTTCGACACCGAGAACGGCACGTAGACGCCGCTGCGGCCGCGCACGATCACCTTGACGCTCATCCGGCCGATGCTGAGGGCACGCGGCAACTCGACGCTGACGCGCTCCGTCTCGGTGGCGAGCGACGCGAGCGAGGCGGGCAGGTGAATGTCGACGAGGCCGAGGTCCTCGGGGAGCGCCGCGGCGATCCGGTCGCGAACGATGGTGTCGACGGCCACGGGTGCGGCGGTGGCGGTGCCGGTGAGAGCCACCGCGCCGAGCGCGATCACCGCGGCGAGGGTCAGCTTGCGGTCGCTCATCGGAGCTGCGCCGTCTGGCCGAGCATCTCGTCGGCCGCGCGAATCACGCGCGAGTTGATCTCGTAGGCGCGCTGGCCGGAGATCAGGTCGAT
>JAEYYY010000546.1 GCA_023430775.1 Pseudomonadota bacterium
ACGCGAGCAACGAGATGATCGAGCAGCTCAAGGCGCAGGCCGCAGCGGCCGCCGCGCGCAACCAGCCCGCGCCCGCCCCCGCTCCCGCTCCGTACACGCCGCCCGCTCCTGCTCCGATGCCCGCGCCGCAACCGGCTCCCGCGCCGCGCCCGAATCCGGGTCCCGGCGGTCCGGTACCGACGGCAGGCTCGGTGGCGCCGACGATGTTCGTTCCCGGTGGTGGACCTCCGGGTGCCGGTGCTGGTCCCGGTCCCGGTCCGGCGCCCGCCAATCATCCGGGGAACGCACCGACGATGATGGCCGGTCCCGGTGGACTGCCTCCCGGTCCAGGTCCCGGCATGTCGCCCGGTCCTGCTCCGATGGGAATGCCGCCCGGTCCCGGTCTCGGCATGCCGCCGGGTCCAGGCATGGGTCCCGGCCCTGGTCCGATGCCGGCACCGATGGGCATGCCTCCCGGTCCCGCGCCGATTCCGTCGGCGGCGCCGCCGTATCTCGCATCGCGCGCCAGTGCGCGTGCGGGTCGGCCGATCGAGCCGTGGAAGGATTCGCTGCGGCTGATGATGATGATCTGGGGCGGCGCGTTGCTCGCGGCGTTCATGGTTCCGGTCGTCACCAAGCCGGATGTCGGCTTCTGGTTCCAGGTCATCATCGACGGCGAAGGCACGCAGAAGCTGCCGCCGTTGATCATGGCGGCGGTCGGTCTGCTGTCGATCGTGCTGGCGTTCATCCCGATGTCGCCATCACCGCGCGGCTTGATCGCGGGTCTGCTCGGCCTCACCGGCATCCTGGTCCCCACGCTGCTCGGGCTCTCGAAGGGCGAATTCGGGCTCGGTCAGATCCTGACGCTGATCAACCTGGTCGGCATGCTCACGATCATCCCCGGGCTGTTGCTGCGCAGCGAGTACCACGATTCGATCATGCCGCGGATCCTGGTCACCGTCGGCGCGCTGTGCGTGCTCGTCGGCTACCTGATCCCCGTCAACGACAGCCTGCCGCTGATCGAGGCGTTCAAGATGCTCGTCGACGCGCCCGGCGCGATGAAGCTGATGTCGCTGATCATCCTGCTGCCGGCGCTGCTCGCGCTGCTGTCGCTCCTGGTCTGGCTCCCGGCACCGGGCTCCGCCGGAACGAAGGTGTTCGCGTGGCTGTGGATCTGCTCGAGCGCGCTCGTGCTCTACACGCTGCTGATCGCCGGCGGCAACATCGGTAACGCCGTCGAGCGCAGCCCGTACACCGCGCTGGTCGGCTGGGTCGGTGGCATCTCGGAGAAGGGCCTGACGTTCCAGGGAGCGTCGTACCTGGCGCTGATCGGCTACGGCTTCGCCTCGGTGTTCGGGAAGAAGCTCGAGTAGTGCGGCGAGCTCGCGAGCCGGGTTGGTGACTCGTGGGACTTCGCCGCGTCGTCTCGATCGGCACCAGCGTCCTCGGTAATCCGATCGACGCGATTCACTTCACCCCGCCGGGATACGCGAAGCCGCGTCCACCCGCGTTGCTGTTCGGCGCGATCCACGGTGACGAAGCCGTCACCCAGCTGATGCTCGAGCGGCTGGCCGACGAGCTCGTCGAACGACCGCCCGGCCGCGATACCTGGATCGTGCCGTGCGCGAATCCCGATGGCGTGCTCGCCGGCACGCGCAACAACGCGAACGACGTCGATCTCAATCGCAACTTCGCGTCGGCGAGCTGGGGGACGAATCGTCGCCCCGGCTACAACCCGGGCCACGCGGCCGAGGATCAACCGGAGACGCAGGCGCTGGTCGCGTTGATCGACCGCGTGGGTGCGCAGCGCCTGATCGCGGTCCACGCGACGTATCGGATGATCAACTGGGATGGCACCGGCGAGACGCTCGCGCGCGAGTGCGCCGAGCGTTGCGGCTATCCCGCGAAGGCCGACATGGGCTATCCGACGCCCGGCTCGTTCGGTGCGAAGTACGGCATCGATCGCGGGCTCGAGGTCGTCACGTTCGAGTCGCCGTACCTGATGCCGGATGAAGCCGCGTGGACCGAGTGTCGAAGCGCGCTGCGCTGGTGCGTCGATCTACCTGATTAACGGCGATGCGACTGGATGCGACGCCTGCGTGTCGCGTCGGTCGATCGAATTCCTCGTCGAGGAGCTGCGCGGCTTTGTGAGATCGTATTTGACGACTCGCGAGCGAGCCGTTATCAAGTGGTCGTCATGTTCGCGCTGTTCTCATCTAGTAGCTCGCCGCGCTCGTAGTCGTCGGCCTTCGTAGGCCATGACTCGCGGATAGCTATTGGTTTGGAGAACGAGGTGGCGAAGGCTGCCACGCTGTTGTTCGAAGCGACGGTGCCGCCACGTGCGGCCGGGTTCGATTCCTGCGTTCTCCACTGATGGCGGAAGAGGTGGCCATTGGTGGCCACGCCCGTCTCGAAAACGGGAAGCCCCGCTGCGGGCCGGGTTCGATTCCTACTTCCGCCGCGACTGCCTGGAGAGATCGGTGGCGTAGGTCGCCACGCCCGCCTCGAAAACGGGATGCCTGAAAGGGCCGGGTTCGAATCCCGCTCTCTCCGCGGAACGTGAGCCGGCAAGGGCCGGGCGCCGGGTGCTAACCGGATGACTCCCTCTGGGAGCGGGTTCGATTCCTCCACGTTCCGCGGATACTTGTCTTGTGTGTGACGACTTGTCACACTCGCGGCTCACGTGCGTTCTCCGTGGTGGGCTGGTCTCGATCTACGCGTGCTCAAGCACGTGCGCGGCGTGCTGCGCCGGCGCGGGCTCGAGCTGACGCTGGTCGAGAAGCGACCGACGGAGATCGCCGCGTTCGCCGCGCTGTCGAGTGACGAGGCGAACGGCGCCGGGCTCGCGGTGTTCGCACCGAACCTGTCGGCGCCCGAGCTCGCGCTGATCGAGAGCATGCTCGGCGAGGCCGCGCTCGATGTCGCCGTCGCGATCTGTGATCGCGACGCACCACCGAAGGCCGCCGGGATCCGCACCAGCTATCACGGCATCTTCGGATCGGCGCCGGCGATGCAGGAGCTCTACGATCTGCTCGATCGGATCGCGCCGAGCGATTCGACGGTGCTGATCCAGGGCGAGAACGGCACCGGCAAGGAGCTGGTGTCGCGCGCGATCCACGAATCGTCGGAGCGCCGCGATCGCCGGTTCGTGGTGACCAACTGCTCCGCGTTCAACGACAACCTGCTCGACTCCGAGCTGTTCGGTCACAAGCGCGGCGCGTTCACCGGTGCGGTGAGCGACAAGCCGGGGTTGTTCGAGATCTCCGATACCGGCACGTTCTTCCTCGACGAGATCGGCGACATGTCGCCGGCGCTGCAGGTCAAGGTGCTGCGCGTGCTGCAGGACGGCACGTTCACGCGTGTCGGCGATACCGAGACACGCAAGGTCGACGTCCGCGTGATCTGCGCGACCAACCGCGATCTCGCCGCGATGGTGGCCGACGGTCGGTTCCGCGAGGATCTGTTCTATCGCATCAACGTCCTGTCGGTGACGCTGCCCGCGCTGCGCGATCGCCGCGAGGACGTGCCGCTCCTCATCGAGCACTTCCTGGCCAAGAACCGGCGCGCTCGTCCGAAGCGCCTGAGTGCCGCGTGTGCCGCGCAGATGCTCGCGTATCCGTGGCCCGGCAACGTGCGCGAGCTCGAGAACGAGGTCGAGCGCCTGGTCGTGCTCGCCGGCGATGCGCCGACGATCGATCTCGAGCTGCTGTCGCCGCGGATCCGGCAATGGGCACCGTCGGAGGATGACGCGCCCGAGATCGATACCGGCTCGCTGCCGGCGGCGATCGAGGCGCTGGAGCGCAAGATGATCGGCGCGGCGATGCGGCGTCACGGTGGCAACAAGACGCGTGCCGCCGAGGATCTGAAGGTGTCGCGCCGCAACCTGATCCGCCTCGTGCAGAAGTACCAGCTCGAGTAGCGGTCAGCGCTGCAGCGTGGCGTGGCCGAACTGCCGCGCATCGCAGTACGGCGCGGAGTCGTCGTGTCGCTCGGGATCGCAGATGCAGTCCGGAGCACCGCACGCCTGAAACCACACCAGCTCGGTGGTCATCACCTCGCCGTCGCCGCCGACCAGGCCGATGTCGAAGCCGAACCGATCGGCGAACGCGGTGGCGCCGAGCGACGCCGCGCTGATGCTCATCTCGATGGTGAACGTCGAGGCGGTCGTCGTGGTCGCGCTGACCATGTCGGGGATCTCGACGATCCCGCCGTTATCGGCCTGGAACGCGCCGGTGCGGTTCGCGTGATCGATCACGATCTGCGCGGCGTGATCGTCGTAGCGCGGCGTCTCCATCTTGCCGTCGGTATCGACGTACACCGAGATCGCGTTGTTGAGATAGACGTGCGGCTCGGGCTGGTCGCCGAGCGGCGCCGCCTGGAGCTCGGCCACGACGTAGACGCGCGCGTCGTCCGCGGCGATCGAGAACCGGCCCGGCGAGAACTTCGGCGATCCGTTGCCGAGATCGCGAATCAAGCCCGCCGTGCTCTCGTTCACCGCCACGAAGCAGGTCGGCCAGTCGGCGACATCGCCGTCGATCACCGGCGCAGGATCGAGGCGCGGCACCGCGAGCTCGCCGGCACCGCCTTCGATCGGCACGCACGCCGGCTCCTCCGACACGCACTTGCCGAACCGGCAGAACATGTCCTGCGGGCACACGGTGTCAGCGCCACACGCGATTCCCTCCGGTGGGCTCGGCGCGTAACAGCCGCCGATGAGAACTAGTGCCCAGCACAGGCGCATCGCCGGCCTCGATGGTAGCCCATCGGGCAATCATCAGCGGCCTAACCTCGAGGCTGGAGGCCGGGCTGCGCGCAGTGGGGTATGGGCGCGATCAGAATGGAATGTCGTCGTCGGGGCCGCCACCACCACCGGTGTTGCCGCCGCCGTAGCCGCCGAAATCTCCATCCGACGGAGGCGGCGGACCATCATCACGACCGCCGCGACCACCACCACCTTCGCGACCACCACCGCCGAGGAACTGCACGTCGGCCGCGATGATCTCGGTGATGTATCGCTTGTTCCCGTCCTTGTCGTCGTACGTGCGGGTCTGGATGCGGCCCTCGACGAACACCTGGCGACCCTTCGACAGGTACTTCGAGCAGACCTCGGCGCGCTTGCCCCACACCACGATGCGGTGCCACTCGGTGCGCTCCTGACGCTGCCCGTTCTTGTCGTTCCAGCTCTCGCTGGTGGCGACCCGCAGCTCGCAGACGCCCTGCCCGCTCGGCGTGTAACGCATATCGGGATCGGCGCCCAGGTTGCCCACGAGAATGACTTTGTTGACTCCACCGGCCATGACGATTCTTCCTTCTACTGAGTTCCGAGACGTTCCGCCTCGGCGTTGTTTCTCCGGAACACTCCGTTCCGACAGGCCACACGTACCACGGGCCTCTGACAACAGCGACGCTAGACGTCGCCCGCCCGAGCGATTACAACCTCGGCGATGTACCGAGCATTGCGCGTCGGTGTGGTGATCCCGGCCTTCAACGAACGCCGGGCGATCGCGTCGACGGTGCAGACCCTGCCGGCGTTCGTCGATGCGGTGATCGTCGTCGACGATGCCTCGCGCGACGACACCTTCGAGTGTGCCTCGCAGTCACTCCGGAGTGACGGCCCTCCTTTATATGTGCTCCGCCACGCGGCCAATCGCGGCGTCGGTGCGGCGATCGGCACCGGCTATCGCCACGCGCTGTCGCTCGATCTCGACGTTGCGGTGGTGATGGGCGGCGACGGCCAGATGGATCCCGCCGATCTGCCGGCGCTGCTCGATCCGATCGCCGACGGTCGCGCCGACTACGTCAAAGGCGATCGCTTCCGTCACCGCGGCACCTGGCGCGCGATGCCGGTGACTCGGCTCGCCGGCAACATCGCGCTGTCGACGCTGACGCGCGTCACCTCGGGCTATCGCCACGTCTGGGATTCGCAGTGCGGCTACACCGCGATCCATCGCAGCGTGCTCGCGCGCCTGCCGATCGACGAGCTGTGGCCGCGCTACGGCTATCCGAACGATCTGCTCGCGCGGCTTCACACCGCGGGCGCGCGCGTGGTCGACGTTCCGGTGCGCGCGATCTACGGCGAGCACTGGAAGAGCGGGATCAACCTGAAGACGATCGTCCATCCGATCCCGTGGGTGCTCGCGCGCTCGTGGGCGATGCGCGTCGCCGCGAGGCGACGGCCGGCGCGCCGCGCCTCGATCGAGGTGATCGACCGCGTGACGGCCCGTGCCTCCACGGGTGAGCGCGTCGGCGTGGTGACGACCTCGTATCCGCGGTTCGTCGGCGATCCGGCGGGTGGCTTCGTCGCCGGTCACGTCGCGGCGCTGCGCTCGCTCGGTCACACCGTCGACGTGATCGCCGCCGGCGACGGGATCGACGTCCCCGGCCAGCACACCGTCGCCGCGCATCGGATCGCGGATCGCACGCTGTTCTATCGCGGTGGCGCGCCGGATCTGCTCGAGGCGTCGCCACTGCGGGGTGCGCTCGCCGCCGCGGCGTTCACCGCCCGCCTCACCACCGAGGTGATGCGCCGCGCGCACGCGTGGGACTCGATCATCACGCACTGGCTCGTCCCGTCGGCGATCGCGGCGCTGCCGACGCGCGTGCCGCTGCTCGCGATCGCCCACGGCGGCGACATCCACACGCTGCGCCGTCTCGGCCTGCTCGCACCCACGCTGTACGCGCTGCGCGCGCGCGATGCCCGGCTCGCGTTCGTCTCCGAGGAGCTGCGCGCGATCGCTCGCGCCGAGGTGCCGGGGTTGGCGTCGTGGATCGATCGCGCGATCGTCCAGCCGATGGGCATCGCGTTCGATCACTTCCGCGCGATCCCGCGGGCGCCGCTCGATCCGCCGACGATCGTGATCGCGAGCCGGCTGGTGCCGGTGAAGGGCATCGACATCGCGATCGAGGCGATGGCCCACGTGCGCTCGCCGGCTCGGCTCGTCATCGCCGGCGATGGTCCGGCGCGCGCGGAGCTCACGCGACTCGCGCACGAACGCGTCGCGCCGCAGCTCGCGTTCGACGTCGCGCACTTCACCCGCGTCGCTCCGCACGAGCGCCATCCCACGATCGCGTTCCTCGGTGCGGTACCGACGAGCGAGCGCGATCGCTTGCTGCGCGAAGCGAGTGCGGTGCTGGTGCCGTCGCGCGTGTTGCCGAGCGGACGCAGCGAAGGCACGCCGACGATCGCCCTCGAGGCGCTCGCCGCCGGCGTGCCGGTGATCGCGTCCGACGTCGGCGGGCTCGGCTCGATCTCGGGCATCGCCCTCGTGCCGCCCGAAAATCCGCGCGCGCTCGCCGCTGCGATCGATCGCACGCTCGCCAATCCGCCGCCGCCGAGTGGGCTGCGCGCCGCCGTCGAGCACCTCGACTGGAATCGCGTCGTCACCAACCTCAGCTGACGAACGGGCGCCACCCGCAGCGGATCCGGCGTCAGCGCGCATCCTGCCTGGCGCGTCGGCTAGCCGGACGCATCGCGAACAGTCTGCTGCACCGCGTAACAGGCTTCGCACCTTTGGTCCGACCAGCTCGCTCGAAACCGAAGCTAACTCGTGACAATCACGTGACGTTCAGCGATCGAGGTGTGCGCTGAATGGACGTCCCACCACGGCACGGTGCGTGCTTCTATCGCGGCGCAATGACTGAAGGTCCCCGGTTCGATGTCTCCGTCATCCTGCCCTTCGGCGATGACGAGGAGGCGGTCGGGATCGCGGTGCGCCACACGGCCGAGCACCTGCGTGGGTTGGGGCTTTCCTTCGAGATCCTCGCGGTGGACGAGGACTCCGGGGACAACTCGCACGCGGTTCTCGCACTGCTCCGCGCCGAGGTGCCGGAGCTCCGGGTCACCCACGCGCCGGGTCGCGGTCGCGGCGTCGATGTCGGCGTCGGTCGCGCGCAGGGCGCGTTGCTGCTGGTCGCCACGCCCGATGTCGCGAGCGCCTCGCTCGACGGTGCCGGCGATGCCTGCCGCCGCTTGCTCGCCGGTGAAGGCGACGCGGAAGTGGCCCTGACGCGATACACGGTCGCGCATCGCGTGCGCTCGCTCGCGGCATTTCGCGGCGCGCGGCTCGTCGGTGCGGCGATGCACCGCCGGCTCGCGAAGCGCCTCCAGGTGCAGAACCTGTCGGTGCGTCTCGCAGGCCCGACCGGTGGTGTCGCGGCGCGCTCCGTCGGTGGCCGGCTCCGCGCGTTCGCTCGCTGGACCTAGCGTGTCGTCGAGCGGCATCGGCTCGTCGGCGCTGCTATAGTCGGCCGACATGGGCATCGTCCTCGCGATCCTCGCCCTGGGGTTCCTGATCGTTGTCCACGAGGCAGGTCACTACTTCGTCGCGCGCTGGTGCAAGATGCGCGTCGAGCGCTTCAGCATCGGTTTCGGCCCCGGCATCCTCAAGCGCAAGAACAAGCACGGCACGGTGTTCCAGCTGGCGCCGATCCCGTTCGGCGGCTTCGTCGAGATCCGCGGCATGAACATCGCCGAGGAGGTCGATCCGGAAGACCTCCAGGCGTATCCGAATCGCCCCGCGTGGCAGCGCTTCCTGACGATCCTCGCCGGCCCGGCCACCAACTACATCTCGGCCATCTTCCTCGCGTTCGCGCTCTACACCTGCCACGGCCAGGAGAGCAACACGTACTACGTCGGCAACGTGATGGACGGCTACGACGCGAAGGGCAAGATCGAGGTCCACGATCGGATCATCGCGGTCGACGGCATCTCGATGTTCGCGCCCGACAGCACGAAGCTCAGCGAGGCGGTCGGCAAGAAGGCCGGCAAGCCGCTCGACATCACGGTGCTGCGCAATCATACGCAGAAGGTCACCGTCACGATCTATCCGAAGCTCGAGGGCGAGGTCGCGTTCGAGATCCCCGTCGGCGCGGACACGCTGCCGCTCGAGATCCGCGAGACGGTGTACCGCTCGTCGGCGCTGCTCTCGTCGCTGGATCGCCAGCTCGACGTCAAGGAGTGGCGCACGCTCGACAAGGTCCGCAACGAGCTGGCGCTCTCCGAATCGACCACCGCCGCGATCGAGAACCGGTTCTCGCTCGAGCGCGATCCGAAGAATCAACCGAAGCGTTATCTGCTCGGCATCCAGCCGACGCCCGACATCGTGCCGGTCGGCTTCGGTGAAGCAGCGAAGGACTCGCTGATCTATCCGGTCGAGCAGACCAAGATCATCCTCGGTGGCCTGCGCGACATCTTCACCGGCAAGGAAGAAGCGGATCCCGGCGGCCCGGTGCGGATCGTCAGCGAGTTCAAGAGCGCGTTCGATCGCGGCCTGCCCTACGGCGTCCGGCTGCTGATGATGCTCAGCGTGTACCTCGGCCTGTTCAACCTGTTCCCGCTGCCGGCGCTCGATGGCGGTCGCCTGGTGTTCCTCGCCTACGAGATGATCACGCGCCGGCGCGCCAATCCGAAGATCGAGACCATGGTCCACATGGGCGGCATCATGGTGCTGATGGTCGTCATGATCCTGGTGACGCTGAACGACATCAACGTCTTCGGCTGAGCGCTACGCGCGAGTCGCCGCGCATCTTCCCTCGAGCGCCTCGATCGCGCTTTTGTCGACGAGGAATCGTTGGCTCGACGACGATTCCCGTCGCGATCTCGATCGCGCTCACGGTTTTGCGCAACATGCGCAGCTCGAGTTTTTTCGACGGGAATCTTGGCTCGATCCGAGCGCTTCGCGGCGTTTGCGCGGCGCGGCAGATCGAAAGCGAAATGCTCTCCGTACAACGGGTGTCTAGACATGTCGGAGATGACGGTACCGGGGACACCTGCAACGCAGATGTTCGACATGTTCGCACCTGGCACGATGCTGGGGCGAAACGAGCTCCTCGCGACGATCGGCGAGGGCGGGATGGCGCGCGTCATCCTCGCCCGCCAGCGCGGACCGATGGGCTTCGAGAAGGTGGTGGTCGTCAAGATCATCCACCCCGACTTCGCGACCGATCACGCGGCGGTCGGCATGCTCCTCGACGAGGCGCGGATCGCCGCCGCGATCAACCACCCGAACGTCGTGCAGACCTACGAGCTCGGTGAAGCCGGCGGCACGTTCTACATCGTCATGGAGTACCTCGCCGGCGAGTCGCTCCAGCGCATCTTGAAGTCGGTGTCGACCGGCGTCGCGTTCGATCCGCGGATGGCGGCGCGCATCGTCGCCGACGCCGCGGAAGGTCTGCACGCCGCGCACGAGCTGACGGATCTGCAGGGCAACAACCTCAACCTGATCCATCGCGACGTCTCGCTCGGCAACATCGTCGTGCTCTACAACGGCTGCACGAAGGTCGTCGACTTCGGCATCGCGAAGACGCGCGATCGCGTCAGCGGCACCACGCAGCGAGGTCAGCTCAAGGGCAAGTACGCGTACATGTCCCCCGAGCAGATCAAGAACGAGCCGATGGATCGCCGCAGCGACGTGTTCTCGCTCGGCGTCGTGCTGTGGGAGTGCCTCGCGCAGCGCCGGCTGTTTCACGCCGACAGCGTCGCCGGCATCCTCATGCAGATCCTCGAGGGCAAGCGCGTGCCGCCCTCGGCGTATCGCGCGGACATCCCTCCGGCGCTCGATGCGATCGCGCTGACGGCGCTCGAGTGCGATCCGGCGAGGCGGTTCCAGAGCGCGGCCGAGATGAAGCGGGCGCTCGAGGACGTGATCTGGCAGTCGCGCTGCGATGCCGGCGACGTCCAGGCGTACATGACCGCGGTGTTCGGCGATCGCATGCGCAAGCGGCAGGCGATGCTCGCCGAGTGCGCGCGCAACTCGGCGCCGCTCCTCGAGCCGAAGGATGCCCGGTTCGACGACACCACCGGCATGCGGCAGACCCCGCCGCTACCGCGCGCGCTGTCGCCCGAACGGATCGAGCGCCACCGCCGCAAGAACTGGCTCGGTGGGGCGCTGATGGCGGCCGCCGTGATGATCGGCGTCGGCGCCGGCATCCGCGCGATCGGCAGCAGGCTCGGCCGTAACCAGGAGGTCTACGCGCAGTCGCGCCCGGAGGTCGCTACCACCGCGGAGCCGATCACACCCGCTGCGACTCCCGACGCCGCGCCGCCTCCCGAACCGGTGACGGCGAACGATCCGACCGCCGACTTCGTACCGTCGCTGGGCTCGCGCCTGCGGCCCGAGCATCTCGAGCCCGTGCGCATCGAGCTGCCCGAGGATCGCCCGCCGGTGGCGAAGGCCGAGACGATCGCGGATCCACGGCGCACCGAGAAGCCGCCCGAGCCCTCCGGCCCGACGGCGCGCGAGCTCTACGCGAAGGGCAGCGAGCGGTTCCTCGCCGGGAGCTTCGTCGAGGCGGTGGCCGTATACAAACAGGCCCTCGCGATCGATCGCAATTTTGCCGCGGCTCATCGCGGCCTCGGCATGGCTTACCAGCGCATGGGCTTCGACGCTCTCGCGCTGACCTCGTATCGAACCTATCTGGCGCTCGCACCCGGCGCCGCAGATGCCGCATCGATCCGGCAACGGATCGAGCAACTCGGAGGAGAGCCTTGAAGCTGGTCGTTGTTGCAGCGCTCGTGCTTGCCACCGGAACAGCGCACGCCGATTCGCGCGCCAAGCTGTTTCCGCTCAGCTCGTCGAAGTCGATGAGGAGCAGCGCGGGTGCACTGACGGATGTGATCGCTCGATCGTTTGGCGCCGAGACCGCCACGGTCACCATCGATGACGCGGCCGGCGTGCTGGGATGCTCCCTCGCCGATCGGTCGTGCCTCGAATCGATCGCCGACTCGGCGGGAGTCAGCAAGATCGTGTTCGGCCGCGTGCAGAAGACCGACGACGGCGCGACGGTCAAGATCACCACGTTCGAGGTCGGCAAGAACGAATCGCAGCGGACGTTCACGCTGACCGGCGATTCGACGGATGCGCTGGTCGATTCGCTGACCGAGGCGCTCGACGACAAGGTGCGCAGCGAGAAGAAGCCAGCGCCGCAGCCGGTCGACATCGATCCGCCTCCGGTTCCGGAGCCGCGCGGCAGCGGTGTCACCACGGGAACGTGGGCGATGATCATCGGCGGCGGCGTCACGCTCGGTGTCGGGCTCGGCGTCGTGGTGTCGGCGAACAGCGTGAAGCGCGAGCTGTCGCGCGCGCCGTCGAACACCGCGGCGGACATCGAGTACATCATCGCGCTCGAGAAGGCCGGCAAGCAGCGCGTGCAGATCGGCGGCGCGATCGCGGCGGTCGGCGGCGTCGTCGCGACGATCGGTGTGATCCGCATGGTGGTGCAGAAGCGTGCCCCGCGTCCCGAGGAGCCGCGTCTCGACGTGGTGCCCGAGTCGGGTGGCGCTTCGGTCCTCTTCACGATGGGATGGCGATGAAGCACGTACTCCTCCTTGCACTCGTCGCAGGTTGTTTCCCGACCCGATCGCAGGAGCTCACCTGCGACGTCACCGCGGATTGCGACGACGGCCGCGTCTGCGAGAGCGGGTTCTGCGTCGCGACACCGTCGAACGACGCGGGAGTCGATCCCGATTCGACCGAGGAGCCCGACGGTCCGCCTGCGTTCGACTGCACGCCGTTCACGACGAAGTTCTTCGTCGGTTGCGATCTCCCGGAGCCGACCGGCTCGATCGACATCGCCGCGGCGGCGACCTACAACACCGATACCAGCACGCTGAGCACCGGCGAACCGGTGCCGAGCATCAACGTCGCCGCGGGTCACGTGATCTCGGTGCAGAGCTTCCGGATCGCCGGCGGCGCGACGCTCCGGGTGACCGGATCGAAGCCGCTGATCATCGCCTCGTGGTCGACGCTGGTCATCGACGGCACGATCGACGCCAGCAGCAACACGACCGAGCTCGGTGCCGGTGCAAACCCGGCCGACTGCAGCACGCACGCCCCGGTCGCCGGTCAGGCCGAGAACGACGGCGGCGGTGGCGGTGGCGGCGGCAGCATGATCGCCGCCGGCGGGCGCGGCGGTAACGGTGACGACAACAGCGTCGGAGGTGCCGGTGGCGCGGCGCTCGCGACACCACCGCTGTTGCTCGGCGGTTGTCCGGGTGCCGCGGGTGGCAACGGTCGCCAGCCGGCGGGTGCCGGTGGTGCAGGCGGTGGTGCCGTCGCGCTGACCGCGCTCGAGTCGATCACGGTGACGGGTAGCATCAACGCGGGCGGTGCCGGCGGGCTCGGTGCGGCCGGCGAGAACGGCGGCGGCGGTGGTGGCGGCTCGGGCGGCATGATCGCGCTCGAGTCCGCGGCGGTCTCCGTCAGCGGCACGATCGCGGCGAACGGTGGTGGTGGGGGCGGTGGGTCGACGGAAAACAACAATGCGACCGGCTCTCCCGGTCAGCCGGGCCAGCTGTCGGCGACGCGCGCGACCGGTGGTCCGGGCAACAACAACGGTGGTGGTGCCGGCGGGCTCGGTGGTGCGGGTGCAACCGCGATCGGCGGAGCGGGACAGAACGGCGGTAACGACGCCGGTGGTGGTGGTGGTGGAAGCTGTGGCTTCGTCGTCGTCGCGAGTACGGCCGCGGCGACGCTCGGTGGAACGATCTCGCCGGTCGCAACGCAGGTACCTCGTTGATGCTGCCCTCGTTCTTCATGCCCACGCTTCGTCAGGGTCTCGCCGAGACTCGCCGGTTCAACACGTTCACGATGCTGCTCGACGAGGTCGGCCTCGGCGCCGCGCTCGATCATCCGAGCTATGCGGTGCGCTTGCTCGCGGTGCCGGATCAGGTGTTCACGCGGATGCGCTCCGGCGTGATCGCGCACTGGCGCGCCGATCGCACGCGGTTCTCCGCGCTGCTCGGCCGCCACGTGATCCGCGGCGCGTTCTCGATCGCGAACGACCTGCCGGCGCGCGCGAGCGGTCGACTCGCGCGTGGCTCGGCACCGAGCCTCGAGAACAAGATCGATCTGCGGCAACCGCTGCTCGCGCAGTGGCAGCTCGATGGCGAGTCGACGATCGCGACCGCGAAGCTGGGCGAGTCGCTCGGCGTCGCCACGTTCGGCGGGCCGATCGAGGTTCGCGTTCGCCCCGGCGCGGTGACCGTCGGCGATGTCGAGCTCCTGCTCGCCGGTCCGGGCATCACCACGACCCGCTGGTACGAGGTCGATCACCTGATCGGCTGCAGGTGAGCTGCCGCTTCGGTCCAGAACGCTCGTGATTCCGCGCACGTGAAGGGGTGGATCCGAGAGCGTGCGAAAACCGGCAACGCTTTGCACCGCGGCGGCAAGATGCCGGGTGAATGCGCGAGTCGCCGACAGCAGACGAGCTGATCGAGCACACCGACTGGTTGACCCAGCTCGCGCGTGCCCTCGTCGGTGACGCCCACGCCGACGACATCGTCCAGCAGACCTACGAGGTCGCGCTCGCGAAGCCGCCGAAGAAGGATGGTGCGCTGCGGCCGTGGCTCGGCGGCGTGGCGCGAAACCTCGCGCGGATGACCACGCGCGGCCGGGTGCGGCGCGAGCGCCGCGAGGAAGCGACCGGACTCGACGTCACCGAGGTGCCGACGCCGGCACAGCTCGTCGAGCGCGCGCAGGCCCATCAGCAGATTGCCCGGATCACGCTCGAGCTGCCAGAGCCGCTGCGGGCGACGCTGTTGCTGAGGTTCTTCGAGGGCATGTCGGCGGCGGACATCGCGAAGGCGCAGGGTGTGCCCTCGGCGACGGTGCGCGGCCGGATCAAGGACGCGCTCGATCGGGTGCGTGCCGCGCTCGACCGCCAGCACGGCGATCGCAAGCGCTGGGTCGCGCTGGTCGCTCCTCTTCCACTCGTCACCGCGGCCGACGCAAGTGCCGCAGCAGTCACCGGAGGTCTGGTCGTGAAAACAGGAAAGCTCGTGATCGCGTTGATCGTGGTGATCGCCGCCGTGCTCGGCACGCGGTGGCTCGGCTGGTGGGGTGGCAAGGGTGACAAGCCCGGCGGAGGGAGCGACTCGGTGGCGGTCATCGACCGCGGCTCCGCGAACGTGCCGCCGGTCAAGCCGGTGGCGAACAGGCCGCACAGCGCGCCGTCGCACGAGCAGATCGTGTTCGACGACGATCCGAAGGGAAAGCTGCGGATCGAGGGCCAGGTCATCGACGACAAGGATCAGGGCGTCGCCGGCGCGCAGGTCGCGATCGACTCGAACCCGCCGATGGTGGTGACCACCGAGACCGGCGGCAACTTCGTGTTCGAGGGTCTGATCCCGCGCGACTACCGGATCGAGGCCACCCGCGGTGAAGGCTATGCCGGACCCGCGCGCTTGCGGCTGACCGACAAGGTCGAGCCGGTGACGCTGCGGATGAAGCAGGGCGGCACCATCGAGGTCAGCGTCACCGACGGAACGAAGCCGATCGCCGGCGCGGAGGTCGAGCTGCGCGCGATCCTGCTGTGGTCGGCGAAGACCGACGCGAACGGCGTCGCCATGCTCCGCGGTGTCGGCTCGGTGTGGGCACCGCTGCATGTCGCGGCGGAGGGCTTCGCGCCAGCGGCGCAGATGGTGTCGTGGTCGGGCGAGCCGGCGGAGCCGAAGCGGATCTCGATCGTGCTCGAGCGCGGCGCGAGCATCGCCGGTCGCGTCCTCGATCCCGAGGGCAAGCCGGTGGCCGAGGCGCGCGTCGTCGCGACGTCGGCGTCGGAGCCGTTCCCGGTCGTCGATCCGCGGCGAGATGGCGTGCTGACCGGTGCGGACGGTACGTTCCAGATCCCCGCGGTGTCGGCGGGGACGTGGCGGCTCACCGCGAGTCACGCCGCGCACGGCCCGGCGACCAGTGCGCCGATCACCGTCGACGGGGCGCGCGCGAAGACCAATGTCGAGCTGAAGCTCGAGGCCGGCGCGAGCATCAAGGGCAAGGTGGTCGATACCAACGGCAAGCCGGTCGAGTCGGCGGAGGTCCGGGTGGTCGCCCGCGGTCACCTCGAATGGCGTGCGCGCCGGCAGGCCTTGACCGGTGCCGACGGCACGTTCGTGGTGAGCGCACTACCGCGGCGCGCGATGGATGTCGTCGCGTCGCACGAGACCGGCGCGTCGGCGATCGTCGCCGCCGATCTGAGCGAGAAGACCGCGGCCGAGGTGACGCTGACGCTCGATCTCCAGGGCGTGATCGAGGGTGTGG
>JAEYYY010000587.1 GCA_023430775.1 Pseudomonadota bacterium
TTGCAGGCCACCACGGCGCGCCTTGCCGCGGGCGCGCTCGAGCTGGAGCGCGATGAATTCGCCGCGCGGATCGCCGCGCTCCTGCAACCAGTCCGCGTAGACCAGGCGTGGCGCGTCGTCGTTTGGTGCGGCGTAGATCTCGGCGAGGAGCTCGGCCTCGCCGGCACGCTTCGCGGCGCGTCTCGCCGTGCGAGGAGCGGTGGGGTTTCTGGTGCGCTTGCGACGCGTCGCCATCCGGGGCGACCATCGCGCCGCCTGGTCCACCTGTCAGCCGACAAGATCGGACACGACCAGCTCAGCGTGACGCCTTCTCGATCGTCGCCGCGATGCCGCGCCCTTTCAGCACGCGGGCGAGCGCGGCGCGCTCCGTGGCGGTGGCATCCCACTCGGCCTTGGTCGGGATCGCGATCCGCGCGGATTCGAGCGTGCCCTTGTCGAGCTCTCCGAACACGCGCGCGAGCTCGCGCAGCGAGGCGGCGGACGAGCGATAGATCAGTGCGGTCGCCGACGCGAACGCGCGGTCGCCGCGCTCGACGATCAGCCGGGTCCCGGCCTGCCAGCCGTACGGATTGAGCGCCGGAGCCGCCAGCTCGAACCTGCGCAACCTGGTCGGCGTGGCCGCGCGGAGCCACGCGGCGAGCTCCCAGCCTGGAATCATCAGCTCCTCGACGGTCGTCATCAGCGGCGAGCTCCAGATCCAATCGAGCGTCCGCGGTGACGGCAACGCACCGACGATCGCCGCCGACAGCTCGAGGCGGCGCAGCTTCGGCAACACCGAGATCGCGCAGAACGCGGTCTCGTGCTTTCGATCGACCGTCGGCCCCGCCGCCTCCGTGTGCGCACGCTTCGGATCGTGGGGCCAGCCCCACACCAGCTCCTCGACCGCGAGCGGCACCCGCAGCTTCGAGAGCGCGATGATGTCCTCGTTGGTGGCCTCGGTGATCGCGCGCAGGGCACCGAGGCGGCAACCGTCCTCGTGCGGCGGCACGTTGCAGTGCGTGACGGTGCCCCACACGGGTCGTCGGTTGATCTTCTTGGTGCGTACGACCGCAGGGAACCCGCGCCGGAACTCGACGTCGGGGCGGTTGCCGTAGCTATCTCCGATCTTCACCCACGCGTCCTCGGCATCGAGACCCACCGTCCAGCTCCGGATGTGCTCGTCGAGCAGCTCGGTCTCGCGCTGACGCCCGCCGCTGCGCGCCTTCGCGCGCACGCGTTCGATCTGGAGCGCGATGAGCTCGCCGAGCGGATCGCCGCGCTGTTGCAGCCAGTCGGCGTACACCAGCCGCGGGGCGTCGTCGTCGGGCGCCTGGTAGACCTGCTCGAGGAACGGCTCGTGACCGCGGCGACCTTGCTTTGCCATCAGCGACCTGCCTCCTCGGGAGTATCCGCCCGGCGAGCCGTGATCCGGAGATCATCGCCGAGCTTCTCGGCGACGGGGTCGAAGGCGAACCGATACGCGCTCTGCAGCGATGCCAGGCCCTTGCCGCCGACCCAGCTCTTCGCGGGTCCGCCGATGACCTTCGGCGCGACATAGACCACCAGCTCGTCGGCCCATTGCATGCGCAGGAAGTACTCGTGGATCTCACCGCCGCCTTCGACCAGCACGGTCGTGAAGCCTTCAGCCCCGAGCTTGCGCGGCAGCTCGCTCAGATCGACGCGGCCGTTCGCGTGCGTGCGCAGCCGCCAGACCTCGGCTCCCTTCGCGACCAGCGCCTTCTCGGCCTTTGGCGGTGCGGCCGTGCCGCAGACGATGATCGTCCGCGGGCCGCGCCGTTTCGGGAGCAGGTGCGCCGACGGCGGCGTGCGCAGCTTGCTGTCGATCACGATGCGCACCGGATCGCGTGCACGGGGGAGCCGCGCCGTCAGCCACGGATCGTCCGCGAGCACGGTGCCGACGCCGACCAGCACGGCATCGTGCTCGTCGCGCAGCCGCATGACATCGGCGCGCGCGGCATCTCCGGTGATCCACTTCGACTGTCCGGTGACCGTACAGATCTTGCCGTCGAGCGTGATCGCCGCCTTGAGCGTGAACGCCGGGCGCGCGTACCTCGCGTACGTCAGCCAGCCGAGGTTGTGCCGCTCGCACTCCTCGCGCAGTACGCCGGTGGTCACCGCGATGCCCGCGCGGCGCAGCAGCGTCAGCCCACCGCCGTGCCCCGGAAACGGGTCGCGCATCCCGATCACCACCCGCGCCACGCCGGCCTCGCGCACGGCCGGCGCACACGGCGGCGTCTTGCCGTGGTGGTTGCAGGGCTCGAGGTTGACGTAGAGCGTGCAGCCCGGCGCCTTCCGCCCGAGCTTCTTCAGCGCCGCGATCTCCGCGTGGTCCTTGCCGGGGGCGACGTGCGCGCCCTCGGCGATCACCTTGCCCGCGCGATCGACGATCACGCAGCCGACGAGCGGGTTCGGCGCGGTGCGTCCGCGATGGCGGTCGGCGAGCTCGAGGCAGCGCGCGATGTGCTCGCGATCGGTGGCCGTCACGCCGCCGGCTCGTCGCCGTCGGTGCGCAGGGCGTCGAGCTCTTTCTCGAAGTGCTCGAGGTCGCGGAAGTCGCGATAGATCGAGGCGAACCGCACGTAGGCGACGCCGTCGAGGGCGCGCAGCTTGGTCAGCACGCGCTCGCCGATCGCGCGCGACGCGATCTCGTTGAGCCCGAGCTCGGACACCTCGCGCTCGACCTCGAGGGCCAGCGCCGCCACCTGGTCGCGCGACACCGGCCGCTTGGCCACCGCGGATTGCACGCCGTGCTCGATCTTCGCGCGATCGAACGGCTCGCGCCGGTCATCGCGCTTGATCACCATCGGCATCGATTCCTCGATCCGCTCGTACGTGGTGTAGCGACGGCTGCACCCCTCGCACTCGCGGCGACGACGGATCTCCGAGCCGTCCTTCGAGACGCGGGTCTCGATGACCTTGTCCTCGTAGGTAGCGCAGAAGGGACAGCGCACTCAGTCGCCTTTGTAGCGTGTCATCACCAGCGCCGCGTTGGTGCCGCCGAAGCCGAAGCTGTTCGACATCACCGCGTCGCAGCGCACCTCGCGCGCCTGGTTCGGCACGTAGTCGAGGTCGCAATCGGGGTCGGGCGTCTCGTAGTTCGTGGTGGGCGGCAGCACGCCGCGCGCGACCGCGAGGGCCGTGATGCCGGCCTCGATGCCGCCGGCGGCGCCGAGCGTGTGGCCGGTCATCGACTTGGTCGACGACATCGCGAGCTTGCGCGCGTGGTCGCCGAACACCGCCTTGACGGCGATGGTCTCGTTCTTGTCGTTGAGCTCGGTCGAGGTGCCGTGTGCGTTGATGTACTGGATCGCCGACGGCGCGAGCTTGGCGTCGTCGAGGGCGAGCCGGAAGCACGCCTGCGCACCCTTGTGCTCTGGCGCCGGCGCGGCGATGTGGTGAGCATCGCTGTTGGCGCCGTAGCCGACGAGCTCGGCATAGATTCGTGCTCCCCGCGCCTTGGCCAGCTCGAGCTCCTCGAGGACGAGGATGCCGGCGCCTTCGCCGATCACGAAGCCGTCGCGATCCTTGTCGAACGGCCGGCTCGCCTTCTCGGGCGCTTCGTTGCGGGTCGACATCGCGCGCATCGCGTTGAAGCCGCCGACCCCGAGGATCGAGATCGTGGCCTCGGCGCCGCCGCAGATCATGCCGTCGGCGTAGCCGTGGCGGATCGCGCGCATCGCCTCGCCGATCGAGTGAGCACCCGTCGAGCACGCCGACACGTGCGAGATGTTCGGACCGGTCGCGCCCGTGCGGATCGAGACCATGCCAGGCAGCTCGTTGATGATGATGTCGGTGACGAAGTACGGCGAGAACCCGTGGCGCGGGCCCTTCTGACCCTGTGCGGTGAACGTGTCCTCGATCGTCTTGACGCCGCCGAGCCCGGCTCCGATGTAGCTGCCCCAGCGGTGCTCCTGCCCCGCCGGGACCTTGCTACCGAGACCGGCATCCTCCATCGCCATCATCCCGGCGGCGACGCCGAACTGGAGGAAGCGATCGAGGTGCTTGAGCTCGCGCTTGTCGAACCACCTGGACCCGTCCCAGCCCTTCACCTCGCAAGCGAACTTGGTGGCGAAGTTGGTGACGTCGAACTGCGTGGTCGGCCCCGCACCGTTCTTGCCGGCGAGAAGCGACGCCCACGTGGTCTCCAGATCGTTGCCGATCGGAGTGACGAGGCCGATGCCGGTGATGACGACGCGACGCTGCATGGAAACTCCTTACCGCGGTGAGATTGTCTCAACAACCTCAAGGCGGCTTCGCCGCCGCGCCGAGGCGAACTGCGACGGACCCGCGCTTACTTCGCGTGGGTCTTGATGTAGTTCGTCGCGTCCTTGACGGTCTTGATCTGCTCGGTGTCTTCCTCGGG
>JAEYYY010000595.1 GCA_023430775.1 Pseudomonadota bacterium
GGTCGACACCGCGCCGCTCGGCACCCAGGCCACGCGCACGTCGGCAACGCCGGACGCCCGCGAGGTCGTCGCCAGCATCGAGACCCAGCCGATGCCCGCGCTGGTGCGTCCGCCTGCCGCGCTCGCACCGTCGCCGCTGCCGCCGATCGAATCGGTGCCGGTGGCGTCGCCGACCTCGGTGCACGACATGATCACGGCGCCCGCCGCGGTGCCGTCGCTGAAGGCGCCCGAGCCGATGCCGGCGCCCGCGCCAGTTCCTGCTCCTGCCCCTGCCCCTGCTCCTGCCCCTGCCCCGGTCGCGGCGGCGGCGCCGAGCCCGACGCCTGCCGTCGCTGCGCCCGTGCTGGTCCCGATCGCCGACGCGGTCTCGGCACCGACGCCCGGCCACATCCACGACATCGACACCAGGCCCGCGCAGGTGCCGGCGCTGCGTCCACCCGCGGAGCCGCTGCCACCACCGCCCGGTGCCGCCGAAGCGGTCGCGCGCGCGAAGTCGGCCTCGACGGCGCCGCCGATGGACGAGGTCGATGGTGGCTGGGACCTCGGTGACGAGGATCCGACCGCGGGTCAGGTCGACGAGTCGCCGCCGTCGTCGCTCGAGATGGCCGGTGACGGCGCCTCCGAAGGCGACGGCCTCGACAGCGTCGACTGACACGCCGAAACCGTCCGGCTTTTATCCGTCGCGACATTCGCGTCAGGGCACGCATGCGTGTCCGGTTGCGGCGCTCACCAATTGACGCTGCGTCGTCCGGTACACCGGACTTGTTTGCGCAACTCGCGCAACAACCAAGTCCGACTTGATCTGCGTGGTGCACGCGATCTGCCGCGACATTCGTGTCATGGCGGAACGCTGACGCCGCGAGAGATGTCGATCAGACGAGGTCGATGATCGAGCTGACGATCTCGATCAGCTTGTAGTCCGCCGGCGTGAACACGCGGGCGACACCGAGCTCGCGCAGGGCGGCGTGATCGGAGGCGGGGATGGTGCCGCCGACGATCACGGCGATGTCGCCGCCACCGCGCGCACGCAGCTCGTCGATCACCGCCTTCGTGAGCTCGAGGTGGCTGCCGGAGAGCACCGACAGGCCGACGACATCGACGTCCTCCTGGACCGCGGCCTGGGCGATCGCGCCGGGCTCGAGCCGGATGCCCGCGTAGACGACCTCGAAGCCGGCGTCGCGGGCGGCGACCGCGATCACCTCGGCACCGTTGCTGTGGCCATCGAGGCCGGGCTTGCCGACGAGCAGCTTCGGCCGGCGGGGTAGCGCGGAGACGCGGGCGCGGAGGGTGTCCCACGAGTCACTCGCGATCTGCGCACCGGCGATGCCGGTGGCCGCGCGGTACTCGCCGAACACGCCGCGCAGCGCGCCGGCCCACTCGCCGGTGGTGACGCGAGCGAGCGCGCACTCGATCGAGGCCTCCATGATCGGCTCGCCGGCCCTGGCCTTCGCGACCAGCGCGGCGAGCGCGGACTTCGCGAGCGCCGCATCGCGGCGAGCACGCGTGGCCTCGACCGAGGCGACCGCCGCTGCGATGGCGGCGCGATCGATCTGGAACACGCCACCATCGGGGCCACCGACGAGCGGCGACGCGATGCCCTCGGTCCACTTGTTGACGCCGACGACCACCTGCTCGCCGCGCTCGATGCGCCCCATGCGTTGCGCCATCGACCGCACGAGCTCGCTCTTGCAGTAGCCGCTCTCGATCGCACCCGCGATGCCACCGCGCTCGGCGATCCGCGCCAGCTCCTCACGCGCGCCGCTGCACAGGGCGTCGACCTTCGCGGCGACCACCGGCGAGCCGGCGAACAGATCGTCGTACTCGAGCAGATCGGTCTCGTAGGCGAGGATCTGCTGCAGGCGCAGCGACCACTGCTGATCCCACGGCCGCGGCAGCGAGAGCGCCTCGTTCCAGGTCGGCAGCTGGAGCGCGCGGCAACGAGCATCGCGCGACAGCGTGACGCCGAGCGCCTCGATCAAGATCCGCCACGCGTTGTTCTCGGGCTGCTGCTCGGTGAGCCCCAGCGAGTTGACCTGGACGCCGTAGCGGAACTGGCGCAGCTCGGGATCGGTGACGCCGTAGCGCGTCTGGCAGAGCTCGTCCCACAGCGCGACGAACGCGCGCATCTTGCACATCTCCTCGATGAACCGGATGCCCGCGTTGACGAAGAACGACACCCGGCCGACGCACTGGTGGAACGCCTTGTCGTCGAGCTTGCCGCGCGCCTTCACGCGATCGAGCACGCCGAGGGCATCGGCGAGCGCGAACGCGAGCTCCTGCACCGGCGTCGCGCCGGCTTCCTGGAGGTGGTAGCTGCAGACGTTGCTCGGATTCCATTTCGGCATCCGCTGCACGCAGTACTCGTAGGTCTCGGCGATCAGGTCGAACGACGGCTCGGGCGGGAAGATGTACGTGCCGCGCGCCAGGTACTCCTTGACGATGTCGTTCTGGATCGTGCCGCGCAGCCCGGCCTCGGGGACGCCGCGCGCGCGCGCCACCGCGACGTACATCGCCAGCAACCACATCGCTGTGCCGTTGATCGTCATCGAGGTGTTCATCTTCTCGATGGGGATGTCGGCGAACAGCGCGTGCATGTCGTCGACCGACGCGATCGGCACGCCGACCTTGCCGACCTCGGGTCGCGCGAGTGGATGGTCGGGGTCGTACCCGCACTGCGTCGGCAGGTCGAACGCGATCGACAGACCGGTCTGACCAGCAGCGAGGTTGCGGCGGTAGAGCGCATTCGAGGCGCTGGCGCTCGAGTGGCCCGCGTAGGTACGGAAGATCCAGGGCGGGTCGCGAGGACGATCTGGCACGGGCGCCTACTCTCGCATTGTCCGTGCCGAGGTCCTAATGGAGCACGGGCTCGAGCTCGTAGCTGGCGACCAGCGCGCGGACCTCGGCGACCGTGTCGCGCGACGCATCCGGCGCGACGTGAAGATGCGCGCGATTGTCGGCGCCGCCTTCCCGGTTGCGCTCGCGAACCTTGTGCTTCGCGATGCAGTTCTCGAGGGTGTCACTGCAGCCGCGCACCGACACGCCGCCCTGCTCGATCGCGATGTCGAGCGAGCGTGACTCCACCTTCTCGCCATTCGCGGGCGTGCCGGGATGGAGACCGAACCGGTCGACCAGATGCGTGCAGCGCCACAGCAGCAGACCGCAGACCGCGATCAACCCGACCATCGCGAGCGTCTTGAGGTTCGCGCGGCGGCGCTCCTCGAATTCAACGAGCTCGGGGTCGCGGGTCATGAAGCCTGGGTATGGCCTAAGCCACGGTTTGTCGCAAGCCATCGATCAGGGAGGTCGTCGCCGGGGCCCCGAGCTCCGCCAGCCGCTCCACCACCGCGCAAGACCTCAGGATCTCGCCGGCCCGCGCGGGCGCGTGCTCGATCGCGGATTTGTTCCCGCACAGTCCGACGATCGCCTCGGCCAGCTCGCGCACGGTGGTCTCCTTGCCGGTGCCGACGTTGCAGACCAGGCGAGCGTTCCCGTCGGCGAGCGCGGCCACCAGCGCGCGCACGACATCGCCGACGAACACGAAGTCGCGCGTCTGCTTGCCGTCGCCGAAGATCGTCAGCGTCTTGCCGGCCTTCGCTCGCTCCGCGAAGATCGAGATCACGCCGGAGTACGGGCTCGACGGATCCTGGCGCGGCCCGTAGACGTTCATGAACCGCAGCGCGGTCGACGCGACGCCGAGCGTCGACGCGTAGGAATCGAGCGCCAGCTCGGACGCCAGCTTGTGGATGCCGTACGGCGAGATCGGGCGCCGCGGGGTGTCCTCGACGATCGGCACCACGTCGGTGTCGCCGTAGACCGCGGCCGACGACGCGAACGCGACCTTCTTGACGCCCATCGCGCGCGCGTACTCGAGCACGTGCAGCGTGCCGCCGTAGTTGACCTCCATGTCGGTCAGCGGGTTCGCGATCGAGGCGACCACCGAGACCTGCGCGGCGAGATGCGCGATCCGTTCGACCGCGCCGTACTTCGCGGTGATCGGCGCGAGCGCGGCGAAGATGCCGTGCGAGACATCGCAGGTCACCACCTCGAGCGCCGGATCGCTGCCGGCAAAGCCGTGCTTCGGATCGGCCCAGCGAGCGAGGTTCGCGCGCTTGCCGGTGCGGAAGTCATCGAGCACGACGACGCGATTCCCGCTATCGATCAACCGATCGACGAGGTGCGAGCCGATGAAGCCCGCGCCTCCGGTCACGACTACGATCGGCTTCGGCTTTGACATCGCGGGCACTCTATCATCCCATCACTGCCACGCATGACCGCGATCCAGATCGAGCGCACCGGTGGCCCCGAAGTGATGACCGTCGTCGAGCTCGCCGAGGTCGCCCCCGGCCCCGGCCAGCTCCGGGTTCGCCACCACGCGTGCGGCGTCAACTTCATCGATACCTATCACCGCAGCGGGCTCTATCCGGTGCCGTTGCCGGCCGTGCTCGGGGAGGAAGGCGCGGGCGTCGTCGACGCGGTGGGCGCCGGTGTCACGCACCTCGCCGTCGGTGATCGCGTCGCATACGCCGCGCCGACGCCGGGCAGTTACGCGACGACGCGGACCCTCGACGCCGGCATCGTGGTCCGGTTGCCGGACTCGATCGACTTCGAGCGCGGCGCCGCGATGATGCTCAAGGGCCTCACGGTCCAGTACCTGTTGCGACGGACGCGACCCCAGTTGCGCGATCTCGAGCCGGGCGACTGGATCCTGTGGCACGCCGCGGCGGGTGGCGTCGGCCTGATCGCCTGTCAGTGGGCGGCGGCGCTCGGACTGCGCGTGATCGCCACCGCGGGCTCGAAACCGAAGTGCGAGCTCGCGCTGAAGGCAGGCGCGACTCACGCGATCGACTATCGAACGGAGGACGTGGTGGCGCGCGTGCGGGAATGGACCGGTGGGCGCGGGGTACGCGTGGTCTACGACTCGGTCGGGGCGGACACCTGGGAGCGCTCGCTCGACTGTGTCGAGCCGCTCGGGACGATCGTCTCCTTCGGCAACGCGTCCGGACCGGTGCCGCCGATCGCGCTCGGTCAGCTAGCTCGCAAAGGCTCGCTGACTGTCACGCGGCCCACACTCACCACGCACATGGCGAATCGCACGGTCGCGCAACAGATGGCCGACGAGTTGTTCGCGATCGTACAGAGCGGCAAGGTCGCGATCGACGCACCGAAACGCTATTCGCTCGTCGACGCGGTCGCCGCGCACCGCGATCTCGAAGCGCGCACCACGACAGGCGCGCTCGTGCTGATCCCCTGACTCAGGTATCGAAGGCCATTCGCCACAGCTGGCCGAGCAGGACATCGAGCGCGACCTTGTTGTCGCCGCCCTCGGGAACGATCAGGTCGGCCCACCGCTTCGAGGGCTCGACGTGCTCGAGGTGCATCGGCCGGACGGTCTGATAGTACTGGTCGCGCACCGACTGAAAGCTGCGGCCGCGCTGCTCGAGATCGCGGCGGATGCGCCGGATCAGGCGGATGTCCGCATCGGTGTCGACGAAGATCTTGATGTCCATCTGCTCGCGCAACGCGGGCTCGGTGAACACGAGGATTCCCTCGACGATGATCACGCGCGCGGGGGAAACGCGGCGGCGCTCCGTACGTCGCGTGTGCGTCGCGAAGTCGTAGATCGGAACGTCGACCGCGCGACCGGCGCGAAGCTCCGAGAGCTGGAACGCGAGCAGGTCGGACTCGAGCGACGCCGGATGGTCGTAGTTGATCTTGGTGCGCTCCTCCAGCGAGAGGTGCGCTTGATCTCGGTAGTACGCGTCGTGTTCGATCGTGACGCAGCGACCGGGGGGCATCGCCGCCGCCAACTTGTGCGCGACGGTGGTCTTGCCCGAGCCGGTGCCACCAGCGATTCCAACGACGAGACGCTGTGCGGACATCGGCTCGTCGATACCACGGGCGCACAGCGGATTTCACCGAGCGGGGCGAGATCACCGCAGTTCTTGCCGCACTCCGTCACGGCCCAGCCGTTGCTAATTCCTAGCACTGTACGGAGGTGTCCGATGATTCGACTAGCTATCGCTGAAGACCACACGATCGTGCGCTGGGCGCTGAGAGAAGCGCTCGGCAAGGCCGATGACATCGAAGTCGTCGGCGAGTCAGGAACCGCAGCGGAAACGCTGGAGATGGTCAAGCGCGACCGTCCCGAGGTTCTCTTGCTCGATATCACGTTGCCCGATAAGTCCGGGTTCGACGTGCTCTCCGAGCTTCGCATGCTGGAAACCGCGCCCCTGGTGATCGTGCTCACCTGGCATACGGAGCCCAGCTACGCTGCGCGCGCAATCGCGGCAGGAGCGCACGGCTACTTGACCAAGTCGGTCGAGCCCGATGCGCTGATGTCCGCGATTCGCGCCGTCAGCCGAGGCGAGCAGGTGATTCCGCCCGGCATCGAGCAGCTGCTGCAGAGCGGCGACGGTCACCCGGCGAGTGCGCTGACCGCGCGCGAGCAGCAGGTGATGGAGATGCTCGGCCGCGGCATGACCAACCGAGAGATCGCAGAACATCTCGAGATCAGCATCAAGACCGTCGATACCCATCGCGGTCACGTGCTGAAGAAGCTCGGGCTGCGGAACAACTCGGAGCTCACCCGCTTCGCGGTCAAGCACGGGTACGTCTCGCTGTAGAGCCAGTGAGTTTGCGGACGCGACTCACTGGCGGGCCGGCTGAGTCCAGGCCCTCGCCCCGTCGACCCGTTCGACGACGGCGCGCACGTACCCGTTGACCGGCACCGGACGCCTCGCCGCTTTCCCCGGCAGCGTGGTGCGTGTCGTGTTCTTCGCGCTCGTCGACTCGACGAACGTGATCGCGTTTGCAGGATCCGACGCGGCGATCTCGACCACGAGGTCGCCGCGTTCGATCTCCACCCGATCGAGGACGACGCCCGTCGACGCGTAGAACCGGCCCGCCGCGAGCGCGTCGAGGATCGCCTGCGGCTCGCGACGCGCCTTGACGGCCACCCACGAGCCACCGGCGGGATACTTGCCGGTGTCGTTGTAGTGGTGGGCATCGTCGGAAGCGACGCCCCACAGCGTGGCGCCGCGTGCGAGGGCGGCATCCCACAGCGCCTCGGTCGACGGGTGGTCGGCATCGCCCGGGTTCCACTTCGCGAACGCCTTGTTCCACACCTCGTAGAGCACGATGCCGCGCCCGGCGAGCGTGACGAGCAGATCCGCGTTCATGCCCCAGAACCACTGCGGGTGATTGAGCTGGACGATGCCGCCGAGCGACTTGCCGGCGGCGAGTGCGGTCTCGTAGTGAGCGAGTCGGGCGCGCGGCGCGGGATCGATCCACTCCTTGATCTTGCGCCGCGGCCTCGCGGTCACGCCGAGCTGGTTCAGGTGGATGCGGCACTTGCGGCTCGGGTCGCCCGCCGGCACGCAGCCGGTGATGTTCTGCGTCCACTCGATCCCGGCCAGCACGATCAGCCCGCTGGACGGATCGCGGAGGAACGGCTTGCCGGCGGTGTCGATCGCGGTGTCGAGCTCGCTGACCTGGTTGTGATCGGTGATGACGATGAAGTCGTAGCCGTGCGCCTCGTACCACTCGATCACTTCCGGGATCGGCGTCTTGCTATCGCCGGAGGCCTTGGCGTGGACGTGCGTCGAGCCGCGCAGCCAGACCTCTGGATCGCGGGGAGCCACCGGCTCCACCCGCTTCGGCGCATCGGCCGGCGGCACGATCACCGGCTTCGACTCGTGGCTCGGCGACGAGCACGCAGCGACGACGAGCAGCGCGCGCTTCAGAATGTGGCCTCGTCGAGCGCGGCGGCGCCGGCGGCGGTGACGTTGGTGGTGACGCCCCAGATCGACTTCTTCCACTGCGTGCGCAGCGCGAGGAACATGCCGAGGTTGTCGGTCAGCATGCGGCGCTCGACCGGATGCTTCGCGGTGACGTCGGCGCGCTCGTCCGGATCGGCGACGACGTCGGCCAGGTACAGCACGCCCTGCCGCGCGACCACCAGCTTCCAGCGCCCGATCCGCATCGCGTGCGCGTACTCGTACTGCGAGGCGTACGACGGCCGCGCCCAGTCACGTCCGTGGCCATGTGCTCTCCCGAGCAGCGACTCGCCCTGCACGGCCTCGGGCACCGGCTTGTGGAGCGCCTCGAGGATCGTCGGCCGCTGGTCGACCGACTCTGCACCCTCGTCGAACACCACGCCGCCAAAGCGCGCCGGGTAGTGGATCAGCAGCGGCACCCGCACCAGCGACTCGCGCAGCGAGCCACCGTGACCGCAGCGCTTGTCCTCGAAGAATTCGTCGCCGTGATCCGAGGTGATCACGAACAGCGTCTGATCCCAGATGCCCCAGTCCTTGAGCTTGGCCACCACCTGCCCCACCAGCTCGTCCTGGTAGCTGATCGCCGAGTCGTAGATCGCGCGCAGGCGCTCGATCTCGGCCGGCGGCGGGATCACGTGACAGCCCATCGACGACGGCCTGAAGCCGAGCGCCTCGGCCGGCGCGTACTCCTGAAACGGCCCCTTGTAGCTCGGGCTGTAGATGTCGATCCACGGCTTGCGCGCGATCCACGGACTGTGCGTATCGATCGTGCCGAAGAACAGATAGGTCGAGCGGTCGCGCGAGGCATCGAGACGCGACAGCGCGAGGTCGACGATCGTCTTGCCGTAGATCACGCCGTTGACGTTGGCCTCGCGCATCAGGTTGCGAAACTCCTTGAAGCCGCGCGCGTAACCACCGTCTGCGTTGACGTAGCCGTTGCCGGTGACCGCGATCGTGTGGAGCCCTGCATCGGCGAGCTCCCCGGCGATCACGTCGAGCTTGGGCGACAGCTTCGACATGCCGCTGCCCTCCATCTTGATGCCGTGCACCGCGGGATAGAGGCCGGTCCACATGCTCGCGTGGCTGACCTGGGATTCGTTGCCCTGGACGTAGTACTGGCGGAACACCGCGCTGGTCTTCGCCAGCTCGTCGAGGTTCGGGGTCTGGGCGCGAGCGCCGGCGGTGAACGCCGGCACCTTGTCGGCGCGCAGCGCGTCCATCACCCACAGCACCACGTACTTCGGGGCGGCGGGCTTGGCCGATTCGGAGGGCCCCGGCCCGTGCACCCGGATCTCGGGTGCCGTGATCACGGCCTTCGCACACTCCTGCGCGGTCAGCGTCAGGCCGACGACGCGGCCCGCGAGCTTCGTCAGATCGACGCGATCGCGATCCTCCGCGAGCACGCCGCCGGCGAAGCTGTCGTCGCTGGTGGTCGCGCGGACGTCGATCTTGCAGCCGCCCTTGACGCCGGCCACGAGGTGCGCGCCCTCGGGGAGCGTCACGTACCAGAGCAGCGTCGCGTCGCGCAGCAGCGTGATCGTGTTGGCCTTCGGATCGAGCTTCGCGGTGATGCGCGGATCGCCGACCACCTGTTTTCCCTTCGAGGCGAGCCGCAACCACTCGATCGCGATCCGGTCGCGCGCCCCCGTGGTCTCGAACATCACCTGGTTCTCGCCGACCCCGAGCCGTCCGGGCTCGATCGGCAGCACCACGTTCTGCCAGCCATCGGCGAGCTCGACGCGCGAGCTCCTCGCATCCTTGCCGACCGGGCGGCCGTTGATGCGCAGCGCCAGCCGCTGCTTCGCCTTGGCGAACACGCGCAGCTCGATGCGATCGACGGCCTTCACCATCTCGCCATCCATCGGCACCTCGATCACCGCGAGGCGATCCGGCTGGGCCGCGCGGACGCCGGAGACGGAGGCGATCCGCCACCGCGGCTGCGGCACGTTGAACCGCGTGTAGCGCGCGAACCCGACATCGCCGCCGTCGATCACGATGTCGCCGGCGTGGTAGCGATGCGCCGCGTGGCGGTTGTCGACGAACGAGAACACCGGGTGCTCCGGCCGCTCCGGGGGTTTCGGGGCAACCACCGCATCGGGTCTGGTGCCGGCATCTTCGACCGCCGCCGAGCCTCCGGAGCTGGCCACGGGCTCCTCGGCCTTGCCACCGCAGCCGATCACCACCAGGGCCACGAGAGCGCACCGCATCCACCCGGCTGTAGCACGCGAGCGATCGCGAGCGCAAAAGCTAGCTGACCCGAGCGGCCTCGGGCGTCTTGATCATCGTGATCTCGCCATCGGCCTCGACGTACGCCCGCAGCACCTGATCGACGTGCAGCAGGTGGTTCTCGTGCAGCTTGTTGCGAAGATCGTCGTCGGTGATCCGGTACTTCTTCATGACGTCGCGGCGAACCTTGCCGTGATCGATCAGCACCACGGCCTCGCCCGCGATCAGCTTGTCGAACCGGCGCGACCGGTACGCCAGCCACGACGTCAGCACGCCGAGCCCCATCAGCGTCGTCGCGGCCAGCAGGCCCACCGCGACGGAGTCCGAGTTGCCCGTCAGCGCGGGGCTGACCGTCTCGGAGACCAGCAACATGGTCAGCAGGTCCATCGGACCGAGCTCCGCGATCTCCCGGCGTCCCGACAACCGGAGCAGCAGCATCGCCGCGACGTAGATGACGGTAACGCGGCCCACGATCTCCAAGCCGTGTAACAGCACGTCCATGCTCCGCGGAAGGAGCAATCCGTGCGCCCGCGTCCTGCGAAGTTTCGCGACGACCTGCCGGAACGCCGCTTGCTGCCCTCACTGGTCACTCACAAGGGGATCAATCGACATGACATCGAACATCGCAACGAAGGAATCAGCCGGCGCGGAGACCGCGTCGCTGTGGATGTCGCGAGGGCTGGGCTTGGTCGGGCTGACACTCGGCGCCGCCGAGCTCGCGGCGCCGCGTGCGGTCGCGCGGCTGATCGGCGTCGAGCCCGACGCGCGCAGCCGGGTCGTGCTGCGCGCCATGGGCGCACGCGAGGTGCTTTCAGGGATCGGCGTCACCCTGGCGCCGCGCCGTCCGCTGCCGCTGTGGATGCGGCTCGTCGGCGACGCGATCGATCTCGCGG
>JAEYYY010000609.1 GCA_023430775.1 Pseudomonadota bacterium
GCGGCTTTGCCGCGAGCGTCTTACCTGAACACTCAGTCCTCGAAGTCGTGGCCGTGGCCGTGGTGGCCGCCGCCCGTCTTCTCTTCCTTCTTCGGCTTCTCCGCGATCAGCGTCTCGGTGGTGAGCATGAGGCCCGACACCGAGGCCGCGTTCTGGATCGCGATGCGGACGACCTTCGCGGGGTCGATCACGCCGGCCTTGACCAGGTCCTCGTACTCGAGCTTCGCGGCATTGAAGCCGAAGCCCGCCGAGCCTTCCTTGACCTTGGCGACGACGATCGAGCCGTCCGTGCCGGCGTTACCGGCGATCTGACGCATCGGCTCCTCGAGCGCGCGGCGGATGATGTTGACGCCGTAGCGGCGGTCATCCTGGAACGACAGCTTGTCGAGCGCCGCGATGCAGCGAACCAGCGCCACACCACCACCGGGGACGATGCCCTCCTCGACAGCAGCGCGCGTGGCGTGCATCGCGTCCTCGACGCGCGCCTTCTTCTCCTTCATCTCGACCTCGGTCGCCGCGCCGACGCGGATCACCGCGACGCCGCCGACGAGCTTGGCCAGACGCTCCTGGAGCTTCTCGCGATCGTAATCCGACGTGGTCTCCTCGACCTCGCGGCGGATCGTCTTCACGCGCGCCTCGATCTTCTCCTTCTGACCGGCGCCCTCGATGATCGTGGTGTTGTCCTTGTCGATCGAGATGCGCTTCGCGCGGCCGAGGTCGTTCAGCGTGAGGTTCTCGAGCTTGAGGCCGAGATCCTCGGTGACCGCCTCGCCACCCGTGAGGGCCGCGATGTCCTGCAGCATCGCCTTGCGACGATCGCCGAAGCCCGGGGCCTTGACGGCCGCGACCTGCAGCGTGCCGCGCAGCTTGTTGACGACGAGCGTGGCGAGCGCCTCGCCATCGACATCCTCCGCCACGATGAGGAGCGGCTTGCCCTGCTTGGCAACCTGCTCGAGCACCGGGAGGAGCTCCTTCATGTTCGAGATCTTCTTCTCGTGGATCAGGATGTACGCGTCGTTGAGGACGACTTCCATCCGCTCGCTGTCGGTCACGAAGTACGGCGACAGGTAGCCGCGATCGAACTGCATACCCTCGACGACGTCGAGCTCGCTGTGGAGCGTCTTCGCCTCTTCGACGGTGATCACGCCTTCCTTGCCGACCTTCTTCATCGCCTCGGCGATCATGTTGCCGATCTCGGTGTCGCCGTTGGCGCTGATCGTGCCGACCTGCGCGATGTCGTCCTTGCCCTTGGTCGGGACCGCCATCGACTTGATGTGGTCGACGATCGCGGCCACGGCCGCGTCGATGCCGCGCTTGAGGTCCATCGGGTTGAGACCCGCGGCGACGAGCTTCGCGCCCTCGTTGTAGATCGCCTGCGCGAGCACGGTCGCGGTGGTGGTGCCGTCACCGGCGACGTCGGAGGTCTTCGAGGCGACCTCCTTCACCATCTGCGCGCCCATGTTCTGGAACTTGTTCTCGACTTCGACTTCCTTCGCGACGGTGACGCCGTCCTTGGTCACCGTCGGAGAGCCCCACGACTTCTCGATCACGACGTTGCGGCCCCGGGGACCGAGCGTGACCTTCACCGCGTTGGCGAGCATGTTGAGGCCCTTCGCGATCTCCGCGCGGGCGCTCGACGAGAAAATGATTTCCTTGGCAGCCATGTTCTTGGTTCCTTCTTCTAGCCGTTAGTCGAGAACCGCGAGGAGGTCGTCTTCGCGGAGGATCAGGTGCTCTTCGCCATCGATCTTCACTTCGGTGCCGCTGTACTTGCTGAACAGCACGCGGTCGCCGGCCTTCACCTCGAGGGCGATCAGCTTGCCGTCCTTGTCGCGCTTACCCGCGCCGACGGCGATGACGGAGGCCTGGATCGGCTTCTCTTTGGCCGAGTCCGGAATGATGAGACCACCCTGCGTCTTGGTCTCTCCCTCGAGACGCTTGACCAGGATGCGATCGTGCAGTGGACGGATTTTCATGAGTCACTCCCCAGATTGGTTTCGCGCCCGCACGAATAGCCATTGGCTCCGCGCTTGGCAACCCCTACGAGTGACTGCTAATAAATTTCTGATTTAGCCAGGTAAATCAACTAGCTGGACGATTGGATAACGAGCTAGAAATGCCCTGCGAGACCCGCCGTCTGGCCATTCGCGTAGGGCTGGGCGGTCGCCGGTCCGAGGGTCGCCTTCGGGAGCGACCGCTGGATCATCGGGATGAACGTGAACAGGCCGAGCCCACCCGCGATGCCGGTGATGATGCCCGCCTTGCACATCGCTCCGTTGTCGGTGTTGCAACCGACCGCGGTCAGCGTGATGCCGGTGATCACCGCGGCGCCCGACAGCGTCGTGAAGGTGATGCCCGTCGCGAACGCACCTTCGGAGCGCGGCTTCGCGTTGACCACGAAGTCACCGGGCGGGATGTAGCCGACGCGCAACCTCTGCGGGTGCGGGTCCTGCGAGTGCATCGTCACGTAGCGCCCCGGCTCGACGTAGAGCGAGCACGGCGTCGAGCACACCGCGTTCTGATCGATGCGCACGTCCCAGCGTTTTTCTGTCGTCGACACGAACGTCGCGCGCGATCCGCCGGGCATCGGCTGCGGCGACGACGGCTGCGCGTAACCGTCGGGCGCGGGATACGTCGCCGGTGGTTGCGGCGCCGGATACGTCGGCGGAGGTTCGTACGCTGCCGGATCCTGAGGGGCCGGGCCATACGGCTGCGGCGGTGCGTCGGGACCGGGTTGAGCGGCAGCCGTTCCGCACAGCACGAGCAGCAAGCAAGCCGATTTCATCACTAGCTCCCCATTCGACGGCACCTCCACTATCACCCAAGGCGCGGCGATTGGGGACATGATGTCGCGCGCCGACTCTGGCAAAGTTCGCTACCCACAGTGTGGTAGACAGGCGCCATGTCGAAGCAGCTCACGGACTACGAGAAGTACATCCGCACCGAGGAGTTGCTCGGGCTGCAGAAGGCCGCCGATGTCCTGTCCTGCCACGACGAGCTGCAGTTCCAGGTCGTGCACCAGGCCCACGAGCTGTACATGAAGCTGATCGAGCACGAGCTGCGCTTCGTCTGCGCCTCGCTCGACAACGACGACATCGCGCGCGCGCTGACCACGCTCAAGCGGGTCTCGATCGTCCAGCGCACGCTGCTGACGTCGATCGATCTGCTCGATACGATGGCGCCCACCGATTACATGACCATCCGCACCGTGCTCGGTCGCGGCTCGGGTCAGGAGTCGCCCGGCTTCAAGGCGATGCTGCGCCTCCCCGGCGAGATCGTCTGGCCGACCTTCGAGAAGTTCCTCGGCCGCACCGGCAAGACGCTGCGCCAGATCTACGACCACCCGCACGATCACCACCAGCTGTACCAGCTGTGCGAAGGCCTCGTCGATTACGACCAGCAGCTCCAGACCTGGCGCTATCGCCACCTGATGCTGGTCTACCGGATCATCGGTACCGGCACGCCGTCGCTGAAGGGCAAGCACTCCGACCTGCTCGTGGAGGGCATGAAGAAGCGCTTCTTCCCGAAGCTATGGGATGTGCGCGACGAGGTGTTCTCCGACTGGACGAAGGAACAGGAAGCCAAGGGGCGCAACCCCAGCTACCACCACTGACCCCTACTTGACGTACTCCTCGGCGCGCGTCTGGACATCGACCTTCGAGAGTCCCGTCGCGCGAACGAACGACATCGTTGCCTTCGGGTGAGTCAACGTGACCTTGTCGCCGGTCACCGCAACCTTGTACTCGACCTCGCGAACCTGGAAGTTGCACCGCGTGCTCGAGTTGTCGGATGTGCCACCGCCACCCTTCTCGGCCATCACGGTGGTATCGGCCCAACCGATCACGTCGACCGGTGCAGCAAGCTCGAGCGTCTCGCCCTTCCACTTGATCGGGATCGCCGCGCCTGCACGACAGCTCGTGACCGTCGGTCGCTTGCCGGCTTTCTTGCTCATCACCAGCACACCGATGGTGAGCTTGGTGTCGTCGAGCTCGAAGATCACCTCGCCGACCACGCCGGCTTGCTTGTAGACATCGGCGAGCGCGATCGGCTTCTTGCCGGTCTCCTGCACGGTGGCCAGCTTGAACGCGCCCTTGGGAGGCGCGGCCGCGGCGGTGGAGGCGACGAGCAGGGGAAGCAAGAGCGGCAGCTTGGTCATGCCGCCATCGTGCCTTACTTCGCGACGCCGAGGATCGCGGCGTACGCGTTGCCCTTCCACACCGCGACCGGGAAGCCGAGCACCGCGACGATGCTGGTGCCGGGACCGATGCCCGTCGCGTAGCGCGTCGGCACGTCGATCGGCGTGGTCTGGTTCGGGATGTTGCCGCGGCGGGCGCAGACCTTGTCGTACTGCAGCGTGCCGTCGGGGCGGAAGCCGACGATCTTCTTGGTGTCGTTCCACTGCAGGCACGCGTTGACGGTGTTGCCCTTGAACGTCACCGTCGACGTGGTGTCGTCCTTCTTCTTGATCGCGGCGACCGCGCCGCGGGTCGGCGTCATGATCGAGTAGCGCCACTCGACGCCCGTCATCTGGATGCCGTACTTCCACTTGCTCTTCATGTCGTCCCACGACAGCGAGCGCTCGGCGAACTTCGGCGTGAAGCTGCCGTCCATCGCCTTGGCGAGCGCCAGCGAGCGTGCACCGGCGCGCGCGCCGCCACCGCCCTGGTTCGCGGCGCCGACGTAGATCGACTCGCCGGCCTTGTCGTAGCTCCAGGCGCACGCCGCGTACGCCACCGTGGTGATGTAGCCGTCGGTGGTCTTCGTCAGGTAAGCGAGGTAGCTCAGCATCGGATCGCCGCCGACCTCGGGCGGAAACTTGGTCGCCTTGACGAGCTTCTCGAACGCCGGCTTCGTGGCCTCGTGGCAGCCGGTGAACGCCGGGTTGTTCGACTTGCCGGAGCGCACGCCATCCTTGAGCGCCAGGTAGCGCGCGATCGCGTCGCCGTTCTTGCTCGCGTAGGCGGCCCACTCGGTGCGCGCATCGGCGGCGAGCTTGAGGATCGCGGCGATCCCCGGGTCGGACTTCGCGGCCGCCTCGACCGACGCGCCGATCTTCTTCGCCTTGGTGACCGACTCGGTGATCTGCTTCAGCACCTCGGCCTTGTCGGAGATCCGCGCCGCGGTCAGCTCGGCCGCCGCCTTTCCGAGGTCGACCTTGCCGACGTCGTCGCCGCACACCGCCCACACGAGCGCCGACCGAGAGCCCTCCTCGACGTCGCGAAAGCACATGTCGACGAGGCTCGCGCGTCCGAGTGCGCCGAGCTTGTCGCCGAGCTCGTCGGCGAGCACCAGCCAGCCGGCTTCGTTGCCGTAGCCGTAGTCGCTGCGTGCGTTGCCGGCGTGACCGAGGAACGGCATCCATTGCTGGACCGGCGTCCACGACGACAGCGGCGCCGTCTTGTCAGGCGCCTTGACGGATTCGATCGTCTGATCGGCACTCGCGATCGACGGGATCAATGCTGCGAGCATCGCAGCGACGTGCATCAACTTCATCTCAGCCCTCCGCGCCGGAGGGTATCCGATCAGCTCGGATCGGGTTCGATCTGGATGTTGCGATCCTTGGGGTCCGGCTTGCCGGCCTCGATCGCGAACCGCTCGCTGACGTCGGGAGCGATCTCGACGCGCGTCGCGCGCTGCATGATCTGGATCTTGCCGATGTCGCGCTTGCTGATCCCACCGCGGCGGCACAGCAGCGGCACCAGCCACTTCGGATCGGCGTTCTTCGAGCGGCCGACGTTGATCGTGAACCACACGCCCTCGATCACGCGCTCGGGCGCCGGCTCGCGGCGGCCGCGCGGCTCGGGACGCGGATTCTCGTTGTCGCGGCGAGGCCGCGGCTCGGGTCGCGGGCTCTCGTTGCCGCGGCGATCGGTGCGGCGCGGCTCGTTCCAGCCACGGCGCGGCTGCTCCTCGCGGTGCGGGCGCATCGACGGCGGCAGCGTCAGATCCTCGGGCGCCGGGCGCACCTCGCGGTGCATCCGGACCAGCGCCGCAGCGAGATCCTCGGGCGAGTGCGACGCCAGCTGCTTCGCGATCTCGCGATCCTCGTCGCTGACGACGGCGACGATCGCCTTGATCTCGGTGCCGAGGTTGACGACATCGCGCGCCAGGATCTCGTCGGCGGTGGGCGCCGGCAGCCACTTCGCCGCGATGTTCGCCGACCGCAGCATGCGATCGACGTAGCGGCGCGCCGGATCCGGCACCAGCAGCGCGGCGATGCCGTGCTTGCCCGCGCGCCCGGTGCGGCCGCTGCGATGCACCAGCACCTGCTGGTTCTGCGGCAGGTCGGCGTGGATCACGAGGCCGAGCTCGGGGAGATCGAGGCCGCGCGCCGCGACATCGGTGGCCACGCAGACGCGCGCGCGACCGTCGCGAAGCGCCGCCAGCGCGACGTTGCGCTCGCGCTGCGACAGCTCGCCGGACAGCGCGACCGCCTCGAAGCCGCGCTCGTCGAGCGTGGCCGCCAGCCGGGTGACGCCGTCGCGGGTGGCGCAGAACACCAGCGCGCCGGTGTGCTCGTGATAGCGAAGCAGGTTGACCACGGCGAGGTCGCGCTCGCGCGGCACGATCGGGATCGCCTGGTACTCGATATCGACGTGGCGCTCCGCCGCGCTGGTCGCCGCGATGCGCTGGGCGTCGCGCTGATACTTCTTCGCGATCTGCGCGATGCCGGGCGGAATGGTCGCCGAGAACAGCAGCGTGCGGCGGGTCGCCGGTGCGGCGGCGAGGAGCTTCTCGATGTCCTCGCGGAAGCCCATGTCGAGCATCTCGTCGGCCTCGTCGAGCACGAACGCCTGGATCCGATCGAGGGCGAGCGCGCCGCGATCGAGGTGATCGCACAGCCGCCCCGGTGTGCCGACCACGATGTGAACGCCGCGCTCGAGCACCTGGCGCTCGCGCCGCGGATCCATGCCGCCGACGCATTGCGCGATCCGCGCACCCGCGTCCGCGTACAGCCAGGTCAGCTCGTTCTGCACCTGCATCGCGAGCTCGCGCGTCGGCGCCACGATCAGCGCGAGCGGCGCACCCGACGGGCCGAACCGCGGCAGGTCGCCGAGCACCTGCTTCGCGATCGCGATGCCGAACGCCACGGTCTTTCCCGACCCGGTCTGCGCGGAGACCAGGAGGTCGCGATCCTCCGCGCCCATGACCGCAGCCTGGACGGAGGTTGGCTCGGTATACGAGCGGCGAGCGAGCGCGGCCTGAAGCGCCGGATGTGCAGACGAGAAGGACGACAAGGGGGCGCACCCTACGGGCAAACTCCCGACGACGCAATGAGCCATTTGCGGCGAGCTAGGCGGCCGTAGCTGCTCGGCTATTGAGGGCAGCAAGGTTCCGCGCAACCGAGGCGAAGGACTCGGACCGTGCAGGTAACCATCGCAGCCCGCTTGCATCGAAAAACGCTCGCGTGTCCGTGGTAAGTCACACCCCGATGCGGCTTCCCGCCACGCTCGCGATCACCGCGCTGCTCGCTTCCGGTACCGGCTGCAACTTCGCGGTCAAGCATCCATCGACGACGGCGGGCATCGTGGTCGGTTCGCTCGGCCTGGCGACCTGCAGCCTGACGACGTCGATCGGCGAGGGCGATACGGCGTTCACCGAATCGCAGCGCTTCAAGTGTTACGGCGTGACCGCGATCGCCGCCGTCGGCATCAGTGCGATCACCGCGCTCGCGCTGTGGCTCGGCTACGAGGACGAGGAGGCACCAGCACCGAACGCCACGGGAGGCACCGTCGAGGATCCGACGAACCTCGAGCCCGCGCCGGTGTTCGTGCCCAAGCCACTGCCGAAGCCCGAGCCGGTGCCCGAGCCGCCGAAGCCCGAGCCCACGCCGGAGCCAGTGCCGGAGCCGCCGCAACCGCCGGCGGTCGATCCCGCGCCGGTACCCTAGAACGAGCCTGCGAGCAGCGACAGCGTGGTGCGCTGATCGGCGTGACCGACGATCGGCACCCCGAGCGAGATCGCGCCGCGATCGAGATACAGCAGCGAGCCGACCGCGACCTTCGGCTCGCGCCAGCGCCGCGTCAGGTGGAAGCCGACCAGGGCGCCGACGATCGGCGCACCGACGAACAGGCCGATGCCGAGCTCGCGATTGCTGTCGGGTGCGGCGAGGCCGACCAGGCCAACGCCCGCCCCGACCGCGGCGCCGATCACCGTGGCGGGCAGCGATCCGGTCTGCTCGCCGAGCGAGCCGATGCCGTGCGCACCGACGCCGAACGCGATCGCGCCACCGATGTAGGCGCCGATCAGCGCCGAGTCCTCGCAGCTGTCGTCGACGCAGATCACCGCCCCGGCGAGCAAGCCGAGGCCGGCGCCGACCAGGCTGATCAGGCCTCCGAGGAAGACCTGCGCGACGACGCGGCCGGGCCGGACCGGTGGCGTCGGGCCGCGCACGGGCTCGGTCGGATGAGTCGGCACGACCGGTCGCTCGTCACGCGGTGGCGCGACCTTCGACGGCAGGATGTCGTGGACCGCGGGCTGCAGGCACGGTGCGAGCTCCGGATCGGTCGCGAATTCGGCGGCGTGAAATGCCGGGTCGAGCCCGAGCACCTTGAACGACAGATCGCGCGCCGGACCGCACGCACCGGCGCTCGCCGACTCGAGGGCCAGCCGCTTGTACTCGACGACGAGGTCGTGGATGGCGGTCGGGTCGAGATCGTCCGCGGTCGCTGCGCGAGGCAGCAGCAACAGCAAGACGACCAGCGCTCGCATCGAGGCGATCATTGCCCGAAATGCCGTGGTAAGCCACGCCCATGGCCGACCCCGTCGCCGATAGCCTGCTCGAGTACCGCAAGCACTTCCCGGCCCTCGAGGACTGCGTGCACTTCATCTCGCACTCGCTCGGCTGCGTGCCGGCGAAGGCCAAGGACGACCTCGGCGAGTTCTTCGAGCTGTGGCGCACCAAGTCGATCACGGCGTGGAGCGACTGGTTGCCGGAGGTCGATCGCGCGGCCGCGCGGATCGCGAAGGTGATCTCGACCAAGCCGTCGACGGTGACGATGTTCCACAACGTCTCGCAGATCATGGCGGTGGTCGCGAGCTGCTTCGACTACACCGAGAAGCGCAACAAGATCGTCTACGAGCAGCTGATGTTCCCGACGGTGTCGTACGTCTGGCAGGCCGAGGAGCGCCGGGGCGGCAAGTGCGTGCTCGTGCAGAGCACCGACGGCGTCACGATCGATGCCGACGCCGTGTGCGCCGCGATCGACGAGTCCACCGTCGTCGTGCCGATCCAGCACGTGGTGTTCTCGTCGGCGTACATCCAGGGCGTCAAGAAGATCAGCGACCGCGCGCGCCAGGTCGGCGCCCACGTGATCCTCGATTGCTATCAGTCGATCGGTGCGGTGCCGATCGACATCGTCGATCTCGGCGTGTCGTTCGCCTGCGGTGGCTCGGTCAAGTACATGTGCGGCGGGCCGGGTGCGGCGTGGCTCTACGTGCGCGAGGATCTGATCGAGAAGTTCGCGCCGCGCGTCACCGGCTGGTTCGGCAACGAGGCGCCGTTCGCGTTCACGATGCCGGCGCAGAGCTACGCCGACAACATCTGGCGCTACATGGGCGGCACACCGGCGGTGGCGGCGCTCTATCAGAGCCGCGCCGGCCAGGAGCTGGTCGGCGAGATCGGCGTCGCGAAGATCCGCGACAAGAGCCTGGTGATGACGCAGGCGTGCATCGACTGGGTCGACGAGCTCGGCATGAAGCTCAACTCTCCGCGCCCCGCCGAGCAACGCGGTGGCTCGGTGGTGCTCGATTTCGTCGGCGCCGCCGATGTCTGCCGCGAGCTCAACCGCCGCAAGTTCTTCTGCGATCACCGGCCCGGCGCCGGCATCCGGATCGCGCCGCACTTCTACACGAAGCGCGAGGAGATCGATCTGTTCTTCGGCGAGCTCAAGAAGATCCGCTCGGGCTCCGGCCGCTGATCAGAGCATCGGCATCGTCCGATCGCCTGCCGACACCGAGAGCCGGTGGTAGATCACGAGCAGCAGGAGCGACGCCGGCGTAGCACGAACGGAATCGCGAGCAGGATCGGCCAGCCGCGTGTCGGATCGGAGGAGCCGCTGCAGCCGCAGGCGTAGAAGCTGGTCTCGTCGGGCAGCGTGCCGAGAGCCTCGCCCTCGAGCTGCACGATCTCCTCGCCATCGTCGATGCTGAAGTGCAGCGTGCCGCGGTGGATGCCGGGGGTCTCGGGATCGAACGCGACGCGCACGCGCATCGTCTCGTCGGGCAACAGCTCGCGCTGCTGAGACGGAGGATCGAGCTTCCACGCTCCGGCCTGGCCATCGCTCGCGACCACGCGATCGTAGGTGACGAGCGCCGGGCCGGGACCGCAGTTCTCGAGCGTGATGGTCTGGTTCATCGCCGGCGGCTCGGTGATATCGATCGCACCGAAGCGCAGCGTCCCCGGCGACACCGCGGTGCCGTCCATCAGCAGCTCGACGCCCACCGTGGTCGAGAACGGCGAGCCCGGCGCGTCGACATTCCACTCGAGCGTGGCCTCCTGCGGACCTGCCGACGAGGTCGCGAGCATGACTCCGACCATCGCCTTGTCACCCGGCAACAGCGTGGCGCCGTCGTCGGGATAGTCGGTGGGGTTGGTGTAGAGCGGCACGAAGCTCTCCGAGCTCATCGTCGGACGCTGCAGCTTCAAGGTCGCCGTCCCCGTGTTCGACATCGTGAACGTGCCGTCGACCGGCGTGCCGACGCACACGCTGCCGAGATCGAGCGACAGCGGTAGCACCACCGCGGCGGGCGTTCCGACCTTGCCCGAGACCGGTTGCGACAGCACGACGGTCTCGTCCTCGGTGACCTCGACCTCGAGCGACACACCCTGGAGCACGACATCCGCCGTGGTGGCCAGCTCCAGGGTCGCCTCGAGCGACGCGCCGCCGGCGAGCGTGGCCGGCAGCTCGGGCGCGGTCAGCGACAGCGCGCGAAACTCGGTTCCAGAGACCAGTGCGATCCGTTCGATCGTCACCATCGAGTTGCCCGGCGGATTGAGCACGGTGACGTCGATCGTTCCGGTGTCATCGCCGACCCGGAGCTCGCCGAAATCGAGCGGGCTCGTCACCTGCACCGTGGTGTCGGCGATGGCGCACCGGACCTCGACCGACGGCGTGTTCTGTTGATACGCGTCGGTGGTCAAGGTCACCGTCTCGGTCTGCACCGGCATCGCCGTGCCCGACATGCAGCTGACGCCGAACTGTCCCTGGCTGCCCTCGGTGATGGTCACCGGCGTGGTGGGGATCGTGAACGGTGCACCGGGATTGCTCGGCGTGACGTCGAGGTTCGCGTTGCCGGTGTTGCTCATCTCGACCGGCAGCGTGACCAGCTGGTTCCTCGCGATCGTGCCGAAGTCGAGCTGGAACGCGGGGCCGCTCGGCTCGTCGACGCGCAGCTTGCCTCCGACGCCGGTGCCGAGCAGCTGCACGGTCTGACTGCCGAGTGCCGGCGGACCGAACACCTCGATCGTGGAATCGAGCTCGCCGTGCTCGGTGGGCTCGAACGCGAGATCGATCGAGATGCTCTGGCCGACGGGCAACGGGCACGCGTTGGTGGTGCACTCGTCCGCCTTCCAGTGCGAGGCGTTGGGAGCGCCGACGAGCGAGACCGTGATCATCAGCTCCTCGCCACCGTTGTTGGTGACGATCAGCGCAGCCGGCACGCTGCCGTTGACCGGCGCGGCGACCCGGCCGACCGACGACGGCACGGCAAAGCTCGGTCCCATCGCGGCGACCTTGCAGGTCACGAATGCGGTGCCGATCGCACCGGTGTTGCTGGTCACCTGGAGCGTCGCCGATCGCTCCATCGCGCTCGGCGTACACGTCAGCGTCCCGGCCTTCGGGAGCACGAAGCCCGGAGTCCCGAACGGACACGTGCCGGTGAGGCAGGTCGGATCGGTGGAGTCGAAGGCGTTGCTGCTGTCGCTCCACGTCATCGACGACACGTGCGTCGACGTACCC
>JAEYYY010000476.1 GCA_023430775.1 Pseudomonadota bacterium
GGCCGGCACCGCGCCGACGCCGTGCAGGGTGGGAATCGGCTCGGCAAACTCTTCGAGCTCGCGCCGCTGCTCGTCGCTGAGGACCACCTCGACGCTGCTCGGCTGGTCGAGCATGTCGAGCACGCGCTCGATCTCGCCGGTCGCGTCTTCCTTCCGGACCTGCGAGAACGCCCAGTGAACCCAGTCGAGGATCTCCTGGTTGGTCGCGATCGCCTGCGTCGGGTGACCGTAGTCGATCAGCGCGCGCTGGAACGCACTCGCGCTCTGCCAGCGCAGCGCCGGATCGCGCTGCAGCGCGGTCAGCACGATGCGATCGAGATCCGCCTCGACCTGCGAGTTGTGGCGCGACGGCGGTGGGATCGGCATCTCGAGGACCTTCGCCGTGGTCTCGAAGTCGTTGGTGCCGGAGAACAGCTTCCGCCCGGTCAGTAGCTCGTGGGCGATCACGCCGATGCCGAACACGTCGGCGCGCAGGTCGAGCTGGTTCGAGCCGAGGTACTCGGGCGCGATGTAATCGAACTTGCCCTTGATCGTGAGGCCGGTGAGCGGGGTGTCGGAGAGCTGCTGCTTGCCGGTGACCTTCGCGATGCCGAAGTCGAGCAGCTTCACGATCCCGGTGTTCGAGATCACGATGTTCGACGGCGACACGTCGCGATGGATGATGCCGAGCGGCTTGCCGTCGTCGCCGAGGCGGTTGTGCGCGTAATCGAGCGCCTCGCAGATCTGGAGCAGGATGCCGAGCGTGATCCGGATCGGAATCGCACCGGCGGCGAGCTGGCACTGGCGCATCACCTGGGCGAGCGTCGGGCCGGGCACGTACTCCATCGCGATGAAGTAGACGTCCTTCGCTTTGCCGAGCTCGAAGGTCTGCGCGATGTTGCCGTGGTGGAGCGCGCTCGCGAGCTGCGCCTCCCGGACGAATGCCTTCACCGTGTCGGGCTGCGTCGACAGGTGCGGGTGCAGTCGCTTGAGCGCGACCGGCTTCGAGAAGCCCTCGATCGTGCGGATCTCCGCGCGATGCACGGTGGCCATCCCACCCGTTCCGAGCTCTTCGTAGACCACATAAGGTCCGAACCGCTCGCGCGACACGCCCTCAGCGTATCAGCCGCGGCGGCTGAACGTCGCCGTCTGCGCCAGATGCTTGTTGCGTTCTAGCCAGCGGGTCAGATCGCGTGCCACCACGTCAGATGGGTGCGCGATGTCGCCGGTCATCAACGCGTAGACCGTCGCGAGCGCGGTCTCGATCGCCTGCCGGAGCAGCGGGTTCTCGTGCGGTCCGAGGTTGGCCAGCGCTTCCTCGAGCTCGTCCTTGCGAGCGAACACTCGCGCGGCGAGCGGCTGGCCGCGGGTCGCATCCGTGCTGTTTTCGATCTTGCAGTCGAGTACGCCGGCCATGACTCCGGAAGGAGCACTCGCCGTGCCAGCGTCAGGGGCGCACGGTGGGCGTGCGAAGTCCCAGTCGCTGATGGTCCGCGAGGGTGCAGCGGTTCTGGATCACCTCGATCCCGGCCGCCTCGAGGATCTTCGCCGCCTCGTCGTTGCGGATGCCGAGCTGGAACCAGACGTAGCGTGGGCGCGGACGCATCGCGAGGATGTCTTCGACGTGCGCCCCGATCGCCTCGGAGCGCCGGAACACGTCGACGAGATCGACGGGCTCGGTGATCTCGGCGAGCGTGGCGCGCACGCGTTCCCCGAACAGGGTCTGCCCCGAAAAGCTCGGGTTGACCCCGATCACCCGGTAGCCCTCGTCGTGCAGATACTCGGGGACGTAGAACGCGGCCTTTTCCGGCTCGACGTGAATCCCGAGCACCGCGATCGTCGGCGAGTTTTGGAGGATCTCGCGCAGCCGAGCGTCGTCCATCCCTGAGGAATAGCACCCGGACTCGCTTCGTTGCATAGTCCGGCTCCATGCGTCACCTGTGGTTTGTCGTCGTCGCCCTCGCGGCTTGTGGAAACGATTCAGCGAAGGGCACTGGTTCCGCCAGTCCGACGACGCCGACGGCGCCCAGCGTCGCCGACAAGGCGCCGGTCGTCGACAACAAGGCGCCCGCACCGCAGCCCACGCCCGAGCCGCCGCCGGCACCACCGCCCGTGAAGGACGAGCCCGTCGCCGTCGTCGGTCACGACTTCACCGAGGTCGGCAAGACGCTCGCGATCGTCGGGGCCTGCCTCCCCGGCCCCGTGCCGGAGGGCTACTCCGAGAAGCTGATCGCGGACCACTGCAAGAAGGTCAACAAGATCCAGGACGAGTACGTCGAGAAGTGGGTGAAGCTCGCGAAGCCGTTCTTCGCCGAGCGCGTGCCCGCGAACGCGTCGAAGAAGGTGGTCTATCCGTTCTCGGGTGGCGACCTGTCGACGGCGCTGACCGTGTATCCCGACGCCGACGAGATCACGACGATGTCGCTCGAGCCGGCCGGTGATCCACGGACGCTGCAGGCGCTCAACGATGCCGCGACCAAGCCGGGCACCACGAAGGATGGCAAGCCCACCAAGCCGTCGCCGGCGGCCAAGCAAGCGCTCGACAAGGCGCTCGGGACCGTTCGCTACGAGCTCGACTTCCTCTATCGCGTGAACTTCTCGAACACGCGCAACATGATGGACGCCATGCGCTCGGGCACGCTGCCGACGCAGCTGATCTTCAGCCTGTCGGCGTTGAAGGTTCACGGCTACGAGATCGCGTCGCTCCGCTACTTCACCCTCAACGAGGACGGCTCGATCAAGTACCTCACCGACGAGGACCTCGCGAACGCGCCCGATCCGCTGAGCGGCGTCGGCGACGGGCGCGTCACCGAGAAGCGCAACCGCATCTTCTCGAACTCGGAGATCCGGTTCCGCAAGCCGGGCGGCAAGATCCAGATCCATCGCCAGATCCGCCAGGACCTCTCCGACAAGGAGCTGGCCAAGGACCCGCGCGTCCTCAAGCACCTCGAGGCGAAGGGCGCGATCGTGTCGATGACCAAGGCGGCGAGCTATCTGCTGTCGTGGGACTCGTTCGCGACGATGCGCAACTACCTCATCAACCACACGTCGTGGATGGCCTCCGATGCGACGGGTGTGGCGCCGAAGTGGGGCACGCCGGCGGGCTTCGAGTACGAGACCTACGGCACGTTCCGCGCGGCGCACCTCGATAGTGGCAACGGCGTGTCGCAGAACTGGCGCGAGCTGTTCGCGTCGCAGGAGAAGCGAAAGCTCGCCTTTCGGTTCGGCTACTACGACAAGGACACCAGGGATCACCTGGTGATCATGAAGAAGAAGAGCTGACGCTCCCGCCGATGTAGGACGCGTCGGCACAATCAGAACGTCGCCACCGATCCCTGCAGCCGTTCGCGCGAGCGACTAGCATCGTCGGTCATGGTGGCTGCTGCGTGTCCACGCTGCGCGAGCGTGGTCGCCTTGCACGAGGGTCGTCCGTTCGTCACCGCGACCGGCACCGTCGAGCTGTGGCATCTCGCGTGCTGGAAGCTGAAAGACGTTCCGGTTGTCGAGCCGGAGCCGATGCCTCTGCCCGTCACGATCGCCGCGCCGATCGCGAAGCGACGCGACGGAGCGCGGCGGGCGCGCGTCGTCATCGCGGCGGCCGGCTCCTGCGTGCTCGCATTCGGTGTCATCGCATCGCGCGCCCTCGCGGATGGCGGTGACGACCTGTCGGCCACCCAGCCCGCGGTCGAGGTCGCGATCGTCGAGGCGACCTCGCTGCGTGCCCGTCACGCGGAGCGCGAGATCGCGCCACCGAAGCCGGCGCGCGTGCAGCGGCTCGAGGATCAGTTCCCGATCCCCGAGCTCGCCGACAAGCCACTCGACGAGACCTTCACGACGCTGCGCGGCTGGATCCATCCGATCACCGGCGCCGACGAGCTCTATCCCGGCAACCAGGCGCGGCACTTCGGTGCCGGTCGCCACGGTGTCGATCGTGCCGAGTGCGGTGGTGGCCACTGCGGTGCCGACCTCGACGGCCCCAAGGGTCGTGCGCTGGTCGCCGTCGCCGCCGGCATCCTGATCACCGTCGAGCGTCGCGAGCTCGGCAGTGATGGTCGCAGCGGCCGGTTCGTGCGCATCCAGCACGAGGACGGCTCGCTGACCACGTACATGCACATGGACTCGATCGACGAGCTGCTACAGCCCGGCGATCGGGTGCGCGCGGGTCAATACATTGGCGACCTCGGCGATTCCGCGGTGCCCGGTGCACCGCACCTGCACTTCGCCCTCGAGGTGCCGCGTCATCCCGGCTCGCGCGACACCACCTTCGGTGCCACTCGCTTCGTCGATCCGGCGCCGTTCCTGGTGCGTGCAACGATCGTCGAGACGGCCGAGCGCCGCCACGCGCAGAAGCCCGCGTTCTGATGGCTTGCGACCCGGCGCTCGAGGCCGACTTCGCGGCGTCATGGGAGCGGATGATCGCGTTCTACGATGACTTCTTGAAGGATGCGGCCTGGGGCTGGCTCGCGCGGATGCGAGACCTGGTCGTGCGCCTTCGCGATGCCGGCTACAACCGCACGCTGCGCGCGGGGCAGAGCATGACGACGTTCATGGTCTCGCGCTCGCGCGATCACGGCCTCAGGCCGGAGCAGCCGAGTCTCGCACTGACGCCGCAACGCGAGCTGATCACCGTCGTGCCGAATCACTTTGCGGGCGATCGTCACTTCACGATCTCGTACGGTGATCTCGATCCGTTGCTGCTCGAGCTCCTCGACGCGCTCGAGCACATCCCGGTCGATTGATCAACGGAGCTGTGGCGGTGGTGCCGGAATCGGTTCCGGCGCGGGCGCAGGCGCAGGTTCGGGCGCGGGAGCCGGCGCAGGAGCAGGAGCAGGGGCGTGCACTTGGTTTCAAGTCCCGCACCCGGTTTCAAGTCCGACTTAGTTGTTGCGCGATTTGCGCAACGTGTACGGCGCGTCGGACAGGAGCGCGCGATTTCGGTGCCGCGGCACACGGAATCACGAAGTCGACTCTGACGAGAATGTCGTTGTGTCCGAGAACCGGACAAAGAGATCTGGCTGCCTCGGGCCACCGATGACACGAATGTCGTGGTGGGCTTCGGCTTGTCCGAATGTGTTCGAGCAACCTGAGCGCGATCAGTGGAACAGCATCAGGCTATTTGGCGGCGGAGCCGGCTACGCGCGATCAGCGGAACAGCATCATGCTATTCGGCGGCGGAGCCGGCATCGGTTCCGGAGCCGGCGCGGGCTCCGGCGAGGGAGCGGGTTCCGGCG
>JAEYYY010000747.1 GCA_023430775.1 Pseudomonadota bacterium
GGCTGCGGCGCGTTCGTGACCGGCGTGGTGCGGGTGCTGCTGCTTGACCGCGACGTCGCGCTCGAGGTCGGCATCGCGCGCGACGTAGACCACGCCGGTGGCGCCGCGTCCGAGCTCGCGGATCAGCCGGTAGCGCGCACCGGCCTGGACCCCGGCGACGTCACCCGCGGCGATCGTCTCGCCGGCGACCGGCGCGGCCCGGCCGGCGCTCTGGCGCAGGCGCTCGACACGGACGCGGACGTTCGGATAGTCGACATCGCGGCCGAGCACGATCTCGTAGTGCTTGAGCGCGCGCTCGTTGTCGCCGCGCCGCCGCGCGTGCTCGGCGAGCAGGTAGTGAGCTCGCAACGCGTGGCTGTCCTCGTTGATCAGGATCTCGAGGTGAGCGATCGCGGTGTCGAGCTCGCCGCGCTGCTCGTAGCGCTCGACGAGCAGCGCCCGCAGCGGCGCCGTCGGACCGGCGGGAACCTCGGGCACGCCGAGCAGCTTCTCGGCCCACTCGATCGCGAGGCGCTCGTGGCCGGACGCCCACACCGCATCGATCCGCTGCAACACGTCGCGGCTACCGACCTCGTCGCGGCGCTTGCCGGCCGCCAGGTCGTGCACGAGCTGCGCGAGGAACACCTCGTCCTCGCTGCCGAGGTGCTGCGGCTCGGGCGCAGGTGCGGGAGCCGGAGGCGGTGGCTCCGGCTTCTTGCCGAACAGTCGACCCCAGAACCCCATCAGCCGATATCGATCTCGTCACCGTCGGCGACGATGCGATCGCCGCGGATCAGCTGGACGCGCACGTCGCCGAGCGGTTCGTTGTTGAACAGCACTTCCTTGCACCCACCGCGGCCGAGCAGGGGACGCCCGCGCTGGAACACGATGTCGAGCCCGATGCCGAGCCCGGCGAGCTCGAGCTTCTGACCCTCGTCGCCGGCGATCAGCTGCACGCCGCGATCGAGGCCGTTGGCGACCTTCAGCACCAGCCGGTCGTCCTCCATCGTGAAGTCGACGTTGCACTCGTCACCGAGGCCGAACCGTCCGCTGCCGACGAGCGGCACGCGCCCTGCGAGCGGCAACCCCGACACCGACGTGCCGTTGCGCGAGTCGAGGTCGCGCAGCAGGAACTGGCCCTCGTCGCGCTCGATCTCGGCGTGCTGGCGCGACACGCCGCCGGCGCGCAACGTCAGGTCACACAGCTGATCGCGGCCGAGCACCAGCTTCTGCGCCGAGCACGCGATGATCATCGGCTTGCCGCGACGCTTGAGCTCGACCTTGCCCGCGGTGAGCAGCGCGGTGTCGAGCTGATCGAGCTTGCGCCGGTACTCGCCCGCGTGTGCCGCCGACGCCACCGCTCGCACCAGCTCCGCTCGCGCGTCGTCGCGACGGCCGACGCGCATCGCGGTCTCGTAATCGGCGAACGCGGTCTTCTCGTCGCGCTGCTTGCTCGCCAGATCGTCGTCCTTCGCGAGCGCGAGCTCCATGCGCTCGACGAGGCCGCCCGCCGAGTACGCGTTCGCCGCCGACAGGTGATCGCCGATCGCCTCGAGCGCCTCGCCGGCGAGCCCGTGCTCGTCGCCGGTGACCAGCAGCTCCGCGGCCTCGCGGACGCGGCTGCGATCGCGCTCGGTCGCGATGCCCTCGGCCTTCGCCGACTCCCACAGCGCCTTGCCGAGTGCCGCGGCCGCTTGCTTCTTGAGCTCGGGATCCTCGCCGGCCCAGCGCATCGCATCGCGCAGCGCGCCGATCTCGGCGAGCCGGCTGCCCGCGCGCGCGGCTCGCGCCAGGTGCATGCGCACCGCGCCGGCATGCTCGCCGGCGAGCCCGTAGCGCTCGGCCGCGAGATCGACGTTCCCCGCCGCTTCGGCGGCCACCGCCGCGCGGTAGTCGGACGAAAACATGCGACGAAGAAAGTTCATGCAAACGTGCTCGTGATCGCTACCGAAAAACCTAGCGCGTTGCCGGATCGCGAACGAGACCCTGGCGTCAGGAAACCCGGCACGGGCCCAGTATATCCAGCCCTCAAGGCGGCAACGGCGTCCCGAACTTGGCTTGATAGTCCTTCGCGAGCTGCTCGTACGCGGTCTTGTCTTTGGTCCGCACGTAGGCCTTGGCCAGCGTGCGCCAGGCCTGACCGAGCTCGGGGTCCGACGCGATCGCCTTCTTGAGCTGGTCGATGCCCTGCTTGGTGCCCGCCTCGGTGCCCGGCTTGAACGCGATCACGCCCGACAGGTAGAGCGCCCACGAGTTGTCGGCCTGGGTCGCCAGCGCCTTGTTGCACTGGGCGCGCGCCCGATCGATCGCACCCGTGCGAAGCGCGAGGTCACAGCGCACCGCCGCGAGGCCGGGTGCACCGGGCCACTTGCGCTCGGCCGCGTTGAGCGCCGCCTCCGCCGGTCCGTACTTGCTCGCGTAGACGAGGTCGAGGCCCTCGCGGACGGCGAGCACCAGCGCGGATTCTTGCTCCGGCGTCACGAACTTCGCACCGCGCGGCACGCCGTAGCGCGCGCGCGTCTTCGCCACCTCGGCGGCGGCCGGATCGTTGTCGAGCTTGGACTTCGCGAGCGCCTCCTCGGTCCAGGTCAGCGCGCCCATGCCGTTGTACATCGCGATCACGCGGCGCCAGGCGTCGTCGATCTCGGCCTTGATCGGCAGGTTGCCGACCTTGCCCTCGGCGAGCTGGAGCTCGGCGCGCGCGGCCTTCCAGTCCTTGACCTTCGCGTAGTCCTTCGCGATCGCGAGGTGCGGCGTCGGATCGCCGGCGGCGTACTCGATCGCCTTCGCGCAGGCGGCCTTCCAGTCGACCTGCTGTGCCGGATCCGGCTTCGGCGGCGCGGGTTGCTTGGGAGCCTTGGGGTTCTTCGGTGCCTTCGCGGCGGCCATCGCCGACGGGCCGCCGATCGCGAGCATGATCTCGCAGCGCAGCTGGTGCATCGCCGCGTTGCCCGGATACGCGATCAACAGATTGTCGAGCTCGGCGAGCGCGTCCTTGGTGTTGCCCTGCGCCGCCAGCGTCTGGATCCGCTGGAACTGATCGTAGGCGGCCGTCGGGACCGCCTTCGCGGTGCGATTGCCCTTGCTGGCATCGATCACGATCCGCAGCCGCTTGGTGACCTCGTCCTTGCTCGGTGCGAGCCAGCCACCGAACTCCGACTTCTCGATCGACTCGAGGAGCTTGGTCGCGATCGTCTGATCGTTCTGCTCGGCGAGCCGCTCGTCGATGCTGATCTGCATCAGCTCGCGATTGCGATCGGAGTACCCGGTCTGCTTCGGCGCGTAGGTCGGACTCTGGATCCACGCCTTGTCCTGCTCGTCGATCGCACCGAGCGTGGCGGCGAGCATGTGGAGCAACACCACCGTCTGCTTGTGCCGGCGATGCGCGGCGATCACCTCGCTGCGCTCGACTTCCTTGAGATCCGGCAGCAGCGCGGTCAGCGCGGTGGTCTCGGGCTTCTCCGACCAGCCGCGCACGATCACGTGCTTGCCGAGCGGCTCCGCCATGCCGAGCTCGCTCATCACCTTGGTCGCGGTGTCGCCCGGCGTGATGTAGCCGATCACCCAGGTCACGCCCTCTCCCTTGTCGAGCTCGGCGAGCGCGGTCAGCGCGGCGCTCGGCTCGGTGACGCGATTCCAGTCCTGGATCTTGTCGATCGCGATCCGCACGCCGAGCAGCGGGGCGAGTAGCTGACTCGCGTAGTCGGCCTGGTCGATGATCTCCTCGCGCCACTTCGGCTGCGCCCGCGCGCCGGCGTCGACCCAGACCCGGACGTGGAGCGTCTTGGCATCGCCCTCGCGCGGCCGGCTCGCCTCGAGCGTCGCCGGCAGGTGCTTCGAGACGTCCGCGGTCAGCTTGTGATCGTTGACCACCTTCGGGCCGCACGCGAGCACCGAGATGGCGTACGCGATCAGCGGCAGGGAGCAGCGCATGGCGGAACTCTAGCGCGCTACAACTACCCCGTGCTGCTGCTCGACGAACGGATCCTCGCCGATGGTCGTCACGCGAAGACGTTCGCGACGGCGATCGACGGAAAACTCCGCTTGCGCGACGATGGTGGTGACGGCGAGCTCGGAGAGCTCTCGGTCACCGCGGTCGATCGCGTGATGATCCGCTACGGCCGGCCGCTCGAGGCAGATGTCCAACTCGACGATGCGGGCCTCGAGCTCCCCGGCGGCTATCGCCTGCGCCGGCTGCACTATCACGCCGTGGTCGATGCGATGGGACGCGATTATCTGGTCTGGGATCGCCCCGACGGCGAGCCGCTGGCAGCGATCGCTTCGATGGTCACCGCGGCCCTGCGTTACCTGGTGCTGCGCCTGTCGGATGAACGGACGCACAATGCCTGACGCCCCGAAGACTTAGCTACCCCACGAAAAACTGAGGGCGCCGCAAGTCGAGGAGCCAGGATCGGCACGGACAACTGTTGATAGGCCGATTGCCGACGAGGACTTGAGCGTGGCATGCCGGCTGCTATTAATGGGCCTGTCATGCTCCGGTGGTTGGTCGTGCTGTGCCTGGCGGTCGCCTCGACGACCGGCTGGGCGCAGTCCGGATCGCTGATGGACACCACCACGCGGGCGTGGAATGCGTCGGTCGCGGCGGAGCAGGCGCTGACCCGTGCGACCCGGACCTGGAACGAGATCAACGCCAGGTTTCGCGTCGAGCTCGACGCCGTGGCTCGGCTCAAGAACGCGCCCAAGTCGTGGCGCACCGATCGCGAGCTGCGCTCCAAGATCGCCGATGCCGATGCGCTCGGCCGCCAGCTCGAGACCGCGAGCGCGGTGGTTCGCCGCGCCACCGAGCAGCTCGCGGCCGCGCGCCGCACGCTGATCGCCGCGATCGATACCGAGCTCGCCGCGCAGCCGGCCGCACCGCGGAGGGCGCAGCTCGATCGCGCGCGCGCGCTGGTCGTCCCGCAGACCCGCAAGGCCACGCGGATCGTGTTGCCCGACATGCAGATCGATCCGCTCGCCGATCCGGAGGAGCTCGATCAGCAGGCCAAGGCGATTCGCGCCGCCGAGCTCGAGCTCGGCAACCAGCTCAAGGGGCTCGAGGCGCAGGCCAAGGAGCTCGAGCGCATTGCGGTGCTGCGCAAGCAACACGGCCGCGCGATCGAGATCAACAACCGCGACGACAACAGCACGCGCAAGGGCGCGACGCCGGCCGGTAGCCGCGGTGGCGCTGGTGAGGTCACCGCCGACGACAGCCCGGCGCCCGGGCCGCCGCAGAACGAGGGCGGCCGTCCCGACGTCAGCACGTTCGAGAGCGACGCGAAGGTCACGCTCGCCGAGATCGTCGATCCGTCGACGATCGACGAGCTGACGCGCGCCCAGCGCAGCGACAACCCCGACAAGCGTGCGGCGGTGGCCAAGCTGACGCGCGACGCGGTGGCCAGGAAGCTCCAGCAGCTGCGGGACAAGCGCAAGGCGGTCGAGGACCGCGCCGCCACGCTGCGCAAGGGTCGCTAGACTCAGTCGTTCGGGACCATGTCGGCGCAGTCGAGGGCGTCCTTCGCCGTCTTCGCGGCGATCATGCAATCGACCTGCTCCTCGTTGTTCGCCGACTGGCACTGCGAGACCACGGTGTCGATCTTGGTCTCGAGCTCGTTGGTGAACTCGGACACCTTCTTCTTGCGGAGCCCGTCGCGCTCGGCCGCCGGCCGCTCCGCGATCTCCTTGTTCACGCGCTCCCAGTAGGTCAGCGTCGCGAAGTTGCGCGCGGCCTGCTCGCACTTCTCGCGGTCGCCTTTGCAGGCAGCCCCGGTGAAGGTGGCGAAAGCGACGGCAACGATGCAGGCGAACCGCATGGCGAGCACATACCACGAGGCCGTTGCGATAGGCTGCGACGATGCGTCGCGCGGCGCTGTGCGTGGTCTGGCTGGTCGTCATGGCCGGGATCAGCGCCGCCGAATCGTCGACCACGGTGCAGGCCGAAGGCGGCGCCGAGGTCGATAGCAACGTCCAGCGTGTCGAGACCGGGCCCGGCCTCGAGACCACCGAGCTGAGCTCGCCGGTCGGCAGGCTCGGCGCCAAGCTCGATCACCGCGGCCGCGTCGCCGGGGGTGGCTTCCTGTTTCACGCCGGCGCGTTCGCGCGCATGGTCGGTAACCCCGACGCGCAGTCGGAGAGCGTCGCGTTGCTCGCGGGTGATCTCAAGTGGCTTCGCCCGATCGGCGAGCGCCCGGTCTCGTTCGGCGTCTCGATCACGGGGGCAGACGCCGTCGCGCTCGATGGCAGCGTCGATCGGATCGACGAGTGCGATCGCCGGCGGCTCGATCGCACGTTCGCCACGTTCGGCGCCGATGCGCTGCTGGTCATGCGCAAGGACGAGGACCGCGCGCTCACCCTCGCGTTCGGCGGTCGCCGCTTCCTCTACAAGCCGTGCGGCAAGTTCGACTGGTACGGCCCGAGCGCGACGGCGCGGCTCGATCTGACGCTGTGGCAGCAGAGCGGCGGCACGCGCAGCCTCGAGCTCGCGGCGTTCGCCGGCGTCGAGGGGCGCTCGTACAACGACGTCGCGTTCGCGAACGCGTGCGCACCCGGCGAGATGCCGGCGAACCCGGCGGACTGCTCGGCGCCGACCTCGCTCGATCGCTACGATCGCTATCACCGCCTCGGTGCCGAGGTGACGTGGACAGGGCAGGTGGTCGCCTCGGTCGGCTATCAGCTCTCGGTGACCGACACCAACAGCTACGGCCAGTCGCTGGTCCGCCATCGCGTCAACCTGTCGGCGACGACGGGCTTGCCCGGCAACTTCTACGGCACCGCGCTCGTCACGCTGCAGTACGACCAGTACCTCGATGGCCTGATCGTCCAGAAGGATCTCCAGAACCAGACGTTCACCACCCTCGACGACGAGAACCGCAGCTCGTTCCAGCTCCGGCTCGCGCGCCAGCTGTCGAAGACGTTCTCGATCGAGTCGCGGATCGCCTACTGGCGAGACCTCGGCGGCGGCGACGACGCCTCGTTCCGGCGGACGCTGTTCTATCTCGGCGGCGTCTACAACCGGTGATCCGGCAAAGCCGGGCACGACCGGAATTTCGCCGTCGCGGCCGCCCCTTCCACCGCCGGCCCGGGTGATAGGGTCCGCAGATTGCCCGCGGTGATCTCGGTCGTTCGTCGCCCGGGCTGGAGGTGTCGATGTCTCGTCTCGTTTCGTTCCTGTCGCTCGCGGTGGTTGCCGCACTTCCGATCCAGGCGTTCGCCGATGAACCGCCGCTGCCGCCGCCACCGCCGGAGCCAGAGCCCGTCCCCGAGCCGATGCCACCGCCACCCCCGCCGCCCGCGCAACCAGCACCCGCGCCTGCGCCGCAACCGGGTGGCTATTACCAGCCCGCACCGCAACCGGGCGGCTATTACCAGCCCGCACCGATGTACGCGGCGCCGGACCCGTGGGCGCTCCACCGCACGATGACGTTCGAGCTCAACCTCGGCCTCGGCTGGATCCACGCCCAGTCCGACGGTGACTCCGATACGTCGGACCTCGGCATCGGTGGGCTCAGCCTCGGCATCGGTGGCTGGGTGAGCCCGCAGCTCGCGATCACCGGTCGCGTCGCCGGCGTCACGCTGAGCGAGAACAACGCCACGCTGAGCAACATCTTCGTCGGTCCGTCGGTGCAGTACTGGCTCAACCCGAACGCGTGGATCGGCGGCGGCGCCGGCTTCGGCATTCTGCGCCTCGCGTCCGGCGGCGACAGCGACAGCGTCAACGGTTTCGCGCTCGATCTCCGCGCCGGCTACACGTTCAACCCGGGCACCGAGAACACGTTCAACATCTCCTTCGAGCTCAACCCGGGCTTCTTCGAGGAGAACAACGAGTCGGCCACGTTGACGGGCATCGGCATCCTGTTCGGCTACCAGCACCTCTGATCAGCGGCGCTTCCGCTCGTCATCGCCCCGCCGCGGCCGCTTGTCGTCGCTCGCCTGCGGCCGGTACGGCTGTGCCGACGGCCGCGGCTGATACGACGGTCGCTGTGCCGACGGGCGCGGCTGATACGACGGCCGCTGCGCAGGTCGCGGCTGATAGCCGGGGCGAGGCTGGTACCCCGGTGCAGGGCGATAGCCTGGTGCAGGACTGCCGACCTCGATCACGACGCCGGGCGTCGGGTTCGCGATCACCGTCGTCGGCGGTGGTGCGATCACCGCTGGCGCGACCACCACCGTGTCCGTGTGGACGACTGCCTCGCCGCCGGTCTCGCGGAACCGCGTCGTGTCCCGCCAGCCTCCGCCGCGCCACACCCACTCGCCGCGGATCGACACCCACTCCCAGCGACCGGACGCCCACTCGGCACCGTCGAAGGGCGGCGGCCCCGGATTCTCGATGCGGAGCTCCGGCATCGGCGGCCGCAGCCTGGCGCCGAACCCGATCAGCGTGCCCACCATCGACTGGCGCACGCGGATCGCTTCGGTGGTCCGCTGCATCTCGAGCTCGGCGAGCTCGCGCGCTTCGCGCTCGCGACGCGCGGTCTCGATCGCGAGCCGGTTCTCGCGCTCCGCGCGGTCGGCGTCGAGCTTGGCTTGCCGCTGGCGCTGCTTCTCGAGGTAGGCCAGGCGCTCCTTCTCCTGGCGCTCGTGCGCCTCGCGCTGCAGGCGCTCCTTTTCCAGCCGCCGCACCTCGTCGCGCGCCGCCGACTCCGCCGCGAGACGCTCGCGCTCGCGCCGGTCCTCTTCCATGCGGATCCGGATCAGCCGCTCGCGCTCGATGCGCTCCATCTCGAGCCGGATCTCGAGCCGCGCGCGTTCCTGGCGCTCGCGCTCGATCCTGGCGCGGGCGATCCGGCCACGGCGATCGGGATCCGCGTTGCACTCGCTGACCAGCCACGCGATCAGCGTCAGCCGCCACTTGATCGAGACTTCCTTCTGATAGATCACCAGCTCCGCGGCGACGCGCGCCGGCAGCTCGCGCTCCCACGCGAGCGCCGCTGCTTCCTCGAGCCGGATCTGGCGGCGCTCCTCCTCGATCGCGAGGCGTGCTTGCCGGCGCTCTTCCTCGATCGCCTCGCGCCGGCGCCGGACCTCGGCCTCGGCCGCGAGGCGTTGCCGGCGCTCCCGATCGATCCGCATCTCCTCCTCGCGCTTGCGCGCGAGCTCCGCACCACGCTTCGCTTCCGCCTCCGCCCGCGCCCGCGCTTCGGCTTCGAGCCGCCGCTGCCTGGCATCGGGGTCGGCGCCGTAGGCGACCAGGCGCTCGCGCATGCGTGCACGCGTGTCGACCGCACCGACATAGATCATCTGCTTGCGCTCCGCTGCTTCGACCCCGAGATCGCGGACGCGCGTCACCGAGTAGAACGCGGTGACGTTCGGATCGTCGGCGACCGCCGACACCACGCATGCACCATCGGTCTCTGTCACCACGCGCACGCGCGCCGGGAACACGCCCTGGCCGAGATCGCCGGGTGGCAGCTCCGTCACCGGCGGCACCTCGACCTCGGCCGGCGGCTCGTTCACCGGCTCGGGCGCCGGCTGCGTCTCGCGCACGACCACGGGTGTTGGCCTCACGACCACGCGACCGACCGGCGTCCGCACGACCGCACCCGGCGGTGCCACGACCACGGTCGCCTCGCGCGGTGGCGGAGCGTGGATCGCCTGCCGGTAGATCCGCGCCTGCTGCTCGCGCTGCTCGGTCAGCTGCGCGAGGCGCTTGTCGCGATAGTCGTCGAACGCTTGCCCGACGGTGCCCGCCTGCTCGGTGCCGGCGCACGTGATCTTCCAGTCGACGAGCTGCGCGCGCGGCACGCCGATGCGGAGGTCGATGTCGTAGGTGCCGCGCGGCAGCGGGATCCCGCCCGCGCCCGGCGCCGCCACCGGATCCGTTGCAGCAGCCCGCGTGCTGACGAGGCCGTGCCCGGTGCCGACATGCTCGGTGCGAATGCGACTCGCGCATCCCGAAGCGAGCAACGGACCCAGAAGTAAACCAAGCCAGGAGGTCCCGCGCATGGCGAGCCGACCTAGCAAAGGATCGGCCACGCACATCGATGCGTGCGGATCACACGTTCGAGGGAAGGCTGGCCTTCGCCTTGCCAACCCTTCTCGCCATGATGGACCGCCTCGAATGCAATGACGAACACTTGCGCCAGATCGCGCTGGCTCGCGCGACCCTCGCGAGCTCGATCCGTGAACGCGAAGTCACGAATCCCCGCACCACACTGGTAATCGGCGAATCACAGAGCTCGCATCGCACCTTCATCCGTCGCTGGTGGCTGGCGGCCACACTCGCGGCGCTGCTCGCGGCGTGTGGTGGCGGCGGGGGCAAGAAGCCCGACACCTACGCGAAGGCGAACGATGTCCAGGGCGACTGCTGCCAGCACCTCAAGGGTGCGGCTCGTGACCAGTGTCTCTCCGGTATCGTCCGCATCGACGACGCGGCGGTCGCTCGGACCGAGACCAACCAGGCGACGTATGCATGCGTCGTCGAGCACTTCCAGTGCAATCCCGAGACGGGCCACCCGACCCAGGCGAGCGCCCAGGCGCAGCTCGAGTGCATCCAGGATCTCCAGTAGCCGATCGCTGATAAGGTAGAGCGCATGCCGCGCGACTACAGCCGGGTGACAGAGCTGGCGCGGCGTGTCGGTTGGCTCGACCGCAATCGCCGCAGCCTGGCCATCGCGATCACGCTGGTGCTGTGCCCGGTGATGCTGTTCCAGGTCACCGATCTGCTCGGCGCCGACTGGCCGCGCTTTCACGCGATGCTGGTGGCGCTGACGCTCGGGGTCGGCATGTGGGCGGTCACCGAGACCGTGCTCGCGTGGCTGACCGCGCTGTGGGAGACCGAGTGCGCGCAGCTGATCCGCGAGCACCGCGTCCCACCCGCGCGACTGCGACGCCGGCGGCTCGCCTGGTTCCGAAAATAACAACGGCGGCCGGAGCCGCCGTTGCGCACGAGGTCGAATGAGGTCGGATGAGGTCGGATGAGGTCGAATGAGGTCGAATGAGGTCGGATGAGGTCGAACAGGCGTTCGACCGAGATGATTCGACCGGGGGACTTAGAAGTCCATGCCGCCCAT
>JAEYYY010000766.1 GCA_023430775.1 Pseudomonadota bacterium
ACGCCGCGATCGCACTCCGCGGTGCAGCTCGCGGCATCGGCACACGACGACGCGACGAGCTCGACGCTCGGCTTGCTCTTGCAGGCCACCAGCCCGAGGACGAGCAGCAGATGTCGCATGCCACCAGCGTATCAGTTGAGCAGGCGCGGATCGCTCGGCTTGTCCTCGTCGGGCTCCTCCGACAGCGGATCCTCGCCGGGCCACGGCACGTAGGGCGGGGCGACCACCAGGCTCGATTGGCGAGCGCGCCGCGCGAGATCCTCGGATTCCCACTGCGCCAGCCGGCGCTTCGCCTGGCGGCGACGTCGCCACCACGCGGCGATCAGCAGCAGCGCGACCAGGATCCACAGCGCGAAGCCGAGCAGGCCGATCGGCATCAGCCGGTAGCGGCGAGATAGATCGTTGCGCCACTCCTCGAACAGCGCCTGCATCGGTCGCCCGAACGCACGCAGCGCAGCGGCATCGAGCGTGGAGCCGGCGGCGAGCTCGCGCAGGAACCGGCGGAATGCGAACCGATCGCCATCATCGGCGGCGTCTTCCCAGCGACCGCGCTTGGCCAGGAAGCCGACGAAGTCGTAGCTCTCGGCATAGGCGCGATGGGCGGGCAGCTCGCCGGCGGGAAACGACGTGTCGAGCTCGGTCAGCGGGATCGTGCTGCCGAACCACGCCATGCCGGCGAGCGTCTCGATGCGCTCGCGCGAGTACTCGGGCGAGTGCTGGTACGCGAAGCCCTCGTGCAGCCAGCGCGGCGCGCGTGCGCCGAGGGCGGCACCGAGGGCGAGGTGCGCGAGCTCGTGGCGCAGCGTGAAGACCGGATCGAGGATGTTCGGACCGCGGCGGAGCGCGACCGAGATGATGCCGTACCGGGGATAGGCGACGCCGACCGCCCACGCCGGCGCGCTGTGACCCGGCGGCGCGACGTGCGGAAGATCCGACGCGTCGCGAACCACGCGCAGCTCGATGTGGGCCGGCACGCGAAGCGACTCGAGGTCGTAGCTGATCTCGAGCAGTGCGGCCTCGGCGCGCCGGCCGAGATCGGTGGCGGTGTCGTCGAGGCCGGGCTCGGCGTAGACGGTGACGCGACCCTCCTGTGCGACGCGCTCGAGGCGCGGCTGCGCGCCGGCCCGACCGAGCCAGGCGAACGCGAGCAGGAGGATGACGAGCAGGCGCGTCATGGCACGTGCAGCTCCACGCGCTGGCGATCGCTGCCCGTGTCGGTGGCGTAGATGATCGCGACCCCCGCGGCGACGGCACCGATCACGCTCGCGTAGACCCACCACTTGGTCGGCGGATCCCTCAGCTTGCCGTCTCTGTCGCGAGAGTTGTCGTCGAGCAGCAGCGGACGATCCGGGTCGGGCGCGCGGTCGTTCCACGCGTGCACGCGATCGTCGATCAGCGCGATGGCGCGTTGCACCTCGGCGATCGGGATGGTCTCCTCGTCGCCGAGCTTGTGCGGCGGCTCCGCCAGCCCGAGCCGGCCGAACGCTTCGAGTCCGTTGCCGCGGCGAAGCAGCACGACGCGCGCGCGCACCTGCGCCATCACCCAGCCGAGCTCCTGCGGCGACGGCCGCTGACCTTTCCAGCTCGCGATCCGTTTCGCGACCTCGCTCCACTTGCTCGCGCGCTCGGTCGTCGGCACGGCCAGCTTGGCTTGCGCCTTGACGGCCTTGCCTGCGGCCCAGCCGCGGCGCGTTCCACTGGCGACGCCGATCACGTGATCGCCGGCGGGCAGGGTGATCGAAAGCGGCGCCGTGCCCGCGCGGCGGAAGTCGATCCAGACCTCGGCGTCCGGCACGTCGGTGGTGATCTCGAGCGGCACCAGCTCGCGATCGAGCACGGTGTCGAGCTCGGGGTACTTCTTGAGCACGTCGGCGGGCACGTCGGTGTTGGTGCCCCGGTTCACCGCGGCTCCTGCCGCGCCCTGGTTAACCGCGGCTCCTGCCGCGCGATATCTTCCGGCGGCGGCGACGGCGGCATCGATGTCGCCCGCGCGATCCGCGCACAGCACGAGATACGCCGTCGCCCGCGGCAGCTCGGGCACCGCGAGCCCCGCGGCCTGGCGAGCCGCGGCGAGACCGATCGCCTGGTTCGCGGCGGTCACCGCGGCCTTGCAATCGAGCGCTCCGAAAGCGCGCTGCGCATCTGCCATCGCGGCGGCGAGCAACACGCCGTCGGTGTCACCGCCTTCACCGGCCAGCGCATCCTCGAGGCCGTCACCATGCAGTGGCTCGAAGCCGGCAGTCGACAGCTTCGCGGCGAGCGCCGCACGCAGCTGTGGATCCGCAGGATCTCCGAGATCGATCACCGCCACGCGCTCGCGCGGCTTCGCATCCGCGGAGGCGGCAACGCCGATCGCTACGACGGCGACGGCAGCTGCTTGAAGTACTCGTTGAGGGCCCATACTTCACGCGCCCGCAGGCCGTCGAACTGGAGCCCCACGCCCTTGGCATCCGACCAGCGAACCGTCGCGCCGACCTCGATGAGCTCCTCCATCGTGGGCAGCCGGAACGAGATCTGAACGCGCGCACCCATCGCGTGCTTCATCCCGGTCTCGACGAGTGCTCCACCGAGCGAGAGGTTGATCATGGTCGCGTCGCGCTTGGCGCCATCGACCGTCACCTGCGCGGCGATCGAGACGGTGTGACGAGTGGATGTCCGGCGGTTGTCGGTCACGAGCCGTCATTCTATCGGCACTGCCGGGCTCCGAGCGACCTGTCCGAGCCATCTTCGAAGGATAGGCTCGTTCCGAGTTTTTGCACCTACCCTCGGAGGCAGGAGGCACAGTTTTGGGCCGGCGCGGCTACATCACTGCAGCTTGATCTCGATGTACGCCTTCTTGCGCAGCTCCTCGATCCACGTGCGCGTCAGCTTCGTGAGCTGCGTCCGCCTGAGGTCGGAGGCGAGCTGCTCCTTCATCTTGTCGAGCGGCGCCAGCGTGTTGCGCTTCAGCTCGTTCGCGTAGAGGACGTAGAGCCCCTTCGCTCCCGAGATCGGACCGCGCACGTCGCCCTTGTCCATCCCGAACACGACGCTCTCCCATGCCGGGTCGAGGGTGGCCGGCTCGAGCCAGCCGATCATGCCGCCGGTCGTCTTCGTCGACGGATCCTCGGTCAGCTCGTTGGCGAGCGTCGCGAAGTCCTCACCGGCGCGGGCCCGGTCGATCGCGGCCTGCGCCTTTTTCTTGGCCGCGTCGAGCTCCTGCTGGGTCGGGTGCTCCGGCAACGCGAACAGGATCTGCGAGACGTTGACCGCCGCGATCGCGGAGCTGCGGCGCTGCAGCTCCGCGTAGCGCGCCTTGATGTCGTCCTCGCTGACCGCGATCTTGCGGCCGACCAGCTCGTTGATCGTCCGCTGGCGGAGCACGTCGTTCTTGATCGTCTGCCGCGTCACGCCCTGGGCCCGCATCGCCTCGGCGAGCTGCTGGTCGTCCATCTTGTTTTGCTGCTTGATGTAGTCGATCGCCGCGGTGACCTCTTGCTCGTCGACCGTCAGCTTCGCGGCGAGGCCGGCCTGGAGCACCAGCTCGTCGTTGACCATCTCGTCGAGCACCTGCACCGCCAGCTTTGCAAGCCGGCGATCGCGCTCCGCCCGATCGGTGATCTGCATCGCCTCGGCGCGCAGCGGCAGCATCCGCTGATCGACCTCGCTGACCAGGATCACCTGATCGTTGACCACCGCGGCGATGCGATCCGCGATGACCTTCGCAGAAGGAGCCTTGGTCGGCCCCTCGGCGCCCGCCACGTAAGGCACGAGGATCGTGCAGAACAGGGCGATTCGAGCCAGTCGCATATCCCTACGACCGGCCGCGGGGAGAGACGGTTGCCTAACGCAACTTGATGTCGATGTACGCCTTCTTGCGAAGGTCTTCGAGCCAGGTCTGCGTCTGCTTTTCCGTCTCCTTGCGACGCAGCTCGCGCGTGATCTGCTCCTTCATCTCGGCGTACGGCTTGAGGTCCGACTTCTTGACCTCGCTGACCATGAACACGTGGAGACCCTGCGGGCCGCTGATCGGGCCGCGCACGTCACCTTTTTCCATCCCGAACACGATCGGCTCCCACTCGGGGTTCGCCATGCTGCCGCGCTGGAACCAGCCGAGCGTGCCGCCCGTGGCCTTGGTGCCCTCGTCCTCGGACACCTCGCCGGCGACCTTCGCGAACTCCTCGCCCGCCTTGACGCGCGCGATCGCCTTGGTCGCCTTCTCCTTGGCCTCGTTGATCTGCTGCTCGGTCGGGTGCTCGGGCAGCCGGAACAGCATGTGCGAGAGGCTGACGGCGCTGACCGATTCACTGCGGCGCGACAGCGCGTCGTAGCGCGCGCGGACATCTTCCTCGGTCACCGACACCTTCGGAGCGACCAGCTGGTTGGTCGCGCGCAGCCGCATGATCTGGCGGCGCAGCTCCTGCTTGTAGTTGGCGAGGTTGTAGCCCTGCGCGGCGAGCACCTGCGCGAGGCCGGCGTCGTCGAGGTTGTTCTGCTGCTTGATCTCGTCGAGCGCGGCCTGCACCTCGCTCGCCTCGACCTCGACCTTCGCCGCCTCGGCGGCCTGCACGATCAGCTCCTCGGCGACCATCTCGTCGAGCACCTGCGTGGTGAGCTTGGCGAGCCGGCGCTCGCGCTCCTTCGGATCCTGGATGTTGTTCGCTTCCTGGCGGATCGGAACCATCCGGGCATCGAGCTCGCTCGCGAGGATGATCGCGTCGTTGACGATCGCGACCACGCGCTCGACCACGACCTTGCGCCCGGCGTTCGGCGACTTCGGCTTCTTCGGTGCGACCGGCGCCGGTTGCGCGGGGCCGCTCGGCTTGGGCTCGTACGGCTTCGGCTCGTCGGCGAAGGCCCGTGACGACAGCGTCGCGAGGGCCGCGATCAACAGGACTGCGAGTGCGCGCATCACGGTTCTCCCTTACCACCGGGGACCGGCATGGCAGGTGGTGCTGGGTTCAAACCACCTGGCGGCACGAGTGCTCCGGGCGGCGGTGCGACGTCCTGACCGCGACCATCGTCGACGGCCTGCGAGGTGTCGATGCGCACCTTCGCGAGGTTCGCCTCGTTGACCTCGATCTTGCTGTTGCTGCGGAGCTTGTCGACGAACTCCTTCTGCGATTGCAGCCGCTTGTCGCGGAACAGCTTGTTGCGGATCTGGACCTTCGCATCCTCGAACGTCTTGGTGACGCTCTTGCGGCGGCCGGTCTGCTTGAGCACGTAGTAGGTGCCGTTGCCGGCATCGACGGCCTGCGAGACGTCGCCGGTGTTGTAGAGCGTGAACGCCGCCTTGACGACGGGCGCCGGGACGTCCTTGGTGGCCGCGTCCATGTAGCGAAGGTCGCCGCCGCGCAGCTTGGTTTCCTCGTCGGCGGAGTACTTCATCACCAGATCGCGGAAGCCCTTGTTGGTCTTGCCGGCATCGCCGCGCGCCTCGATCGCCACGCGATCGGCCTGCGCCTTGTTCTTGACGATGATCGCCGAGACGCGGACTTCCTCGGGCTTGACGTACTCGCCGACGTTGGCGTCGTAGTACGCCTTCATCTCGGCGTCGCTGACCGCGTTCTCGGCGGTGACCTTCGCGTCGAACTCGTCGCGCATCAGCTTCTGGATCATCACCTGCTTCATCGTGCGGACGACCTCGGGATCCTTGTCGAGGCCGCGCCGATACGCTTCCTTCGCCAGCACCTCGAACCGCACCAGCGAATCGAGGAACTCCTTCTTCTGCTCGAGCGACGTGTAGCGCGCGCGGATGTACGGCGACTGCCGGTTGATGCGCTCCTGGAACTCGGCGAGCGTGATCGTGGTGTCATCGATCTTCGCGAGGATGGTCTTGAGCTCTTCCGCGCTCTGCTGCGAAGGCTGACCCGGCGCGCCCGGCGTGCTCGCCGGTGTCATCGTGGTGGGCGTGGCGGTGTCGTCGTTCTTGTGGCAGCCAACGACCGGCGTACAGGCCACGGCGACGGCCAAGACAATGCCAGGAACCCGAATCATCACGATAGGTTCACGTAGCACGGCCGAGTGCCTGCAACAAGCACGCTCTTGCAGCGGCTGGCCCCCCTGGTGACGGAGGCACGATCGCGTATCGACCATCCGGGAGCTTGCGCCAGCCCCCGGCCAAAAGATGTCGGGCGGCGTCCCCGTCGGGGACCGCGAGGGCGATGCGAGAGCTCGAGATCTCGAGGGCGGTCGCCCCGATGCTGCGGGCGATCGACTTGACGCCCATCAGCTCGCCGAGCAGCACGACCTCGCCGGGCCACGGTCCGTAGCGATCGCTGATCTCGGCCATCACGGCGGCGAGATCGTCGTCGGTCTCGATCGCGGACAGCCGCTTGTAGAGGTCGAGGCGCTGGCCCGGATCGGGGACGTACTCCTCGGGGATGAAGCCCGGCGTCTCGATGGTCAGCTCGGGATCGATCTCCGAGTGGATCGGCTTGCCATCGAGCCGCGCGACCGCGGTCTCGAGCATGCGGACGTACTGATCGAAGCCGACCGCGCTGATCGCACCCGACTGCTTGGCACCGAGCAGCTCGCCGCCGCCGCGGATCTCGAGGTCCTGCGACGCGATCTGGAAGCCGGCGCCGAGCTCGGTGAACCGCTGGAGCGTCTCGAGGCGGCGGCGCGCCTCCTCGGTGATGTGCTCCGGCTCGGGCACCAGCAGGTAGCAGTACGCGCGGTCCTTGCTGCGACCGATCCGGCCGCGCAGCTGATAGAGCTGGGCGAGGCCGAACGCGTCGGCGCGGGCGACGAACATGGTGTTCGCCTTCGGGATGTCGAGGCCGCTCTCGACGATCGTCGTCGCGACCAGGATGTCGAGCTCGTGCTGGACGAACTTGGTCATCACGTCCTCGAGCTCGGTCGGCGTCAGCGCACCGTGGCCGACGCCGACGCGCGCGGTCGGCACCAGCTCTTTCAGGTACTCGCTCCACTCGACGATCGTGCGGTCGTCGTCGCGCGGTTTACCTTTTCTCCGGAAGCCCGCTTCGCTCGCCGGCCGCGCGTCGTTCGGCAGCCGAGGGTCGGCCTCGCGCACGCCCATCTGGCCGATCGTCGGCGTGATGAAGAAGATCTGACCGCCGCGCGCGAGCTCGCGCTCGATCGACTCCTTGATCACGCTGTCGTCGACGCGCGACACGAACGTGCGCACCGCCCGGCGATCGGCCGGCGGCGTCGCGATGATCGAGAGATCGCGCAGGTTCGCCATCGCGAGGTGGAGCGTGCGCGGGATCGGCGTCGCGGTCAGCGTCAGCACGTCGACCTGGGTCTTCGCCTTCTTGATGCGCTCCTTGTGGGCGACGCCGAACCGCTGCTCCTCGTCGATCACCAGCAGGCCGAGATCCTTGAACCGCACGTCGGGTGACAGCACGCGATGCGTGCCGATGACGACATCGAGCTTGCCCTCGGCCAGCTTGTGGATGGTCTCGATCTGCTGCGCCTTGCTCTGGAACCGCGACAGCCGGCCGATCTCGACGGGAAACCCGTTGAAGCGCTCGGTCATCGTCCGGAAGTGCTGCTCGACGAGCACGGTGGTCGGCGCCAGCACGCACGCTTGCTTGCCGCCCTGGACGGCGCGGAACACCGCGCGCAGCGCGACCTCGGTCTTGCCGTAGCCGACGTCGCCGCAGACCAGGCGATCCATCGCGCGCGGCGCCTCCATGTCGGCGAGCACGGCGTCGATCGCGGCGAGCTGATCCGGCGTCTCGTCGAACGGGAACGTCGCCTCGAGCTCGCGATACGAATCGTCGGCGGGCGGGAACCGGTGGCCCGGCAGCGAGGCGCGCTGGGCGTACAGCTGGAGCAGCTCCTCGGCGAGCGCCTGGACGTGGCGCTCGACCTTGTTGCGCGTGATCTCCCAGGTGACGCCGCCGAGCTTGTCGAGCCTCGGCGCGTGGCCTTCGGCGCCGACGTAGCGCTGGACCTCGCCGAGGCGATAGACCGGCAGGTACAGCGTGCCGCCGTCGTACTCGAGCTTGAGTGTCTCGACGTTCGCCGCGCCCACGACGTCCAGCTTCGCCAGCTCGACATAGCGACCGACGCCGTGGCGCTGATGGACCAGGTAATCGCCGGGCGACAGCTGCGAGAAATCGCCGACGCTGCCGAGCAGCGCGTCCTTCGCACGCTTGCGCTTGCCAGTGACGTGATGGACGCGCTGACCGAAGATGTTGGCCGCGGTGATCACGGCGACGCCGTCCTCGGGGGCCGCGAAGCCGTGCGCGGGGGCGCCGCTCAGGATCGTGACGCCGGGGTGCTCGCACGGCCGCTCGCCCTGCGCGGCGACGCGAACGGCGATGCCGCGCCCGGCGAGCACGCCCTGCAGGCGATCGGTGCGGCTCTGCGAATCGCTCGCGATCGAGATGCACATGCCGCGGCCGAGCCACTTGGTCAGCGCGGTGACGAGCGGCCCGGCGTGCTCGGTGTCGCCGAACGTGCGCGCGTGATCGAGCTCCTGCGCGAGGACGTGGAGGTCATCGATCTCGACGCGCAGCTTGGTCGCCTGGGCATCGAGCACGTCGAGCACCGGCAGCTCGATCCGGCGCGGCACCTCGAACAGCTCGCGCTCCTCGGCGTAGTGCGCCGCCGGTGGATACGACAGCGTCTTGAGCTTGCGATCGACGAACCGCGCCTCGGCATCCGCCCACGCCTCGACGACGACGCGCCTGCTGGCCGCCGGATCGACGAACAGCCACCGCGCGCCGGTGTCCCGCTCGGTCCGCACGTAGGCGGTGGGCGAGACGAGCTGATCGTGGAACGCCGGTGTCAGCCCCTCGATGCCGACGAACACCTCGCCGGCCTCGAGCTGCTCGATCAGCCGCCGCGCGGCCTTGGTCGGAAACGCGATCTCGTCGGCGTACTCGCGCACGCGCGTCCGGACGTCGCGGCTGCCGGTCGCGATGGTCTCGCGCACCGGGTGAAGGATCACCTGATCGATCGGCCGCAGCGTGCGCTGCGATTCGGCATCGAACCAGCGCAGCGTCTCGACATCGTCGCCGAACAGCTCGATGCGGATCGGATGCGGGCTGAGCGGCGCGAACACGTCGATCACACCGCCGCGCACCGCGAACGTGCCGGGCTCGTCGGTGACCGGCAGCTTCGACCAGCCCATCGCGACCAGCTGTGCCGCCAGCTCGTCGCGATCGATCCGATCACCCACCTCGATGACGCGACCGCGCGACGCCAGCTCGGCGGGCGCCATGGTCTTGCGGATCAGCGCCGCGGCCGAGGTCAGCACCACGCGAGGGCGCAGCTCGGGAACCGCGAGCCGGTACAGGGTGGCGAGCCGCTCGACGATCGCGTCGCGATCCGGCGACAGCTCGGCATACGGCTCGACGTCGATACCCGGCAGCACCGCGATCGGATCGAGCGCCGTCGCATCGTGGCCGCCGATCAGAAACCGCACGTCGGTCTCGAGCCGTCGCGCGGCGTCGTCATCCGGTGCGACGATCACCACCAGCTCGGCATGGTTCGGCTCGCTACCCCCACGCCGAGGAGACGCGAGCTGCGCCGCCAGCCACGCGGCCCATCCCGGTGTGCTGCCCGCGATCACGAGCGGTCCGTCGCTCGCGAGGGCCTTGGTCAGCTCGGGGCGCATGGGGTGCGCACCCTACCGCATCGGGCTCTCGGGCAAAGTCGGCCGGCGCGGTGCCGTGGCAGCTGCCGGATCCGATTTTCGCGGGGATCACAGCGCCAGGCAAAGGCAGGTGAAGCGCCGGTGTGGCGCGCGTTTACCACCGAAGGCGCAGCGAGCTTGGATACGATCTCCGGATGCGCTTCCTCCTGGGCTTGATTCCGCTGGTCGTCGCCTGCGGAAACTACAACTTCAACCGCGCGGCGCTGGTTCCGCGCGCGACGCCGCGAATGACCACCGGGCAGCCGCTCTCGGCACCGGGGCAACTATCCGCGGGCGCCTCGAGCGTGACGTCGCTCGGCAGGCCCGAGCCCGGTGATCCGAACGCAGGCATCGAGGTGCCGAGCACGCAGCTCCACGGCGATCTCAAGCTGCGCGCGGGCGAGACCGCCGCGATCGGCTTCTTCTACGAGAACGGTCTCGCGCAGGGCGCCGAGAAGCTCAAGGACACGCAGCCCGATGTCAAAGGCGGCGGCGTCCAGGGCTACGGCGTCTCGGTGGATCTCTCGATCCCGACCGGCAATCCCGACTTCCGGATCGGTGCCGGCTTCGATCTGATCATGTGGAGCGTGCCGTACGTCGAGTACTTCACGTGCGCGGCGAGCGAGTCGTGCTTTCCGTTCGCGGTGCAGACGCGCGGCCGCGACAACGTCGGTCAGATCGCCGCGTCGATCACGCCGAGCTTCAAGCTCAGCCCGGAGCTGACGCTGTTCGGATCGCTGACCGCGCGGCAGCACCCGACGATCGATCAGAAGGGCATGGAGCAGGATCCGCTGTTCAGCGAGCCCGAGGTCGAATCGGGACCGGCGAACTACCTGGTCTCCGCCGGGGCCGAGGTGGCGCTCGCCGATGGCGCGATCCTGGCGTCGGGGATGCTGTACTGGAACGCGTCGCAGAATCCGGCGAAGTACAAGGGCGGCCTCGGCCTGATGGTGTCGGTACCGCTCGGCAAGCGCGGTCCCGCGAAGCCGCCGGCGGGACCGGTGATCATGGTGCCGCAGCAGCCGCTGCCCGGTCAGTACCCGGCACCGCAGCCGTATCCGGCGCCTCAGCCGTATCCCGCACCGGCACCGTATCCGCCGCCCGCGCCGTATCCGCCGCCGCAATAGATCAGCGAGCGACCAGCCACACGAACAACCCGAGTAGCGTCACCAGCCCCAGGAACACCAGCGCCGGTCCCGTCGAGTACGGCTTGTTCGGAACCTGCGGTTCGGGTGTCGCCGGCTCGGGCTCGGGCTCGGGCTCGGGTGCCGGCTCGGGCTCGGTCGCCGGCTTGCTCTGCTG
>JAEYYY010000788.1 GCA_023430775.1 Pseudomonadota bacterium
CGCGAGCGCGCGGATCGCCGCCGCCGCCGCGAGCTTCGCCGCACCGGATCGCGAGGCGCCGGTGCTGTGGCTCCAGGTCGCGGGTGCGCCGGTCGCGCATCCGACGGGCTTGCCCGCGGGTGCCACCGACGCGACGTGCGGCACCTGCGCCTGGCGCCACGACTCGCGCGGCGCTCGCTGCCGCCAGGCCGAGATGAAGATCGACGACAGCTGGCGCGCGTGCGAGCGCTACGAGCCGGCGCTCGATTGCCAGACCTGCGGTGCGTGCTGTCGCGCGGCGTATCACTCGGTCGAGGTCCAGCCGCGCGATCCGGTCGTCAAGGCGCAGCCCGCTTACGTCGTCGATCGCGGCCACTACCTCGAGATCAAGCGGGATGGCGATCGCTGCGCCGCGCTGAAGGGCGGCCTCGTCGAGCTCGGCAAGACCACGCGCTACCACTGCGCGATCTACGACGACCGCCCGCGGACCTGCCGCGAGTTCACGCTCGGCAGCGCGCACTGCTTGACCGCGCGCCGCCGCGTCGGCCTCAGCCTGTGATCACTCGCGCGGAGGCGCGGAACGAAACTCGATCGGGTCGCCGGCCGGCGAGAACACCGAGGTCGAAGCCTGGTCTCGGTAGCTGACTGCTCGAAATCCGGTCGGCTGATCGTGGCGGCCGTGCCCACCGCTGCCGACCTCGAACATCGCGAGACCGTCACCGATCTCGGACCACGTCCACAGCCGGATCATGTGCGCGCGCTGGTGATCGTTGAGCTCCACCTCGCCGGGCTTCATCAGGAGCCCACCTCTGTGGGGGCTCGCGATGTGGATGTCGTGACCGTTCAAGCGCACGACGCCCGCGGTCTCGGGATCGCGGATCGTGATACCGGTCTCCTCGATCTTGACCTGCCCGATCTCGAGCTCGCTCGGCGCGCGATTCGCGACGACATGCGCACCGGCGAGCGCCACGATGGCCGCGCCGGAGGCCAGCAGCGCACGCTTCAGCATCCGCACGTCGCGCCGCAACGCCTCGATCTGTGGGTCCATCGAGATCGAACGGGCAGCTCGCGGGCCCTATTCGCGGGCGTAACTCGTCGAAACCTCGACCGCCTGCCGGGATCGGCCAGAAAGTTTTCGGTTCGTGTCGGCGATCGGCAGGTCCGCGCTGGTGGGGTGCATGAGAGACGGCTGCAGAAACCACCGACCGTCCGTGGCAACGATGCTCGGTACCTGCCTGCGCGAAGGCAGCATCCTCGCGCTGGTGTTCGGCGTGTTCCTCGATCGCGACCACCCGTTCGAAACTTCCTGGGTCATCTATGTCGTCGTGTTATCGATCGCTCTGTTCATGATCGGTGTCGCGGTCGAGAGGTTCCGGCGATGAAGGCGCTCGCGCTGATCGTGCTCGCCGCATGCGCGACCACCGCACCGGTCTCGCGCCCCGTCGATCGCGGTCAGCTCGCGAAGATCGAGGCGAGCGTCGACACCGCCGGCACGCCGGTCGGCACCTCCGAGGGCGCGACGCTGGTGATCGTGTTCGCGTCGTGGTGCGGTCACTGTCACGCGGAGCTCGAGGTGCTCGCGAAGCTGCGCCCCGCGCATCCCGCGCTGCGCGTCCTCGGCGTCAACTATCGCGGTCACGAGGAGTACAAGGAGCGCGGGAGCTCGGACGCGGTGCAGAGCTACGTCGCCACCCACGCGCCGTGGTTGCGCGTGGTGCCCGCCGACGACGCGCTGTTCAGCGCACTCGGCAGCCCGCCGAAGATCCCCACGCTGTACGTGTTCGATCGCAGCGGCACGCTCGTCCAGGTCTACAGCCGCACCGAGCGCGCGATGCCCGATGGCGAGGAGCTCGGCAAGCTACTGCGCCGGATCGGCGTCTGACTCGTCGGCATCGACGAGCGGCCGCGCCTTGCCGCGGTAGCACACCGCGAACACGATCAGGCCGAGCGCGGTCATGCCGAGCCCGAGCATGCTCGGCCCGAACGTCGTGTAGACGGTGTTGACGAGCAGCAGCAGCGCGACGACCACGAACAGCACCGGCACCACCGGGAAGCCCGGCGTGCGGAACGGGCGCGCTCGCTGCGGCTCGCGGATCCGGAGGAACAGCACCGAGCCCGCATTGAGCGCGTAGAACAGCCACGACGCGAACACCACGGCATCCGTCAGCTGATCGAACTCGCCCGACAGTGCGAAGCCGATCGCGAGCACACCTTGCACCAGCACCGCGGTCGTCGGCACCCGTGTCACCGGCGACAGCCTCGCGAGCGCCGCCGGTGCGAGACGATCGCGCGACACCGCGTACGGCACGCGTGCGCCGGTCAGTATCGAGCCGTTCATCGCCGACAGCGCAGATAAGGCCATCGCACCGGCGAGCAGCGCCGCCGTGGTGTCGCCGAGAAACTGCGACGCCACCTTCGCCGCCACGGCCGGGGCATCGGGGAACTCGGTCGACGACGACGTGCGCACCTCGTCGAACGGCAGCGCGAAGAAGTAGCCGAGGTTGACGACGGCATACGTCGCGAACACCGCGATCGTGCCGAGGATGATCGCGCGCGGCACGTTGCGCTGCGGATCGCGCACCTCGCCGGCGGCCATCGGCAGGTTGTTCCAGCCGTCGTAGGCCCACAGTGCGGCGAGCACCATCGCCCCGAACGCGCTCCATCCTGGAAACGGTCCGCCGCCCTCGGTGACGTGCTCGAGCTTGCCGCTCGGCGCCACGAACGCGCCGAGTGCGATGCCAGCGATCATCAGGATCTTCAGCACCGTCATCGCGACCTGGAGATTTCCTCCCGCGCGCACGTTCATGCAGTTGATCGCGGTGAACAGCGCGATGAAGCCGATGCCCGCGGCCTTCGTCGCATCGAGCTCGATCGGACCGACCGCGAGCACGTAACCCGACACCGGCGCGAACACGCCGATGAACGTGGCCGTGCCGACGGCATATGCGGCGATCGATCCCGGCGTCGCGATCCAGAACCGGTTCCACGCGTAGAGGTAGCCCATCGCGGGGCCGTAGCCGCGCCGGAGATAGACGTACTCGCCGCCCGCCGCCGGGAACATGCCGCCGAGCTCGGCATAGGTCAGCGCGCCGAAGAAGCTGAGCGCACCGGCGACCGCCCACGCGACGAGCACCCACAGCGCCGAGCCACCGAGCTGCGCCATCACGGCGGTCTTCAGAAACACGCCGGTGCCGATGATCGTGCCGACCACGAGCGACGCCGCGCCCCATGGCCCGAGACCGCGCACCAGCCTGGTCATCCGCGTCTCTATAACCTAGTCTGCCCCGGTGATCGTTCACCTGATCGACGGCACGTACGAGCTGTTCCGTGCCTGGTTCGGCGCGCCGCACCAGAAGCACGCCGGTCGCGAGATCGGCGCCGTCCGCAGCATGGTGCGCAGCTTCTCGGCGCTGCTGTCGCGCAAGACGATCACCCACGTCGGGGTCGCCTACGACCACGTGATCGAATCGTTTCGCAACGAGCT
>JAEYYY010000812.1 GCA_023430775.1 Pseudomonadota bacterium
GAAGCCGCCCATTGCGGCATGCATCGGCCGGCAACGCGAACGCGGCGGCCTCGCACTCGCGCAGCTTCGCGTCGAGCTCGACGGCGCCGCGCTTCACCGCGCTCGCGGGGTTGTTGAGCTCGTGGGCGAGACCGGCGGCGATCCGGCCGAGCCCGGCGAGCGTGTCCTGCTGGCGGAGCACCGCCTCGGTGTTGCCGAGGCGCGTGGCCATCGTGCGCAGGATCGCGAGCGTCGCGTTCGGGCTGGCGCGCAGCAGGTCGTGGATCGCGGCGACGTCGACGACGATCAACCGGGTATCGGTGCGCGCGGTCACGGTCGCGGTGCGCGGACGATCCTCGAGCACGCTGAGCTCGCCCAGCAGATCGCCGGGCCCGCAGGTGTTGAGCACGATCGGCGCGCCGCTGCCGCGCTTGGTCACCGTCAGCTCGCCGCGGTCGACGAGGTAGAGCGCATCCGGCGGCGTGCCCTCCTCGATCACGCGGGTACCGGCGGGGACGTCGCGGAAGCTCGCGCGCGCGGCGATCCGCTCGAGATCGGGTGCCGGCAGCTCCGCGAACAGCGGCACCTCGCGCAGCGCTGCGTGCAGGTCACTCATGCTTCGGCGGCGCCGCGCGCCGTGGCGTCCCAGCCCTTGAGGTACTCGAGGATCTGTCCGACCGCGGCGCCACCTTCCGCCGCGGCCCAGGCGACACGCCCGATCGTGCCGGCGCGGACGTCGCCGACGGCGAAGATGCCGGGCACGCTGGTCTCGAGCAGGAACGGATCGCGCGAGAGCGGCCAGCGCGGGTGCAGCTTGCCGCCCTGGGCGACGAGCTGCGGACCGGTGAGGATGAAGCCGCGATCGTTGCGCACCACGAGATCGCCGACGACGTCGCTCGACGGCTTGACGCCGACGAACACGAACACCGCGGCGCACGCGAGCGACCGCGCCTCGGCGCCGACCTGGACGATCGCCTCCTCGAGGACCTCCTTGCCGCGCAGCTCGGTGATCGTCGCGTTGTGCGTGACCTCGATCCTCGGGTGACCCGCGATCGCGTCCTGCAGGTACTGCGCGGCGATCGGCTTGGCTCCACGCACCAGCACGTGGACCTTCTTCGCGTAGCGGCCGAGCAGCAGCGCGGCCTGCAGCGACGAGTTGCCGCCGCCGACGAGCGCGACCTCCTTGCCCTCGTAGAGCCGCGCCTCGCCGGTGCCGACCGCGTAGTGGACGCCGGTGCCGTGAAAGCGATCGGCGCCGACCGCGGGGAGCCGGCCGAACGCGGCGCCGGTCGCGATCAAGATCGCGCTCGCGGTCAGCTCGGTGCCGTCGGCGAGCTTGACGATGCGATACGGATCCTCGAGCCGGATCTGCTCGGCATGGCGCAGCGACAGGATCTCGGCGCCCAGGCGCGTCGCCTGATCGCGCGCGCGGCGCGTCAGATCGGCGCCCGCGATGCCGGCGGGAAACCCGAGGTAGTTCTCGATCCGCGGGCTGGTGGATGCCAGGCCACCGATCTCGCCCTTCTCGATCACCACGCAGCGCACGCCCTCGGCGGCACAGAACACCGAGGCGGCGAGCCCGGCGGGACCGGCGCCGATGATCACGACGTCGAAGTGCGTCGCCTCGAGCTGGGTCTTGAGCCCGACCCGCTCGGCGACCGACTTGAGATCCGGATCGACCGCCGTCGAGCCATCGCCGTAGATCACGACCGGCAACCGCGTCGCGCCGGACAGCCCGGCGAGGATCTCGGTCGCCCGCGGATCGCTGTCGACGTCGGCGTAGTGGTACGGGATGCGCTGCCGCGACAGGAAGGCCTGGAGCTCGTGCGTGCGTTGCGACCACGCGGCGCCGAGCACCTGGATGCCATCCCACGGCAAGTAGGTGCTCGACTGCCAGTCGCGCAGCAGATCGTCGAGCACCGGGTACAGCCGGTCGTCCGGTGGATCCCACGGCTTCTGCAGGTAGTGATCGAGCCCGACCTTGTTGATCGCGTCGATCGCGACCTGGGTATCGGCATAGGCCGTCAGCAGCACGGTCCGCGCCTGCGGAGCGAGCTTGCCGACCTCGGTCAGCACGTCGATCCCGGTGACCTGCGGCATCCGCTGATCCGCGACCACCAGCGCCAGCACCTCGCGCTTGTCGACGAGCTCGCGCACCACCTCGATCGCTTCGCCGCCGGAGCCGGCCACGATCACCCAGTAGCGCTCGCCGTAGCGGCGACGCAGATCGCGGCCGATCGCGGCGGCCACGGCCGGCTCGTCGTCGACGGCGAGAATCGCGGGCTTCTTCGTCATTGGGCCTTTCCTTTGAGCACGCACATCCGCAGGTTGCCGAACCCCTTGGCCGCGGGAATGTCGCCGACGTAATCGCACGCGAACTTGTCGGCACCGAGCGCGAGCGCCGCCGCGAACGGCTCGGTGACGAACACCTCGCCCTCGGGCGTCACCGGTTCGATCCGCGCGGTGCGGGTGACGTGGCTGCCGAAGAACGAGCGCTGCTTGATCACCGGGTCGAAGCAATCGAACACCGGGCCGACGTGACCGGCGAGGCGCAGACCCATCGGGCGCAGGCCGACACGCGCGGGATCGAGCGCGCGGATCGCGGCCTGTAGCTTCGACGCGCAGCGCGCCGCATCACCGGCCGTGGGCAGCACGAGGTAGAGGCCATCGCCCCAGGTGTTGCGGATGTCGACCTCGCACTCGTCGAGGACGCGGCCGCACGCGCCGAGGACGTAGTCGACGAACTTCGGGACGTCGCGCTCGCGCAGCTTCGAGAAGCCCTTGATGTCGCCGAACAGGATCGCCTTGACGTGCATCGGCGAGGTCGGTGCGGCGATCGGTCCGGCATCGGGAAGATGCGCGCCGTCGGTGATCTCGATGACGTCGGTGGGCAGCCCGCGCTTGTTCCAGGTCGCGATGTCGGCGCCGGTGCCGGCGAGCCCGCGCGCCGGCTTGCCATCCCAGACGGCGATCTGCACCGCGTGCGTGGCGAGGAAGCCCGCGCGCAGCAGCGCGAGACCCATCGCGAGCTGGCCGCCGTACGCGAACAGCGCGTCGGTGTCCTCGGTGGAGGCGTCGAGCGTGCCGTAGGCGATGCTCGACGCCCGCTGCATGCACGCCTCGAAGCGGGTCACCCAACCGTCGCCGGCCGGTGCCACCGACGTGCGCACGAACTGCTCGGCCTCGAACGGCAACACCACGTGGAGCTCGGCCTGGCGGGCGAGCAGCGCCTCCGCGAACAGGATGTCGGCGCCCGAGGCGAGCGAGCCGAAGCCGTAGCCGACGTCGCGCCGCGCGAGCGCCGCCGCGATCTCCGAGGCGATCCGCGCCTCCGAGCCGGCGGCGAAGCGGTTGCCGATCATGTGCCCGCTGAAGTGGATCACCGCCGGCGGACGAAGCGCCTCGATCAGCTCGGGGTCATCGCCGCGCGTGGCGCACACCAGGGCGAGCTGCTTGCGCGTCGACGCCAGCGCGGCGTGATCGTTCGGGTTGGCCTGGCGCGCGGCGATCAGGTGCGCGCGCGCGGCATCGAGGCGGCCGAGCACCAGCGCGGCCTCGGCGGCGGTGGCGGCGCGCCAGTACGCGTCGAGCGCGTCACCGCCGGGTGTCTCGCCGGCGGTCAGCGCGAGCGCGCGCTCCGCGAGGGCGGTGGCCTGCTCGCGATCGCCGGCGATCAGGTGCAGCGTGGCGGCGTTGATCGCCGGATACGACGCGCCGTTCTTCGCGTGCAGCGCCGCATAACGAGAAGCCGCCTCGCGGGCGAGCTCGAGGCGCGCGTCGCCGGTGGCGGCGAGTGCCTCGTCCTTGCACAGCCGGGCGTCGAGCGCGATCAGCTCGTCGTTGCGCAGGCCGATCGAGGCGAGCATCGAGCGGGCTCCGGATGTGGCCCCGCTGCGGGCGAGCGCGAGCACGGCGCGATGGGCGAGGGCGAGATCACCCGGATGCTCCTCGAGACCGCGCCGCGCCAGATCGAACGCACCGAGAAAGTCACCGCGCGCCTCGGCACCGCGCACGCGCGACAGCAATAGGGCAGCGGCATCCATCGCGCTGGCGACTGTACTAGCAGCGTGCCCTGCCGACTACGGCCAGCCCGGAATCGCGCGCGTGTCGTAATCGCCGGCCGCGAACGCCGGGCTGGCGAGGATCGCCTGGTGCATCGGGATCGTCGTCGGCACGCCCTCGACGCGAAAGCTCGCGAGCGCGGCCTGCATGCGCGCGACCGCATCCGCGCGATCGTGGCCCCGCACGATCAGCTTCGCGATCAGCGAGTCGTAAAACGGCGGCACCACGTAACCGGGCACGACGTGGGTGTCGACGCGGATGCCGTCGCCGCTCGGCGGCTGCCACGTGGTGATCGTCCCGGGTGCGGGCTTGAAGCCATCGCGCGGATCCTCGGCGTTGATCCGGCACTCGATGACATGACCCTGGAGCGGGATCGAGTCCTGCGTCCAGGTGAGCGGCCTGCCGGCGGCGATCTCGAGCTGTGCGATCACCAGATCCTTGCCGGTGCGTTCCTCGCTCACCGTGTGCTCGACCTGGAGGCGGCAGTTCATCTCCATGAACCGCGGCACGCCCTGATCGAACAGCATCTCCATCGTGCCGGCACCGACGTACCCGATCCGCGCGGCGGCACGTGCCGCGGCATTGCACGTCTCGGCGCGCAGCTCCGCCGACAGCACCGGCGACGGACTCTCTTCGATCAGCTTCTGATGCGAGCGCTGCACCGTGCAGTCGCGCTCGCCGAGGTGGACGGCGCGGCCGTACTTGTCGGCGAACACCTGGACCTCGATGTGATGCCCACCCTCGATCAACCTCTCGAGGAACACGCGATCGCCGCCGAACGCCGCCCGCGCCTCGGCCTGCGCTTCTCCGTAGGCGGTCTCGACCTCGGCGGCGCTGCGCGCGATCCGCATGCCGCGCCCACCGCCGCCGTTCTCGGCCTTGAACAGCACCGGGAAGCCGACCTCGGCGGCCACCGTCTTCGCCTGCTCGACCGAGGCGAGCACGCCGTCGCTGCCGGGGATCAGGTGCAAGCCCGACGCGCGCATCGCGGCCTTCGCCCGGGTCTTGCTGCCCATCAGCGCGGTGACATGCGGAGGTGGTCCGACGAAGGTGACGCCGTGCTGCGCGCACAGCGTGGCGAGCAGCGGGTTCTCCGACAAGAAGCCCCAGCCTGGATGCAGCGCCGAGCACCGGGTCTGGACCGCCGCCTGCACCACGCGCTCGACGTCGAGATACGACTGCGCCGCGCGCGCCGGGCCGAGCACCACGACCTCGCGGCCCTGGGTGTAGGGCGCCGAGCGATCCGCCTCGCTGACGGCGAACACGGGCACGATGCCGAGGGCGTCACAGGCTCGCGCGATGCGGACGGCGACTTCCCCGCGATTGGCGACCAGCAGGCGATGAAACAGCGGTGGCACCGCGACGGACGCTAACACAGCCGGTTCTCGGGTACCGTAGATCACGGTGGCCCGCGCACTGGCGATGTTGTTGCTGATCGCCTCGCTGGGGACGGCAAGTGCCGATCCGAGCGAACGCAGCAATCGCGTGCGCGCGTGGAACCTGGCGCCGTTCGCCGCGGGTGGCGCGTTCTATCTCGTCCTCGAGCTCGGCCTCAAGGACGCGCTGATGGCCGAGGAGTGCCGGTGGTGTCGCGCGAACGCGTTCGACGCTCGGCTGCGTCACGCCGGCAAGTGGGACAACGTCGAGCGCGCCGCTTCGATCAGCAACGCCACCGGCTACTTCGGTTCGCCGGCGTTCGCGATCGGCACGCTGCTGCTGTCGTCGATCGACAATCCCGATGCGCGGCGCTCGTTCGACGACGCGATCCCGGTGATGCAGGCCGCCGTCGTCACCGGCATCCTCAATCAAGCCTCGAAGCTGTTGTTCGTGCGGCGACGGCCGTACGCCGAGTTCAAGGGGCGCGCCACGCGCGGCAAGAACGATGTCAACGCGTCGTTCTTCTCGGGCCACACCAGCCTCGCGTTCACGATGGTGGCGTCCGCCGGCACGGTGGCGACGCTGCGCGATTACAAGACCGCGCCGGTGATCTGGATCGGCGGTGGCTTGATCGCGCTCACCACAGGCTATCTGCGCATCGCCGCCGATGCGCACTACGCGACCGATGTCATCACCGGTGCCGCGATCGGCTCGATCGTCGGCGTCGCGATCCCGCTGCTCTTCCACCAGGAAGTGCTGACCGACGAGGAAGGGGTCGCGCGTACCAGGAGCGACCGTACGTTCATGCTGTCGCTCGGGAGCTGGCGCTTCTGAGCTACTTGCCTCGTTCCGGCTCGCGTTCGCTCCTCTCCCTCGCCACCCACCTCCCCCTCGGAGCTCACCTCGCCTTCACTTGCCGAGCTTGGTGAGGCACGCCTCGGCGCTCGACACCTCGAACTTGCCAGACGCCTCGATCTCGGCCGACTTCACGGTGCCGTCCTCGATCATGAACAGCGCGCGGCGGGCGCGCAGGCCCATGCCGGGGATGTCGTAGTCGATGCCGAGCGCCTTGCTGAACGTGCCGCTACCGTCGGCGAGCATGACGATCTTGCCGAGCGCGTCGTGCTGCTCCGCCCACGCCTTCATCACGAACGCGTCGTTGACCGACAGGCACGCGACCATGTCGATGCCCTGCGCCTTGAGCTCGGGCAGCTTGGCCACGAAGCCGGGGAGGTGCTTCGCGCTGCAGGTCGGCGTGAAGGCGCCGGGGAGCGAGAACATCGCGACCTTCTTGCCGGCAAACAGCGCGGCCGGGTCGACGTCGGAGCTCCCTTCCGGCGTCGCTTGCTTGATGGTGACCGAGGGAATCTTCTGTCCAACGCTGATCGTCATGGCGACGACTTAACACAGGCCGTCTTCGCGATCGCGCACGCGTGCTGAAACCTCGCGGCGTCGGTCCGGAGTGTGGCACTGGCGACCGCGAAGGCGGCATCGCGGCACGTCTTCGACGGCGCCGGAACATCGATGGTCTCGCCGCAGCTCGCATCCATCGCGTCGACGCGCGCGCGCACGATCCGGTCGATCCCGACGAGCGCGTACCAGCGTTCGCCATCGGGCACGAACACGGCGTCGACCCCGGCGACGACCTCGCTCGGAAACAGCGCCGGCAACAGCCAGCGCGCACGCGCCTGGTTGGGAGTCAAAGCAGGATCACCGGCGAAGTGGCGGCGCGTCACCCGCGGTTCACCGCCGAGCGCTGGTGGTGCGAAGCTGCGCGCGTAGTCGTCGTACAGCGGGGTGAACGGCGGGACGACGACGCGGTTCCACACCTCGCGCGGCATCGCGAGATCGCGCGGCTCGTCGAGATACGCGGCGAGCGGCAACCGCTCCGTGGCTGCTCGTTGACAGCCGAGCAGCAGCACCACGCCGCACAGCGCCTTCACGAGGGCGGGGTGGTGGCAAACCGGTTCGGGCGCACCTTCGGGGTCTCGAGCTTCGGCAGCGGTAGCGGCAAGCCGAGCAGCATCTTGATCGCCACCGACGCGCAGGTGGCGCCGAACACCGACGGCACGAAGGCGACCGAGCCCTCGACGCGGTTCTTGCGCTCGCAATCGTTCATCCCGTTGGCGCCGCCGGGACACACGCACTCGAACGCGCCGTCGTCGTAGGCGAGGCCCTGCGGCGCGATCGGCATCTCCTCCGAGTACACCGCCCAGACGCCGACCGGCTTCGTGCAATCGAGGTCGTGCTTGCGGCGCAGCGTGCGGCGCAGGTCGCGCGCGAACGGATCGACGCGGGTCTCGCTGAGATCCGCCACGCGTACCGCCGTCGGATCCATCCGCGCCGCGGCACCCATCGCGGAGACGATGCGAAGCTTGTCGCGCACCGCGGTGGCGATCAGGTGCATCTTGGCCGCCATGTTGTCGATCGCGTCGACGATCACGTCGGGCTCCGGCGCCAGCAGCCGGGCGGAGGTATCGGCGTTATAGAAGTCCTGCCGCGCCTCGATCTCGGCATCGGGATTGAGCAGCCGCAGCCGCTCGGCCATCACGTTGACCTTGCTCTTGCCGAGCGTGCCCTTCATGGCGTGGAGCTGGCGATTGACGTTGGTGACGCAGATCCGGTCGTAATCGACCAGGATCACGCGGCCGACGCCGCTGCGGACCAGTGCCTCCGCGGCATGGGAGCCGACGCCGCCGACGCCGAAGACGGTGACCGTGGACCTCGCGAGGCGGTCGATCCCGGAATCACCGATCAGGCGGGCCGTGCGATCGAAGCGTCGGTGGGTGGACATCGCCGCGCATTGTTCACCGAACCGCGCGGTCGGCCAAGGCGAAAATCCTACACGTGCACACACCACGAGTGTTCGGCAGGATAGAGCGGTCTGATGCTCGACGGTGATACCCTCGGATCGTGCGGCTCGTCGTCGCTCTGATCTGCGCCATGGGGATGGCGTGCAGCCGGCCGGCATACACCTGCGCGGTCGACGAGCAGTGCGTTGCCAACGGCATGCAGGGGCGCTGCGAAACGCAGGGATTCTGTAGCTTCGAGGACGGCGAGTGTCCGAGCGGCTTCCGCTTCGAGGACAACGCGGGCGGCGACCTCGGCGGCACCTGCGTGCCCGAAGGCAACATCCTGCCGCGATGCGGCGCGAGCGGCCAGGAGTGCTGCGCGGACGATACCTGCCTCGACAACATGTTCTGCGATGGCGGGACCTGCCAGCAGTGCGTCACCGACGTCGCGCACGGCGTGACGCACAGCTGCTTCCTCCGTTACGACAACACGATCTGGTGCTCCGGGCTGAACTTCTCCGGTCAGCTCGGCAACGGCGGCACCGCGACCGTGCCGACGCCGATCCCCGTCCAGGTTCGCGACACCAGCAATGCGGTGATCACGAACGCGATCGCGATCGGCGGAGCCGAGAACTACTCGTGCGCGATTCGCGATGACAACACGGTGTGGTGCTGGGGCGCCGGCGAGAACTGCGACAACGGCGGGCAGCTCGGCGACGGCCTCAACGACACCAGCGATGTCGCCGTCCAGGTGATCAAGGAGGTCGACGACCAGCCGCTCTCCGACATCGTCGAGGTCTATGGCGGGTTCTGCCATTCCTGCGCGCGAGACAGCGCCGGCGGCGTGTGGTGGTGGGGCACCAACGAGAACGGCCGGCTCGGCGA
>JAEYYY010000491.1 GCA_023430775.1 Pseudomonadota bacterium
CCGTCGCCGTAGAGCAGCCCGCGATCGAACACGGAGATGCTGGCCTCCTCCGCGGGAACCAGCACGCCATCGATCGACACCGCCAGCACGTGGAGAGCTTACCGCCGAAACGACGACCACCTCGAACTTGCCGGTTCGAGGTGGTCGACTCGGGACGGGATGCTCAGGCGGCGCGCTTGATGCCGTAGTCCTTGTTCGCGAACGAGGCCAGCTCACCTTCGAGCACGCGGCGGGCGCGGAACAGGCGCGACATCACGGTGCCGATCGGAACGTGCAACGCGTCGGCGATGTCTTTGTACTTCTCGCCCTTGAGATCCGCGCGCTCGACGACGTCGCGGTACTCGGGGCCGAGGCGGTCGAGCGCCGACTTCACCTCGTCGCACAGCTCGTCACCGATCAGCGTGTCCTCGAGGTCGTCGGTGTGGTCCTGGTCGCGGCCGTACAGCGCGTTGAGCGCATCGCCCGGGCGCTCCGTCGCGAACCGCTGATGGCGGCGGCGCTTGCGGTAGCCGTTGATGAACGCGTTGGTGAGGATGCGGAACAGCCACGCGCGGAGGTTCGAGCCCGGCTGGAACGAGTCCCACGCGACCATCGCGCGGAGCAGCGTCTCCTGGACGAGATCCTTCGCGGTGTCGGGGTCGCGGCAGATGCGCATCGCGACGCCGAACAGCTCGGCCTGGTGCGGGAGGCACGCGGCCTGGAACGCCTGATGAGGAGAGACGGTGTTCTCGTTCTCCGCGCGAACCATCACCTCGATGTTCGGCGAGCTGCCGCGAGCAAGCTTCCCTGCGACCGGCTCCGAACGGCGAACAATGCGAGAGCTCGATGCGTTCGACTTGGACCCCGTCTTCATCATGCCCGGGGTAAAAGCAGCCGACGTGCCACTGTTAAGCTCGCAGAAGTACAGCGTGTTTTGCAGTGCGAGGTTGTGTGGACACGGACTGCGTCTCAAAGCGGACGCGGGATCGGTCCGGGAGTAGGTGGTGAAGGCTCCTGATGCAACGCGGCGCACGCTAGATCGGACGACCGCGGCGCTACCGGGTCGCGCCGACGAGCTTGCCGGTACTTGCGAGATCGCTCGCTCGGGTTCGAGTAGTTAGAGCTCGTCGACGCGGCTGATGATGAGAGGAAGCTCGGGACCGGATCGCAGGGTCGCTCGCTGCGGCGCCATTCGATAGTCGCGGACCACGCCATCGGCCGCGGCGCTCGTGGTCTTGTAGCCGACGATCTGGACCTGCGCGCCGACGGTCAGCACGCGCTCGATCGCCTCGACCTCCGTCTTGCCCTCGACGACCTTCTGCACGCGACCCGGCGCATCCGCGAACCGCACGCCCGGATACGTCACCAGCTCGCGCCGCGGCGTCAGCCAGCGTGCGCCGGCGGCTTCGATCCGGATGCGGTCACCCTTGGCATCGACGAGATCGAAGTCGACGGCCGCCTCGTGCACCCACGCTCGCCAGCCCTTGAAGATCATCCGGCGGTAGACGCCTTCGGCCTCGATCAACAGGCCGCGCAGCGTATCGCCGGCATCGATCGTCCCGCGCACGACCACCAGCTCGCCCTCCTCGCGATCGTTCAGCTCGGCCAGCTCGAGCTCGCCGCGCGTCATCCGGGTCACCTGCTTCTGGAGCGACGACCGCGCGACCCGGTCGCCGAGCGCCACCGCCCCGGCGCCGCCGACCATCATGCCTTTCCACAGCAGCGCCGCGAACGGGCTGATCACGATCGAGCCGACGACGGCGGTCCCCACCGTGGTCCACGTCGCCCCGCGGATCAGCTGGCTGGCCCGGCGCGCTCGGCGCGGCACCCAGTCGAGATCCGCGCGGAGCGGGTGCGTCCGTTCCATCGCGAGCATCGAGATGAGTGTACGTTGTGGCCGTGGAACAAAGCCTGAGCCCGCCCACCTCTTCGTCACTCGCTGTGTTCTCGCGAGCTCAACGCCTCTCGGTCCGGCAGCGCAAGAGCTGGATGGAGATCATCACGTCGTTCGACGCACGCAACAAGTACGTCGTCTACGACGAGATGGGCAACCCCGTCTTCAACGTCCAGGAACAGGGCGGTGGGTTCGGCAGCTTCATGAAGCGGGTGTTCTTCCGCAACATGCGGTGGTTCGAGTCGCACGTCGAGGACCTGTCGGGTCAGGGGCAGCTGCTGCACCTGAAGAAGCCGTTCCGCTTCATCTTCCATCGCCTCGAGATCCGCGACGCCCAGGGCAACGTGCTCGGCGCGATCCAGAAGCGGTGGACGTGGTTCCGCCGCAAGTACACCGTCGAGGGAGCCGACGGCCAGGAGATCGCGACGCTGTTCGGCCCGTTCTGGCGGCCGTGGACGTTCAAGATCCTGCTGCCCGAGTCGGGCGAGCAGGAGATGGGCCTGATCCAGAAGAAGTGGTCTGGCTTGCTCAAGGAAGCGTTCTCCGACGCCGACAACTTCTGGGTCGCGTTCGAGCAGGTCACCGATCCGAAGCTCCGCGCGGTGCTATTCGCGGCGACGGTGCTGATCGACATCGTTCACTTCGAAGGCAACAACTGACGCGATCGCCGCCGGCAGGTCGCTCGAGATCACGCCGCGCACGCCGTGGTGCTTCGCGAGCTGGTCGCCGGCCAGACTGTGGACGTAGACCGCGGCCCGCGCCGCATCGGCGGGCGGGCAGCCCTGGGCGATCAG
>JAEYYY010000869.1 GCA_023430775.1 Pseudomonadota bacterium
CGGTACGGCTGTCGTCGCGGCACGCGACCTCGCCACGTGGGCGCTCGACATCGCCGAGCGCGACGTGGGTGACTGGCCCGAAGCGCGCAAGCGCGTCCGCAACGCGCGTCGGTTCGTGTTCGCACGACTCGACGGCAAAGAGCGCCGGATGCCAATCGAGGACGTCATCTTCACCGCGAGCCTGCTCGCGCGGATCTTCGACGACGAGCTCGATCTCGACGTCGCCGACGCGTTCGAGGTGTTCGGCGCGCTCGATCTGCCGACCGACGTCGTGCCCGTGCGTGCGCCGACGCGCGCACAGCCGATGTCGCCGCGTTCGTTCGTGCCGTCGCCGCTGCGTCTCTGTGTCGAGTGCGGCCACGTCCACGAGCTCGACCAGCACATCGGCTACCGCAACGCCGCCTAACCAACCCGGAGCCACCACTCGAGGAACATCGTCATGAAGAAGAAACATCGTCATCACCCCAAGCGCCACAAGCCGTCTCGGCCTCGCAACGCGGCCACCAGTGCCGCACCGTCCGCGCCGCGTTCGCGTGCCCGCATCTCGCGAGCGACGCCTCCCGACTGGCGAACCATCGCCGCTGCCGTTGCTGGCGGCGCCGGTAGCGCAGCGCTGGGTGGGCTCGTCGTCAATCAGCAGATCCTCTCGCCCGAAGCCGTCGGCATCGGGCTCATGCTCGGCGGAGGCGCCACGGCGTACTTCTCCGCCGGCACACCGCGGATCGTCGGCACGAGCATCGCCGCCGCCGGTGCCGGACAGTTCGCGCTCGCACTGATGAACAAGCGCGCGCTGAAAGCGCACGGCCAGGTGAATCCTGCGCCGGCCCCTGCGCAGCTGCCCGCGCCTCCTGCCGCGCAACGGCAGAGTGCCGGCATGGGCGGATCGGTCGTCGACATGTTCCGCGACGCCGCGAATGATCTCGACCTTGTCGAGGACGAGTGGCGCTACGGCACGCGCGACGCCGACGACGGCGAGCCGGTCGTCATCGATCTCGACGACGCCGCGTAACGAGGAGAACGGATCGGAGCCTGGGTTCGCGCGAGCGGCCATGGCCGCCGCAACTGAAAGGAAACCTATGGACTACGATGTCATTTACACGGACGACGAACGCAACGCCGATCATCGCCGCCGCCCCGGGCGGCGTCCGGGTGGCTCGCGCACGGTGTTTGTTCCGCCGGGCGCTCGCCCGACGGTGATCACCGGCGGTGGTAGCTACCGGCCGCTGCCGGCTCAGCACATGCCGTACTACCCGCCGCAGCAGGCGGGGTTCTCGTCCCGCTTCGGGATGACGACCGGTGAGCTGATCGACACGGGCATCCAGCTCCTTGCCGCGATTACGCCGCTTCCCGCGGCGCCGGTCTCGCAGGGAGAGACCTCGGTCGATATCGACAACCTGATGACCTACCAGGGTGCGCTCTGGCAGCACGCGAAGCGCGACGAGCAGCTTCGTACGCTGGGTGGCCTGCTCGTTCGCATCCTGAAGTAGCGGAGGCATGACCATGGCGTTCTTCAACTCCAGCTCCCCCGTGTACAAGAAGATCGCGTCTCGAGATGCGACTGCGTACACGCCTTCGGGATCGAACGGGCTCGCGAGCATGTTCGGCTCGCTGCTCGGCGGTACCACGCCGGTCTACAAGACGCGCGATGGTCACGCCGCGCGTGAGCCGAGCCCGTCCTCGGGACTGCTTCGGATCTTCATCGGAACCCCGCCGTCCTACAAGACGGCTGAGCGGATGATCCCGGAGCTTGTCGACGAGGAGCTCGTCGATGCCCTCGATGTTGTGCAGGCCGAGGCGGAGGACGCGGATGACGCGTGCCCGCCTCCGATCGATACGGTCGTCCTGCTGTAGCGTCGCGAGGCGAGACGAGGCGTGGCTCGCGCACGCCTGATCGAACTCGAACCTAGTCACGAAACCAAACCCAAGGTGGCCCGCTGGTCGCTCGCGCGAACCGAGGCCCCGATCCGTTTCTCCTCTCCCATTCACTCCACCAGGAACGTCATGTCCAACGACCAATCCCTCGGCACCGTGCTCTCGCTCGTCGTCGGTGGCGCAGCCGGCTATGCCACCGGTCGCTGGATCGTCGAGCCCTGGCTCGCCACACGCACCACATCCAAGCAGGTGGCGCGGCGTTCTGGCGTGCCGATCGAGCCGTACGCCGGGCCGTCGGGGGCGATGCAGCCGTTCGATCCCTACGGCGACGCTCCGTCGATCGCGACCGCACCTGTCGTCACGACGGCTCCGGTCTCCACCGCGCCGAACGAGCCGCCCACGGTCGGACCGATCATTTCACCGTCGCAGGTGCAGGTGGCCCCGACCGACGCAGGTCCGATCGCGTCGCCGTCGCAGGTCTCGACCGCAGGTGCGATCACGTCGCCGTCACAGGCCGACGGAGTGTCTCCACCTCCTCCTGCGCCGGGCGTCACGGTCGTTGGTGGCGGGAAGTCCGCCATCTCCTCTCGCGTGCGCCGCTTCGACGCGGTTTTCGAGCGCTACCGCGGCAGCATCCCACTCGCGTACCTGCGCGCGCTCGTCGACCGCGAGTCCAACGGTCGACCCGACGTGCGCACCGGCAGCGCCGTGGGCCTCATGCAAATCGTCCCGGTCGTCCTCGCCGACTACAACAAGAGGCACGGAACCGCGTATCAGAGCGCGCAGCTCGTCGATCCCGCGATCAACGTCGCGATCGGGTGCGAGCTGTTGCGGATCATCGCGAACAGCTATCGCAAGAACCATCCCCACGTTCCGAACCTCCAGACCGACTGGAACAACCCGCGGTTCGTCGAGCTGCTGACATTCGGTTGGAACGCCGGCTTCTCCGAGGCGGGTGGGGTCGGTCGTGTCGCGCGCTACCTCGAGAGACTCGGCACGGTCGACATCACACTCGATCAGATCACAGCGCACGCGCGCGTCGCGGGCGCCAGCAAGCATCTCTCCAACCCCGCGAAGGTCGCGTGGTGCAAGAGCGTCGTCGCGCTGTACCTGCGCGAGCGCGCGCTCGCCGAGGCACCGACGACCCTCGTCGCCTGAAAGGTCCCATGTCGAACACGACTCCCTTGATGTTGGGGCTCGTCGGCGGTCTCGCACTCTGGCAGCTCGGCCCGCGCAAACGCCCCGCGCTGCGCAACGCGAGCACCGGCACGTGCGTGATCCAGCTCGAGCCGAACGGGCTCGTGATCGATGGCGAGGTGGTCGATGTCGACGAGGCCGTGCGACGCGCACGACTCGCCGGATTCGCCGTCGTCTCCGTCTCGCCCGATGCGCCGGCATCAGTGTACGCAGCGTTGTGCAGCGGGCTCCAGTTGGCGGGCGTTCCGACGCACACACGTGCAACGGCCACCGCGACACGCAACGCGAACGCCGACACGTTCTCCGCGTTCACGCTGGTCATCTATCCCGAAGGCGTCGGCGGTTCCGACAAGCGCATGAGTTGGTTCCGGACCGACGCGCCGATGACCTGGAAGGCGGCACGCGATCAGCTCGCCGCTGCGAACGTCATCGATCGCAACGCGATCGGACCGAAGCAGGCGGGCTACTGGAAGCTCGTGACCGATCCGCGCGTGTTCATGCCGATGCGCGCGAAGCCGCTGCCCATCCCAGCGAGCACGCGTCATCGCGACGCCAAGCGCACGTCGCGCTACGCGCTCGACGGTGGTCGCGTGATCGTTCGCGACGGGCAAGCAGTGGTGCGACTCGAGCGCGTCGATCTCGGCGATGAGCGTTACGCGTTGTCGCCGCACGAGACCGACGAGCTCGCCGCACGCATCGTTAAGCTGCTCAATCGTGGAGCGCGGTGATGCGCGACGCGTCGCTCGGTCTCGTTCTCGGTGGTGGCGTCGTCGTCGCGAGCGCGTTCCTGTGGCGACGCTCGCGCAGGGCCTCGCCAACCGGTACGTCGATTTTCGTCGACTGGGTCGTGCCAGTGCCGACGCTCGCCGATCGTCACGTCGTCGTGTCGAACGAGTTTCGCGCGACCGATCCACGCCAGCACCTCGGCGTCGATCTCATGTTTCGTCGGCGCGACGCACGCGATC
>JAEYYY010000873.1 GCA_023430775.1 Pseudomonadota bacterium
CGATCTGCCCGCGGCGCACGAGCCGCCGGGCGATCGCGTGATCGTCAAGGCCGATACCGGCAAGCACGCGGTGCCCGCGATCGCGATCGATCCACGCGACTCGACCTCGCTGTTCGCGATCGCGCAGGAAGCAGCGGGCGCATCCGCGATCGCGCACGCGGATCTCGCGGCCCGGACGTGGAGCTGGCAGCGCAGCGACGGTTGCGGCGACGGCATCCCGGTGGGCCTCGCGCTCGCGAACGACATCGTCGCCTGCGGCGCGCAGGGACTCGAAGCAACCGTGCGCGCGACCAGCCGCGATGGCGCCGCGAAGTGGGAGCGCACGCTCGACCGGCTCGACGCGATCGTCGGCGGCGGCGACGCGGTGCTCGCCTTCGATGCCGATCGACTGACCGTGCTCGACGCCGCGACCGGGGTGATCCGCGGTCGCCTCGCGAGCGGCGATGGCGCGGTGATGCGCGCGGCGCTCGTCGCGATCCCGATCCCCGGCACGCCGATCGAGGACACGACGTGGCTCGTCACGTTCGAGCGCCAGCATCTCGTCGCGCGGTTGCCCGAGGTGTCGATGGTCGCGGTGTGGTCGCTCGCCGTGGATGGTGTCGTCGCCTCGATCCAGCCCTCCGGGGCCGGCGTGCTGGTGACGCTCGACGACGGCGACGCCTACCGCATCGAGCTACCGGGTGGCGCCGTGCAGCCGCTGCCCGGGCTCGGCTTGACCTGGCGTGCGATGGGCGAGCTGGTCACCGGCGAGGCGATCGGTGGGCCGATCCCCGGCATCCCCGGTCCACCGCCGGTCCGGCTGCCCGTGCGACCGACCTTCGGCAAGCCGCCCGCGCTCGGCGATCGCAACCCCGAGGCGCCCGATCTGTGGGTCCCGATCCCCGAGCCGAGGCCGCTCGGTGACAGCTGGCAATACACGCTGTTCGAGCGGGCAGGGGCGGTCCGCGTGCGCAACGACTACGCGCTCGCGGCACCGATCACCCCGACCGAAGTGCGTGGACCGACGGGCAGTCCGCTGGTGATCGCCTCGGGAGCCGAGCAGCGCGACATCCTGGTCGTCGATCCGCGGACCGGCGATCCGCTGCGCCGCGTCGTACTGCCGGGACCCGGTCTGGTGTTCGGAACGATCGTCAACGGCGAGCCGGTCGCCGGGACGGTGCTCGCGGCACCGCTGCGAATCGTGCTGTTTTGATCCTCGCGAACGGGGACGGCTGCCCGCGTGCGCTTTAGGATAGGCCGATGGCACTCCCGCTTCGCGCTGCGCTCCGGTCTGCAGGGCGCTTCATGGTCAAGAATCCCACCACCATGCTGAGCATGGCGCGCCATGCCCTGGGCATGCGGATCGCGGTGCCGCTCGATGCGTTGCGCTGGTTCATTGCCAACACGCCGCCGTCGAAGAAGGCGCCGCAGGACGTCACGATCACTCCGCGCCCGCCCGCGATCGGCATCGGCGCCACCATCGATCTGATGGGCACCACGGTGCGCGCCGGCGCCTCGATCCGCATCGATCAGATCGAGATCTCCGATGCCGCCGCGAAGGTCACCCTCCGCCTGTCGGACGTCACCATGAAGGTGCTGGGCGAGTCGTTCACGCCGGTCGCCGGCCTGATCAAGAGCGGCGCGCTCGATCTCAGCAAGCCGGGCAACCTCGCCAAGTTCATGCCCAAGCGCCCGGCGGTCCTCGTCGAGGCGCACGACGACATCATCGTCATCGACCTGATGCAGAACCCGAAGTTCGCGCAGAACGATCGCGTGCGCGCGATCCTCGGCACGCTGACGCCGGTCACGCAGGTCGCCGGGCTGACCACCGAGAACGATTTCCTGATCATCCAGCTCCGCGTCAGCCCGTTCGGGATCCCGCGTGCACTCAATGCGGCACGCGCGCTCGCGGCGGGCTAGAACGTGATGGATGGAATCGGTCGCGTTCTCCACGACGGTCGATAAGGGCTCGCGCTACCGCGAGCTCGCACCGCAGCTGTCGTCCCTGTTCGACGGCGAGCCCGACCTGATCGCGAACCTCGCGAACGCCACGGCGGCGCTCAAGGCGTGCATCGCGAAGGCGTCGTGGGTCGGCTTCTACCTCGTCAAACCCGCGAGCGATCGAGAGCTCGTGCTCGGGCCGTTCCAGGGCAACGTCGCCTGCGTGCGCATCGCGTTCGGCAAGGGCGTGTGCGGCACCGTCGCGCAGGAGCGACGCACGCTGATCGTCCCCGACGTCGACAAGTTCGCGGGCCACATCGCGTGCGATGCCGGTTCGCGCAGCGAGATCGTGGTTCCGATCTTTCACGCCGGTCGGCTCGTCGGCGTGCTCGATGTCGATAGCTACGAGCTCGCCGCGTTCGACGACATCGACAAGGCCCACCTCGAACCGATCGCGGAGCTGATCGGCAAGCTGGCATGGTGACCCGCGCGTTGCTCGTCCTCGCCCTCGTCGGCTGTCAGGGCAATCGCAAGGTCCCCGATGGCGGCGCCGGATCCGTCGAGCCGCCGCGCGATGCCGCGCTGATCGATCCCGACAGCGCGCCACGCGACGATGCACCGCCACCGGAAGAGCCCGAGGTACCGGATCCCGGCAAGCGGATCGCCGAGCTCGGCGCGATTCCAGCGTGGCAGGCGGTGATCGATCGCGCGCAGCTGCTCGGCCGTCGCGATCAGCACGGCGTGGTCTACGGCAGGATCGGCCCGGTGGTCATGGTTCCCGCACCTCCACCGGCGGCCGGCAGCGGCAGTGCAGCCCCGGCGAAACCCCCGAAGCCGGAGCTGATCGCGTCACCGTACGTCTGGCTCGTCGACGATACCGAGGGCAATGGCTCGCTCGGCATCCGGGTCGCGCTCGGCAGTAAAGCCGGTGTGACCAAACTCGGCGATCGGGTCGCGCTCGGCGGCGCGTGGCACCTCGACGAGGCGCGGCGCTGGTACTGGAAGGTCGACTCGCTGCAGACGATTCCCGCAGCCCCGGCGAGCGACCTCAAGGAACCGCCGCCGCCCGAGCCCAACCACGTGATCGTCAACGGCAACCTGATGCCCGGGTCGCGCACGATCACCGTCGCGCGCGACAACGACAGCGTCTACTTCCAGCTGGTCGGTCCACCGCCGACCAACGACGGCGACGGCTGGCCAGTCGCGAACGAGCTCGGCGACAAGGTGTTCGCGCTGCTCGTGCTGCCGGGTGAACGCGCGACCTATGGCGGCCAGGACATGCGGGCGCCCGACGAGCGCTGGGTCCTCAAAAAAGCGCAGACCTATAGTGTCCGGATCGGCCGGATCCGCACCCGCGGGCCCGACAAGCCCGTCGTGATCCACGCAAGAACAGCTCCTGTCCGCGTCAATTGACGGCGCCGTCGCCGGGGCATTTGGATATTGACTCCCAGGCCTGTTGGGATGAGATCGCCGTGGTTTCGGGTCAAGGAGCGTCCAGTGGGTCTACGGTCGATCGTCCTGTGTGTGGTGTTGTTGCTGTTCCCCACGGTCGCGCGCGCACAGTCGCCGACCACCGGTGCGATCCAGGGTGTCGTCACCGATAGCAAGACGGGCGATGCGCTCCCCGGCGTGACGATCATCGTCACCGCATCGGGCGTCAGCACGCAGAGCACGATCACCGACGAGCGCGGTGCCTACAAGATCGCGAACCTGCCGCCGGGCACGTACCTCGTCACGTTCTATTACCTCGATGTCACGATCGAGCGCAGCGACATCATCGTCGGCGTCCAGAAGACCACGCCGGTCTATCTCAAGATGGGTGGTGGCGATGGCAAGGGTGAGGTCGTCCGCATCGAGGGTCACGCACCCACGATCGATCCGACGTCGACGCAACAGGGCATCACGATCGACAAGGACTACCTCAAGAACATCCCGGTGCCCGGGCGCACCTTCGAGTCGGCGCTCGGCGCGGCACCCGGATCGCAGGGCGACATCCTCGGGGTCGCGTTCTCCGGCTCGACCTCGCTCGAGAACCAGTACTACGTCGACGGCGTCAACACGACCGGCCTGACGTTCGGCACCGTCGGCTCGCCGGTGATCAACGACTTCATCGAGGAGATCGAGATCATCACCGGTGGCTACAACGCCGAGTTCGGTCGCGCGACCGGCGGCGTCATCAACGTCGTCACCAAGTCGGGCTCGAACGAGTTCAAGGGCTCGGTGTTCGGTTACTTCCAGCCGGGCATCTTCACCTTCAACAGCGAGAACACGCCGGTCAACGCGGCGTCGATCGACACCATCGCCAACACCGTCTACGACGCCGACTTCGGCTTCGAGATGGGTGGTCCGATCATCAAGGACAAGCTGTGGTTCTACGTCGGCTTCGCGCCCGCGTTCTCGAAGGTCGACATCACCCGCATCACGAAGAGCCAGACCGACTGCCGCCAGCTCCAGAGCGACGGCACGCTGTCGGCGTGTAACCCGGCGCTGGTCGCGCAGGGCGGCTTCGCCGATGGCGCGCCGGACACCGACCCGGCCACCGGCTTCTTCATCACCAAGGACCTCGACAGCGAAATTCGCGCGCAGTCGTCGCGGGCCTACAACATGCTCGGCAAGATCAACTACGCGCTCAACGCCGAGAACCAGGGCCAGATCGCGATCCAGGCGCTGCCGAGCTCGTCGAACCGCCCCGGCGTGTTCGGTCCGGCCGTGTCGGGCTTCAAGACCGACGCGCTGACCACCGACGTCTCCGCGAAGTGGACGTCGAAGTTCAACGACAACAAGACCGAGGTCGAGGCCGTCGTCGGCTGGCACCGCGACTACTTCAATGTCGAGGCGTTCGATCCGATCTTCGCCAACGAACCGCGCCAGATCCTGGTCGACGGCTCGCTCGGCGTGTGGGCGCCCACGGGTGCCGGCACCGGCTTCCCCGAGAGCCAGAAGACGATCAACGGCTGCCGCGACACCATGCCCGGCGCCGGTGACGAGTTCCCGTTCCTCGCGAACAACTGCCCGATGGACGCCGCTCCGTACGTCATCGGTGGTCCGGGCTCGCTGACCCGTGACACCGAGCAGCGCCGCAGCGCTCGCCTCGGCGTCACCCAGCGCCTCAAGGCCGCCGGTAGCCACGAGTTCAAGGCCGGTGTCGACGTCGAGAACAACCTGTCGAGCAAGAGCCGCGCGTTCTCGGGCGGCGCCTTCCTGCAGAACTTCGTCGGCTCGAACTTCGTCGTCGTCGATCGCTTCGTCCAGCTGCAGAGCGCGTCGACGATGGATGACCCGCGGTTCGACAACAAGTGCCGCTCGATCGTCCCGTCGCCGGATCCCGATCCGAACGACAACCTGATGCCGGGCGACACCAAGGAAGTCGCCTGTGACTACATCGGTGGCTCGCTCGATTCGCCGGGCGCGCTCGTCGAGGGCAACACCCTCAACTGGTCGGCCTATCTGCGCGACTCGTGGCAGATCCAGCCGAACCTGACCCTCAACGCGGGTATCCGCTACGAGGAGCAGCGCCTCCGCTTCGCCGACTTCCTCCAGAACCAGGTCGACCCGCTCACGGGCAACCAGCTGGGCAAGAACGCGATGGTGCTCAAGAACAACTTCGCTCCTCGCGTCGGTCTCCTCTACGACTGGACGAAGGAAGGCCGCTCGAAGGTCTACACCCACTGGGGCCGGTTCTACGAGTCGATCCCGATGGACATCAACGACCGCTCGTTCGGCGGCGAGATCACGCTCGAGCAGCTGTTCGCCACGGACAGCGGCCAGTGCGGTCCGCGCGACGAGGGTATCGGCGGCGCCAACGGTAAGGGCTGCCTGGCCGACCCGAACGCGATCGGCAACCAGGAAGACCTGATCGGCGCCAGCGGCGTGCTCATCGCCCCCGGCATCAAGTCGCAGTACATGGACGAGATCATCGCGGGCTTCGAGTACGAGATCCTCGAGGACCTCAAGGTCGGCGTCTCGTACCAGAACCGCCGCATGGGCCGCGTCATCGAGGACGTCTCGACGGACGGCGCGCAGACGTACATCATCGCGAACCCGGGCGAGTGGGATCGCGGCGAGCAGACCAAGATCGAGAACCGCATCGCGGTGGTCGACGCGGCCTGCATGGCCGAGGGCCCGTCGTCGGCGTCGTGCGGCGAGCGCGATCGCCTGAACCGCGACCTCGAGATGTACAAGGGCATCCGCCTGTTCGACAAGCCGCGCCGCGACTACAACGCGCTGCAGTTCACCCTGACCCGCCGCTTCAGCAAGCAGCTCTACGTCCAGGGCTCGTACACCTACTCGAAGGTCACCGGTAACTATCCGGGTCTGATCTCGTACGACAACGGCCAGATCGACCCGAACATCTCGTCGCAGTACGACCTCATCGAGCTGCTCGCGAACCGCATCGGTCCGCTGCAGACCGACCGCCCGCACTACATCAAGCTCGACGGTTACTACACCTTCGACTTCAAGAAGCAGGGCGCGCTCACCGTCGGTGCTCGTCTCCGCGCGCTGTCGGGCATCCCGACCAACGCGCTGGCCGGTCATTACCTCTACGGTGGCAACGAGTCGTTCCTCCTGCCGCGCGGTCAGCTCGGCCGCACCGACTTCGAGCACGGCCTCGACATGCACTTCGGCTACGGCCGCCAGCTGTCGAAGAACTACAAGCTCGAGGTGTTCGTCGACCTGTTCAACATCTACAACCGCCAGGGCCAGGCTGGCGTCGACGACAACTACGCTCCGCGCTTCAAGCTGTCCGGCCCGGCCGGCGGCGGCGGCACCGAGCAGAACGCGAACCCGGTGTCGGGCGGCACCTACGAGGATCTGATCTTCGTCAAGGCGATCGACGGTGCGGGTATCGAGACGCAGGTCCCGATCGGCACGAACCCGAACTTCCGCAACACGACCGTTCGCTACGCGCCGGGCAACGCCCGCGTGGGTGTGCGCCTGACGTTCTAGGCGTCAACGTCGCTTGCGATGACGCCGGCTGGCCTCGTGCCCGCCGGCGTTGTTGTTTTCGGGACGGCGGTCAGTCGCCACTACAGGTCGCGTTGCAACCATCGCCTGGCGTCGCGTTACCGTCGTCGCAGGTCTCGAACGGCGATGTCGGGACGCTGTCGCCGCACTCGACGCGTTCGGTGGGGACACAGCGCAGCGTGAAGCTGTCGATGATCGCGCCCGAGCGACCGACGACGGCGCGCGCGACGTGACCGTCGGTGCAGCGTGCCTCGGGCTGCTCGTTGTGGACGCCGGCACCGAGCTTCTCGAGCTTGCGCGGCGAGCCGAAGCGAAGCTTGCCGTTGTCGTGGGTGATGGCCTGGCAGAACAGCTCGATGCTCGACGCCTCGACGTCGTTCGCGTTGCCGGCAAACCCCACCACCACCTCGTCGGGATCGCAGGTGCGGATCTGGAGGCCCGTGCCGCCGGCACCACTGCCACCTAGCGGCGCGGTCAGCTGGGGGAGCTCCCATCGGATCGAGCCATCGGGGAGCAGCTCGATGTCGGCGCACTGACCCTGGAGCGCGAACAGCGAGGTCTCGCTCGAGGCTTCGATCTCGCCTTGCAGCCCGACGAGCACGGTGTTCGGGCCGGTGATGCCGGCGAGCGTGCCGCACTCCTCGTTGAAGTCGACGCCACCGCCGTTGCCGAGGGCGGGGAGCGTCGAGCCATTGCCGGTCCACTGGAGTGCGAGGATCGGGTGGCAGAGCTGGCCGGGGCGGGCGCACTCGAACCACGGTTCGATCGTGCACTCGGCGCTGCAGCCATCGGCGGCGGTGGTGTTGCCGTCGTCGCAGGTCTCGGCCTTGTCGATGACGGAGTCGCCGCACGACTCGCCGGGGCCGCCGGGGCGGGGTGGCGCCGCGAAGCACCCCGCGAGGGCGAGCAGGTACAACATCGGCCGCCAGCCCATCGGAGATCATCGTAGACGATCTCGCGGCGAGCGCGGGGCGCGTCGTCGAGCGCGTCAGAACGAGCAGATGTGCCACGGGGTTCCCGCGGCATCGACCTCGACGGTGGGCACGCAGGTGTAGCCCGACGGGCAGTCGCCCTGGGTGCCTTCCTGGAACGCGCTGCACGGGAACCGGCAGTTGCCCTGACCCGACGAGGAATCGGCATAGCAGGCGAGCTCGCCGGGCAGGCCGAAGCCCTCGCAACCGTCGGAGGAGCCGGAGCAGCGCGTGACCGTGCCGGCGGGCGCGCCGGGAGAGGCGGTGCACGAGCAGCTGTCGAATTCGCTGCCGGCATCGGAGCTGTTGTTGGGGTTGTCGCCGGGACCGTCGCCGCACTCGGTATCGCAGGCGCAGCCCGTCGAGCAGCTGAAGTCGACATCGCAGCTGCAACTGCCGCCGGGCGGGTTGGGATCTGGCGCGGGCTCGCCGGTCTCGGAGACGCAGCCGATCACGAACAGCAATGGAAACAGTCGTCGCATCGCTCCCCCTGTGAAAGCGAGCGGCGATGGTGCACGGTGCGTGCCCCGATGGGGTGGGTGATGTGACGTGGAGTTGGAAGAGGAGAACGGCGATTCGAGGTCGGCTGACCCGGGGAAAGCGACGACGAACACGCGTTCTGTCCCAGGGAATCCCGGCGCTTGATTTGACGTAGGGCCGCCCATCTCGCATGTCAGAGCACGGTGCTATCTAGTGAAGGTGATTGGGCTGAACGAGGCACAGCGCGCTGCCGTCGAGCACGGCGATGGGCCGTTGATGGTCCTCGCCGGCGCCGGAACGGGGAAGACGCGCGTGCTCGTGCAGCGGATCGCGCGGCTGGTGGAGAGCGGCGTGGCGCCGTGGGAGATCCTGGCGGTCACCTTCACCAACAAGGCGGCGGGCGAGATGCGGCACCGGCTGCGCGAGCTGCTCGGCGAGGCCGCGGATGCGATGTGGATCGGTACGTTTCACGCCACCTGCGCGCGGCTGTTGCGGCGGTTCGGCGAGCACATCGGGCTGCCTCGCAACTTCGTGATCTTCGATGACGACGATCAGGTGAAGGCGATGGAGCGGCTGCTCAAGGAGACCGGGCTGGACGCGCAGGTGTCACCGCGCACGATCCTGTCGCGGATCGATCGGGCGAAGAACCGCGGGGTGGATCCGCGCTCGATCAAGGTCGGGATCTATGACGAAGAGGTCGAGCGGCTGTATCCGATGTACCAGGATGCGCTGGCCAAGGAGCACGCGGTCGATTTCAACGATCTGCTGCTGCGGGTGATCGATCTGTTCGCGCACGACAAGGTCGGGAAGGTGCTGCGCACGCGGTTCCGCCACGTGCTGGTGGACGAGTTCCAGGACACCAACCGGGTGCAGTACGACCTGGTGAGCAAGTTCGCATCCGCCACGCGCAACCTGACGGTGGTGGGCGACGACGATCAGTCGATCTATGCGTGGCGCGGCGCCGAGCCGAAGAACCTGCTGGAGTTCGATCGCGAGTTCCCCGATGCGCGGGTGATCAAGCTCGAGCAGAACTATCGATCCACGCAGACCATCCTCGATGCCGCGAACGGCGTGATCCAGAAGAACCGCGATCGCCACGCCAAGAGCCTGTGGACGGACAAGGGCATGGGCGACACGCTCGAGCTCTATCAAGCGGGCGACGAGCGCGGCGAGGCTTACTTCATCGCGCAATCGATCCGGCGCATGCTGGATGACGGGCCGCACTCGCCGAACGACATCGCGATCCTGTACCGGACGAACGCGCAGTCGCGCGTGCTCGAGGAGCACCTGCGGGCGGCGCGCGTGCCGTCGAAGGTGGTCGGCGCGGTGTCGTTCTTCGAGCGCAAGGAGGTCAAGGATGCGATCGCGTACCTCCGGCTGCTGGTGAACCCCGCCGCGGATTCGGCGTTCGAGCGGATCGTCAACGTGCCGGCGCGCGGCATCGGCGACAGCACGGTGGATCGGTTGCGGGCGGCCGCACGGGCGAACGGCTCCGGTCTGCTCGACGCGGCCCGGCTGGCGGCGCGCGAGGGTGTGGCGGGGCTGGGGACGGCGCCGCGCAAGAAGCTGCAGAGCTTCGTCGAGCTGATCGATGGTCTGCTCGATGTCATCCAGCAGGGCGCGTCGGTCGGCGAGACCATCATCCAGGTCGTCGATCGCAGTGGCATGCGCGCCAAGCTCGAGGCGGAAGCGAGTGCCGAGTCGCGCGATCGGCTCGATAACCTCGCCGAGCTGGTCTCCACCGCCACCGATTACGATGACGAGCATGGTGCCGGTGGTGATGGCGAGATCGAGGCCGGCTTCGGCGACGATGGTCCGCCGCTGTCCGCGGTCGACGGGTTTCTGGAGCGCGTCTCGCTGGCGGCGCCCGGCGATCAGTCGGCGAGCGAGCAGGTCGTGCTGATGACGATCCACATCGCGAAGGGCCTCGAGTGGCCGATCGTGTTCCTCACGGGCATGGAAGACGGGCTGTTCCCGTCGCTGCGCGAGCGCGAGGGCACGAGCGAGGATGCCGCGCTCGAGGAGGAGCGCCGGCTCGCGTATGTCGCGATCACGCGCGCCCGAGAGAAGCTGGTGCTGACGCACGCGCGGACGCGCCGGCAGTGGGGCGAGATCCGGATCCAGGGGCCGTCGCGCTTCCTCGAGGACATCCCCACCGGCTGCTTCGGCCAGAAGTTTTCACGCACGCCGCGCCCGAGCTTCGTGCCACGCGGGCCGCGGATGGATTCGATGGACGATCAATCGTCGCCGGCCGCGAGCGGGCAGTGGCGCGCGCGGCTGCCCACCAAGGCGCGCCGGCTCCAGAACGAGTTCGATCAGCGGAGCCACGACGACGACGAGCCGGTGTTCCACGTCGACGACGACATGCCGTCGTCATCCGGCTTTCTGGTCGGCTCGAACGTCTCGCATTCCACCCTCGGGGTCGGGCGTGTGGTCGCGGTCGCCGGCACGGGTAGAGATCAGAAGGTGGTGGTGGATTTCGGCTCGCTCGGCCGCAAGACGGTGTTCGCTCGCTTCCTGGCCCCAGACGGTTCCGGCGACGAGCTCAACTGACGGTGTAGGGCCTCGCTCCCGTCGCGTGTTTCGTCACGGTGCTGGTTGGAGGCCCAGGTGTTGCTCGATCCGCTCGACCCGATCGCGAAGCTCGCGATCGGCGCGCTCTTCGGCGCGTGCCAGGGCGCGGACCGCGACCACTTCGAGGCGGACGCCATCGATCCGTGCTCCGAGATCGACGCGAACGCCATCGAGATCGACGCGAACGCCGTCGATGCGGGCGCCCAGATCTTCGCGGGTTTGATCGAGCCTGGCGTTGGTTTGATCGAGCCTGGCGTTGGTCTTCGCCACCTCGTCACGGACGCCGTTCACGGCGTCGATGAGCTTCTGCAACAACACGGGAGTCGGATCCTGACCGTTTCCTTCCACGGACACCTCGGCAGTATGTGCGCCGGACCTTTTCCGCCGCAACGAGCGAATCCAGCACGCGGCGTGCCTGACGAACCTGCTCGTGGTTGCGGACGCTTGCGGTCGATGTGACGAGATCGTGGCCGCAAGCCGGACGCCATCTGGCGGCAGTGGCCACCGCCCGGATGAGCGTCCGAAAGGTGGCCGTTTTTTTACGCAACCGCTAGGAGCTGCGGGCGATGAGCCGCCTCCACAAGGAGACACTCGATGATGGAAACGGAAGTCATTGCTCCCTCGTGGGGCCTTTGGTTCGGGATCGCGCTCGGTTTCGCGTTGTGGGCCGCGGGCATCGCCGGCTCGAAGCAACGCAGCATGCTGCTGTTCGGCGCGCTCGGGTTCGCGTTCGGCCTGATCGGTGTGCTGATCGCCTACGAGGCCGCACCGCCGGCGCCGCCTCGCGCGTCGTACACGCCGTTCGCGTACCCCAAGAAGGCGCGCCGCGGCGCTACTCCGGCATCTTCTCGGTGATCACGGCGAGCTTGATCTCGGCGCGATTGCGCCACACCAGGACCTCGGTCGCTCGTCCGATCGGCGTCGTCGAGACCAGCCACGGCAGCGAGCGGTGATCGACCTCGCGATCACCCCACTTCAAGATCACGTCGCCCGTGCGCAGCGTCGAGCGCGCCGCCGGCGAGCCGGCCTTGACCTCGGTGACCAGGGCGCCGCGAGTCTGCGGGAGGCCGAGGTTTTGCGCGAGCTCGGCGGTTACCGGCTTGACCAGCACGCCGAGCCAGCCGCGCGCGACCTGGCCGTAGTCGCGAAGCGCATCGAGGACCTCCCTGATGCGGTTGATCGGGATGACGAACGACAGCTCGCCGGTGCCGCGCTCGGCCGGCGCGATCGCCATGCCGATGACCTGACCGGCGGTGTCGATCACCGGTCCGCCGGAGTTGCCGCGATGGATCCGCGCGTCGGTCTGGAGGTACGCGCGATAGCCGAGCGTGGGACCGGAGACCAGCGAGCCGCCCTCGCGGCCGGTGGCGGAGACGATGCCGGCGGAGGCGGAGACCTCGTCGCCGAACGCGTTGCCGAGCACGACGATCCACTCGCCGGTCTGCACCTGATCGGAGTCGCCCATGCGGAGCGCGTGGAGGCGCGGCACGTCGATCTGGAGCAGCGCGAGATCGAGGCGCGGATCGCGACCGAGCAGCTTCGCGGGAGCCTCGGTGCCATCGGGCAACACGACACGCAGGTTGCCGGCGTCGATCGTCGCCGCGCCGTCTTTCCCAGGCGTCGCGACGGCGGCCGCGATGTGATCGGTGGTGAGCACGTAGACACCGCGCGACTCGACGAGGAAGCCGGTGCCGATCGCGACATCGGCGACCGCATCGGGCGCGCCGGGGAACATCGCCGCGGGCCCCGACTTGACCGGCGTGGTGGCACGGATCGCGACCACGCCATGGCGCGCGCTGGCGACCAGATCGACGAACGAGCCGGGCGCACTCGGATAGAGCAGGCGCGCTTGCTGGGGATTCACCGAGGGAGCGAGCCGGGCATCTGCGGGAAGCTCGCGCTCGCGACAGCCGATCGCGATCGTCAGCAGGACCATCCCGAGCACGAGGCATCGGATGCGACGAACGATTCCACACCCCGCCGTCAGGGCAGGCGACAGCTCGCGGTCGAAGGCCATCACTTCGTCGCGGATTTCTTCTGGGCGTCGACGTAGGCGACGCGGAGATCGTAGATCAGGCTGGCCAGCATCTTCTGCTCGGTCTCGTCGAGGTTGCCCTTCGTCTTCTGCTCGAGCATCGCGAGCACGTCGATGAAGTAGCGCGCGGCCTCGAGGTCGATCGGCTGCGGCTTGCCATCGGGCCCGGGCAACGCCCCGAGCGCGACCTGGACTGTCGACGCGGTCGACAGCACGTACGTGGAGAAGTCGACGGGACCGAGAACGCCGGGCTGATCCGCCATGCCCGGAACATATACCGGGTGGTGGTTTGTTCCATGGTCGCGCGGGGTTGATCTCGGGGGACGGCTGACTCTCCACGGGCACCCGCCGGTGATCTGTGTAATCGTTGAGCTGCCCATGGATACCCTGCGCGATCCGTTTCCCACGTCGCCATCGACCACGTCGTCGGGTGAGCCATCGCCCAGAGGAACGCTACCGGGCGCGGGCTCGGGTCCGGTCTCGATGCGAAGCGAGATCCCTGCGGGCGCCGAGCCCAAGAAAGAGGGCAAGCCGATCGACGTCAACGCGCTGACCGAGGAGGTCAAGGTCACCAGCGCCTTCCTCGACGACGTGTTCCTCCAGGTCGGCAAGGTCGTCGTCGGCCAGCGCGAGATGGTCGAGCGCGTGATGATCGGCCTGCTGACCGGTGGCCACTGCCTGATCGAGGGCGTGCCCGGCCTCGCGAAGACGCTGACCGTGCGCACGCTCGCGCAGACGATCAACGCCAGCTTCTCGCGCATCCAGTTCACGCCCGACCTGATGCCGGCCGATATCACCGGCACCACGATCTACAACATGCACACCGGGCAGTTCACGCAGAAGCGCGGCCCGCTGTTCGCCAACCTCGTGCTCGCCGACGAGATCAACCGCGCGCCCGCGAAGGTGCAGTCGGCACTGCTCGAGGCGATGCAGGAGCGCCAGGTCACGATCGGCGACATGAGCCATCCGCTGCCGGACCCGTTCCTGGTGCTGGCGACGCAGAACCCGATCGAGCAGGAGGGCACGTTCCCGCTGCCGGAAGCCCAGCTCGATCGCTTCATGCTGCTGATCAAGGTCAGCTACCCGACCGCCGGCGACGAGCGCGCGATGCTCGATCGGATGAGCGCGCTCGAGGTGCCGAGCGCCACCGAGGTGGCGTCGATCGAGCAGATCCGGCTGGCGCGCCGGATCGTCGGCTCGATCTACATCGACGATCGCGTCCGCGACTACATCGTCCACGTCGTCCAGGCCACGCGCCGGCCGCGCGACTACGGCCTCGCGGAGCTCGCGCCGCTGATCGAGATCGGCGGCTCGCCGCGCGCGACGCTGTGCCTGGCCTCGGCGGCGCGCGCCCACGCGTTCATTCGCCACCGCGCGTACGTCACACCCGACGACATCAAGGCGATCGCGCTCGACGTGCTCCGCCACCGCGTCGCGGTGTCGTACGAGGCGGAGGCCGAGGAGGTGTCGTCGGAGGACATCGTCCGGCGGATCTTCGAGTACCTGCCGGTCCCCTGATCGCCCATGGCACTCACCACCGCAGAGCTCTTCAAGAAGGCGCGCAAGATCGAGATCGCCGCGCGCCGGCTCGTCGACGAGCAGCTCTCGGGTCAGTACCACTCCGTGTTCAAGGGCCGCGGCCTGATCTTCTCCGACGTCCGCCAGTACTACCCGGGCGACGACGTCCGCACGATCGACTGGAACATCACCGCGCGCATGAGCATGCCGCACGTCAAGCAGTACGTGGAGGAGCGCGATCGCACCGTCAACCTGATGGTCGACATGAGCGCGTCCGGCTTCTTCGGCTCGCGCGGCCTGTCCAAGCGCGAGGTCGCCGCGGAGCTCGCCGCCGTGGTCGCGTTCTCGGCGATCAAGAACAACGATCGCGTCGGCCTGTTCATCGTCACCGACAAGGTCGAGCGCTTCGTGCCGCCCAAGAAGGGCCGTCGCCACGTGCTGCGCGTGATCGGCGAGATCCTCGCGTTCGAGCCGCAGGGCCGCGCCACCGATCTCGCGGCTGGGCTGGATCTGCTGAACAAGGTCACGAGGAGACGCTCGGTGGTGTTCCTGGTCTCCGACTTCCTGTCGGACAACTGGGAGAACGCCGCGAAGATCGCGCGCGTTCGCCACGAGCTGGTGCCGGTGGTCGTCGGCGATCCGCTCGAGAGCCAGCTGCCGAAGATCGGCATCGTCATGCTCGAGGATCTCGAGACCGGGCAGCTCGTCGAGCTCGACACCAGCGGCTATGCCGGTCGCGACTTCGCGCGCCGCGCGGCGGCTGCCTCGG
>JAEYYY010000878.1 GCA_023430775.1 Pseudomonadota bacterium
GTCGAGGTGATCGCGACCACCGGCGGCGACGACACGATCGATACGTTCGAGGCCAGGAAGCCACCCGTCGTGGTCGTCTGCGCGAGCCTCAAGGAAGGCGACACCGCGTCGTTGCTCGAGGCGCTGCGCGGCATGGTCGCGTCCACCGAGCTGGCGGTCGTGATCGTCGGCGATCGCGAGGGCGCACAGAGCATCGCCACCGGCGTCACCGAGCTGCGGCCCGACGGCTTCGTCGCCCGGCCGATCATCGGCAAGGCGCTGCGCTACGCGGTCGCCAACGCGCTCGAGAAGGTGCTCAAGATCAAGGGCGTGATTCCTGCCAGCACCGGCACCGCGCCGGGGACCGATCCGGGCGCCGGCGAGGTCAAGGCGATCCAGCGCGCGCGCTGGGAGGCGCTCGCCGATTCGCTGGTCGCCGATCCCGACGACACCGGCGGCGGTGACGAGAGCAGCGAGGCCGCACCGCTGCCGCCGCAACCCGCGGCCGCGGCCAACGAGTGGACCGATCCGTCGCCGCCCGCCCGCGAGCCGACGCTGATCCTGCCCGACGTCGAGCCACCGCCGCCGACGGCGAGCACCTCGAGCGGCTCGATCACGCTCGAGATCCCGCTGCCGACCCTCGATCGCATGCGCTCGGAGACCGCGCCGACCTCGGAGATTCCGCTGCCGACGCTCGACCGCATGCGGTCCGAGAGTGCCGCGCCGAACACGGAGCGCACGCGCGCCGAGAGCAATCCGCCGCCCACGCTGCCGCGCACGCGCACCGGCGATGAAGAGGTCGCGATGATCGAGCGTGCCTCGAACGGCACCTGGTCGGATCCCAAGTCGCTGGCGTCGCTCGGCGATCGCGATTCGAAGGACAAGCTCGACGACGAGGTGACGTCGACGCGCGGCCCGCAGGCCTCGCGCAACTCGGACAGCGACGTGCTGGCGAACGTCGAGATCTCCGACGAGATTCCGCTCGACGACTTCGACGACGATCTGGTGCTCGGCGACGATCACCTGTCGCTCAGCGGCGGCGGCTCGACGCCGCGCGCGCAGTCCGAAGGTCGCATCGAGGTGTTCGACGATAGCGGCGTGGTGCCGCAGCGCGACTTCGCTCGCCAGCTGCGCGCCAAGATGTCGGAGATGGCGCAGCGCCTGTTCTCGGGTGACAGCGCGCCGGCGTCGGGCCCGGTCGATCTGGCGCCGCGCCACGATCACCACACCGAGATCGATCTCGCATCGCTCGGCGAGGAGACGCCGCTCGCCGACGTCACCAAGATCGAGGCGCGCCAGGCGCAGCGCGTGATGAACGAGATCCGCGATCCGGTGACCTCGCCGGGCTCGTGGGACACCCACGTCCGAGAGCGCGGCCTGCCGGATAGCGGCGAGATCGTGCGCGGCGTCTCCGATGCCGCGGTGCTGCTGGCGCGGATGTTCGCGACCGGCGCCACCGGGCGCGTCACGTTCAAGCGTCCGGCGCCGGCCCCCGATGGCGTGGCGCGCGAGACATGGATCGAGAAGGTCGTGTTCTTCGATCAGGGCCGCCCGGTGTTCGCGTCGTCGCGCGAGACGCGCGATCGGATGGGCGAGCTGCTGGTGCGCGAGGGCAAGATCACCGCGTCGCAGTACGAGCGCTGCCAGACCATGGTGGCGGAGTCGGGGCGGCGGATGGGCGAGATCCTCGTCGACCTCGGGTACCTCAAGCGCCGCGAGCTGTTGCCGGCGGTGCGCCGCCACGTCGAGGACATCGTGTACTCGCTGTTCGGCTGGGACCGCGGCCAGTACGCGATCGCGATCGATCAAGCGCCGAGCGCCGAGCGGATCCGGCTGTCGCGCCATCCCGCCGCGCTCGTGCTCGAGGGCATCCGCCGCAAGCACGACCGGTCCACGCTCGAGCGCATGATCGGTCCACCATCGACGATCATCGAGGTCGCCGATCGCGATCGGCTGAACAACGTCATCAACACCGGCAACACCGGTGACCTCGCACAGGAGGAGCGCGCCGCGCTCGCCGCGATCGATGGCCAGGCGGACCTCGCCACGGTGGCGCGCACCGCCGGCGTCGATCTCGCGGACGTGCTGCCGCTCGCGTGGGGGCTGTGCACGCTGGGGCTCGCCACCGCGCGACGCACCGATACCGAGGTCCCCGACGAATCGACCGCGCTCGTCGGCGAGACCGATCTGGCGATCGATCGCGAGCGCGTGCGGGCGCGCTGGCAGCTGGTCAGCGAGGCCGATTACTTCGCGCTGCTCGGCGTCCGCCGCGATGCCACGGCGTTCGAGATCCGCCGCGCCTATCAGTCCGCGCGGCGCGACTTCTCGCCCGACACGTTTCCGGCGGATCTCCGCCGCGAGCTCGCCCAGGAGCTCGACGACATCTCGAACGTGCTCGACGAGGCGTTCCGCGTCCTCCGCGACGATCGGCTCCGCGGCACGTATCTCGCGAACCTCGTCGAGTGAGCTAGGCCTGCAGCTCGTCGAGCGCCTTCTCGATCTGCGTGTGCAGCTCGGCGGTCTCCGAGCGTTCGAGCTCGAGCAGATACGGCGACATCAAGGTCGGCTGCGTGATCCGCTCGCGCGGCCCCGGATCGATCGCCTCGCGCAGGCGCTGCAGCGCATCGTGAACCGCGGAGCGCATCGGCCGCGTCGCGTCGGTCCAGTCGGTGATCGAGTGGCTCATCGCACCCCCGACTCGACGATGTCGCAGTGCCGCGTGGCCTCGCCCGGCGTGTAGACCAGCGCGATCTGGCACATCTCCTCGGCGGCGGTGAAGCCCCAGTGCACGGGCTCGCCGCTGTGGTTCTCGTAGTGGCACTCGAACTCGAAGCCGGAGCCGGCGGGGATGTGCAGCGGCGTCTGCGTCAGATCCTCGAGCGCCGGCGCGTGCCAGTCGGAGTTGGTGTAGAGGATCTCCCCCGGCCCGGCTGCTGGGCCATCGAAGCGGCGCACGACGGTCTCCTTGGCGAGCGCGTGGGTGTGCGTCGACAGGAACAGCACGTCGACGTCCTGGTTCATCACGCAGCGCGTCCACTCGACGTGCGACGAGGTGTTGCCCGGCACGTTGATGTCGAGGTCGCGCACCGCGCCGCCCCAGATCTCCTTGTCGTAGTCTTCCTTGTACTCGTACGCGTTGATCTTCGAGAACGCCGTGATCGGCTCGTCGGTCGGGTTGACGAAGTGGATCTCGTGCATCACCCGCATGTGCGGCAACAGGTTCGCCACCGTGCCTTGCGGCAGCAGGATCTCCTGCTGCTTCTGCTGGCTCGCGTAGATGATGATCCCGTCCTCCATCAGGTTCGGGTACTGCTCGTAGATGTCGTTGCAGTCGTAGTCGCCGGGCTCGAGCGCGGACGTCGCGAGCGCGGTCGCGATCAGATCCATGTGGTGCATGCCGTCGTTCTGCACCGACTCGGCGTGGTTGACCGGATAGAACCGCTTGGTCGGCAGGTCGAGCACGCGACACAACCAGACTTCTTCACCGGGCTGCACGACCACCTCGGTCGCGATCTGGATGCCCTGATCGTCCGGCGGCGGCGGCAGCGGATCGTTCGGGTCGCCCCCGGGGACATCACCGCTGCCGCCGCAGGCGGCCACCAGGAGAACACAAGCTAGGCGATGCATCGAGCTGGCGACGAAGCATCCTTGGTGCCAGCGCCGCGCGAGATCGTCGTCGGGCGTAAGGCCGGTTCGCGCCTCGCGATGCGCAAATCGCGCACGGCGCGAAACCGTGCAGTGTTGGCGCCACCCCGGCCACACGAGCTGCCACTGACTTCAAGTCAACACGCGATCTGACCGTCGCTAACGGCCGTGATACATGGTGCCAGTGCGCGTCGTCTTCATGGGTACGCCCGAGTTCGCCGTTCCGTGCCTGCGGGCGCTGGCGGAACATCACGAGGTCGCGCTCGTGGTCTGCCAGCCCGACAAGCCGGCGGGGCGGGGCGGTCAGCTCGCCGCGCCTGCCGTCAAGGTCACCGCGGTCAACCTCGGGCTGCCGGTGATCCAGCCGAGGAGCGCACGCACCGGCGAGCTGCGCGATGCGCTGAAGGCGTCCGATGCCGAGCTCGCGGTCGTCGTCGCGTACGGCAAGATCCTGCCGAAGGACGTGCTCGAGGCCTTGCCGCGCGGCTGCATCAACGTCCACGGCTCGCTGCTCCCCAGGTACCGGGGCGCCGCGCCGATCCAGTGGGCGGTGATCGATAACGAGCCGGAGACCGGCGTCGCGATCATGCAGCTCGACGAAGGCATGGATACCGGGCCGGTGTTCCTCGAGCGCCGGGTCGCGATCGATCCGGACGAGACCTCCGGCGAGCTGATGACGCGACTCGCTCCGATCGGCGCCGCCACGCTGCTCGAGGCGCTCGCGAAGATCGCCGACAACAGCGCGATCGCCACACCGCAAGATCACGCTCGCGCCACCCACGCGGCGATGCTGTCGAAGGCGGATGGCGCGATCGACTTCGCGCAGCCCGCCGCCAAGGTCGCGTCGCGAATCCGCGGCGTCGATCCATGGCCCGGTGCGCAGGCCGTGCTGCGCGGTCAGGTCGTCAAGCTGTTCCGCGCGCGCGTCGATCCTCCGCCGGAGGGGCCGCTCCATGCCGAGCCGGGTGCACCGGTGTACGGCACCGTGATCGCGATCGATGGCCAGGGCGCGCACGTGCTGTGTGCCGATGGCGCGATCGCGATCAAGGAGCTCCAGGCGCCCGGCCGCAAGCGGCTCACCGCGCAGCAGTTCGCCGCCGGCCGCGGCATCGCGATCGGCGACGTGCTGTCGAAGCCCGACCTCGAGCCCGCGAGATGAGCCGATACGTTGCTCGCTGTCTCGCCGCTCCGCGCAGCAGTTCGCCGCCGGCGACGTGCTGTCGAAGCCCGACCTCGAGCCCGCGAACCACTCGCCCTCGGGAGTCGCGACGGATGAGTGCGCGCGAGCTCGCGTCGCGGTGCGACCGATGAGCGCGCGCGAGGTCGCGCGGCGCGTCCTCGATCGCGTCGATCAAGGCGGCGCGTGGGCGACGCTGACGCTCGACGCCGAGCTGTCGCGCAGCGCACTCGACGAGCGCGATCGCCGGCTCGCCTCCGAGCTGGTCTACGGCGTGCTCCGCCATCGCTCGCGCATCGATCGCGCGCTCGCCGCCTACATCGGGAAGGGTGACAACAAGACGCCGCCGCCAAGAAGAGTGCACACCGCGCTGCGGGTGGCGGCCTATCAGCTGCTGTTCCTCGACCGGGTGCCCGCGTACGCCGCCGTCGACGATGCCGTCGCCGCGGCGCGCACGTTCGGCGGCGACAAGCTCGCCGGCTTCGCGAACGCGGTGCTGCGCAAGCTGACCACCGACAAGGAGCCGCCGTTTCCCGAGCTCGCGGCCGACGCCTCGCTCGACGCGCAGCTCGCCCGGCTCGAGCTCCTGCACTCGATGCCGCGGTGGATCCTCGACGAGCTGACCGCCGCGGTGCGCGGCGTCACCGACGACGCCGGCAACGCCACGCAGGCCGCTCGCGCCGCCCGCGTCGCCGAGCTCGCCGCGGCGTTCGCCGACCAGCCGCCGCTCGTCGCACGTGTCAACG
>JAEYYY010000889.1 GCA_023430775.1 Pseudomonadota bacterium
GAAGCCGACGTAGAGCACCGGCGGGTGGATCACCATCCAGTAGTTCTGGAGCAGCGGGTTCAGGCCCTGCCCGTCGGCGGGCGGCGTGGTCAGGTAGGTCGCGAACGGGTTCTTGGTGAAGATCAGCAGCGACAGGAAGAAGACCTGTACGCACATGATCGTCGCGACGACGTAGCCCATCATGTCGCGATGGCGGCGGTGGTTCACCGCGACCGCGATCATCGAGAAGATCGACAGCACGAGCACCCAGTAGAGGAGCGAGCCATCGAGGCCACCCCAGAACGCGGTGATCTTGTAGGCGGTGTCCATCGACACGTCGCTCGTCGACGCCACGTACTTGATCGAGAAGTCGTGGGTGAGGAACGCGTAGATCATCAAGGCCGACGCGAGCCCGACCAAGGCGCCGAAGCCGTACAACCCGTAGACCACGGAGTTGACGAGCCGCCGGCTCTTCATTGCATTGCCGGCGATGCCGGCTCCGACGCACCACGCTGCGACCACGTAGGCCGTGAGTAGGGCGATCGTGCCGACCAGTGCGACCGGCGAGAACGGTGCCGTTTCGTTCATGACGACCCTCTTACTCGAACTTCAAGTTCTTGTTGCTCTGGGCGCCGTCGTACTTCGAAGGGCACTTCGCCTGGAGCTCGGTAGCGTCGACGACGTACGCGAGATCCGGCTCGAGCTGCGTGTCGAGACTCTTCGCGAGATCTTTCATGGTGGCCGCGGCGACGACGCGCCCGGTGGCGACCACCTCCGATTGATCCTTGAACGTGTCGGGCTTGGGGCCCCTGCTGAACACGCGGATCTTCTTGCCCGACTTCTGGAGCACGAAGGTGCGCACCGTCTCCTGGTTCGCGACCTTCTCCGTGATCGATCCAGCGAGCACCCAGCCGTGGACCTTCATCTCCTTGCCCTCGTAGCGGGCGAGGTCACCGGCCATCAGCTCGTCGACCATCATGTAGGTCTGCGTGGAGCCGATACCGGACTTCACGAAGAACACCACACCGCCAACGGCGACCGCCGCGGTCAGTACGATCTTGAGGACGGTACTGTTTTGCATCGCCATGATTCTGAAAGCCTTTCCGCGGTGTGCTCGCCATGACCTGACCGTCCCGGCGAGCTGGGCAACCGTACCACGTATGGGGTCCATTCCGACGGTTGCCAGTTTCGGAACGACCCTCAGAAATCCGCGGCACGTCGACGCAGGAGACCCACCGACTGCGGGTCAGCCACCCATCCCGATCATGTGCTTCTGCGGACCTCCGCCACCGGTGCGCTGGAACTCGTGCCCGGCCCGCTTGCCCGTCACCGACGTGGCGATGGCCGCGACGACTTCCTCGTCGGAACCGCCGCGCCGCATCACGTCGCGCAGGCTGACCGCATCGTCGTGTCCGAGGCAGGCGTGTAGTGCCCCGGTCGCGGTCAGCCGGAGCCGGTTGCAGTCGGCGCAGAAGTGCTCGGTCATCGCCGAGATGATCCCGAGCTCGCGCGCAGGATTTGCGGCGAGCGCCCAGTAGCGAGCCGGACCGGCGTCGCGCCGGCTGTCCTGGCGAGGCACCAGCGGACCGAGCTCCGCCTCGACGAGCGCGCGGATCCGAGCGGCCGACAGCTCGGCGCGCTGATCGTAGAGCACGCCGCTCGACATCGGCATGTGCTCGATGAACCGCGGCACCGCGCCTCGGCTCCATGCAAACGAACACAGGGCCGCGACCTCGTCGGCGTTACCGCCCTCGCCGGCCAGCGCGACCGTGTTGAGCTTGACGGCGAGCCCCGCTGCGCGCGCGGCCTCGATGCCCGCGACGACGCGTGCGAGATCGCCGCGCGAGGTCAGCTTCGCGAACCGCGCCGGATCGAGGCTGTCGAGCGAGACATTCACCGACGACAGCCCGGCCTCCGCCAGCGGCGCCGCGAGCTGGTCGAGCAGATGCCCGTTGCTGGTCATCACCACCTGCTCGATGCCGCCGACGTTGGCGACCTGGCGGACCAGATCGACGATGCCCTTGCGGACGGTCGGCTCGCCGCCGGTCAGCCGGATCTTGCGGACTCCGAGGCCCGCGAACACGCGCACCAGCCGGGTGATCTCCTCGAACGTCAGCACCGCCGCCCGCGGCTCGAACACCAGCTGATCTCCGAGCTCCTCGGGCATGCAGTACGCACAGCGGTAGTTGCAGCGATCGGTGACGCTGATCCGGAGATATCGGATCCGGCGCGCGAACGGGTCGAGGAGCGGGTCGTCACCGGGACTTGCCGAGATCGGCAGTCCAGAGATCACCGGCAAATGCACTCTCGACACGGCTGCAGCCACTAGACCCTCGAAGGTCGGGTACGTCAAGCACAGCCCCCCGTTACAAGGAGCTTGACAGGATCGACGAAAAGCCCGAAATAACGCCGGCCTCAAAGGAGAGGCTCAACACAGATATGGAAGCAATGCACTCCTCGCCCGCCCCCGGACTTGCCGGGTTGTGGGTCCTCCTCGTGAACAACGAAGGCGAGCTGAAGGCTCAAGACAACGATGGCCGCGTGCCCGTGATGGCGCGCGCCGGCAACGACAAGACCTACCTCTTGGTGTTCAAGAACATGGTCAAGGCACGGCAGTTCATCTCCGCCTCGGAGCTGACCGGCGCCGAGCCCCGCATGGTCGTGCGCGGCAACCGCGACGACATCGTGCGGATCGCGCAATCGGCAGGTGCTGCGGGCACCCTGCTCGATTACGACCCGACGACGCACCAGTTCGCGTCGACCGGCGCACTCGCGTAACGCTTGTTCGTTCGCGAGCGCCTGGAGCAGGCGAGCAGTCGCCGATGGGCGGCCGCGAGCGTATTAGAGCTCGGCCCCGAGGTGGACGGCGCCGAACGGCAACAGGTGCGCCGTCTCGTGGCGCTCGGGCCCGGTGCGCGACGTCGCGAAGTTGGGAGACAGCACCCCCGGTCCGGTCCAGATGCTGAGGAACACCGTCTCGCGGTGGATGAACACCCGGTAGCCGACCGCCGGCCACAGCACCGCCTGGTTGGTGTTCTCGACGGACAGTCGATCCTCGTGGCGGTGCTCCCAGCGCAGCACGCCGACGTGGCCGCCGACGAACCAGCCCTCGCGGCCGCGCGGAAACCACAGGGCGCGTAGCAGCACGCCGTCGACGTGCGTCTCCCAGCCGTCGTTGTCGTTACCGTTGAAGGTATCGATCATGTCTCGATAGAACTTCGGGTACGGCCCTCCGAAGAAGCCGAGCGCGAACGTCCAGCGCGGTAGCGATGGCGACCGCACCGCGGCGTGCATCGAGTACGTCGGCTCGCCGGCCAGCGAGAACGGGATGACGTAGACGTCGCCTTCGGCCGACAGGTGCCAGCGGTCGGTCTCCTCTGCCCTCGCCGTGGCCTGCAGGCAGATCAGGACCAGGAAGACGCGAACCATCAGTAACCGCCGGTGACGATCACTTCGGCGACCTCGCCACGCTTGCTGGCGTTCGAGTTGATCGCACGCGAGCACATCACGCGCGCGATCGTGAAGCGCTTGTAGAGCGAGCGGATGAACGGCGTGTCGCTGTTCGACAGCATCACCTTGCAGCCGCGGGCGACCAGCTTGCGCGCCGTGTCGGCGAGCTCGCGCTGCTGGTCGTGACCGAACGTGCTGTTGGTGTAGCTGGTGAAGTTCGACGTCGTCGTCACCGGATCGTAGGGCGGATCGAAGTAGACGAAGTCGCCTCGCTTCGCATCCTCGACCGCGGCGCGATAGTCGCCGTTGCGTAGCTCGGCGCGAGCGAGCAGCCGGTGAGCCGCGCGCAGGGCCTCGGGGACGCAGATCGGAGGATCGGTGTAGCGACCGATCGGCAGGTTGAAGTCGCCGGCGCGGTTGACGCGCCACAACCCGTTGAAGCAGGTCTTGTTGAGGTAGATGAACGTCGCCGCGCGATCGGCGGTCGCCCACTCGAGCTCGCGATCGTTCCAGCGCTCGCGAACCTTGTAGTAGTGCGACTCGCTGTGATGATCGCGGTGGTACTCGAGCCGCTTGATCACCGCGGCGACATCACCGCCGAGCACCTTGTACAGGTTGATCAGGTCGGGGTTGTAGTCGTTGAGCACGGCCGACGCGGGCGCGACGCGGAAGAACAGCGCGGCGCCGCCGGCGAACGGCTCGTAATAGCGCTCGTGCTTGTCGGGCATGCGAGCGAGCAACTCGGGAAGCAGCTTGGTCTTGCCGCCGACCCACTTGATGACAGGCGCAGCCGAATCCGGGCGCGCCGAGGGAAGCGAGACGTGCGCGGTGGAAGCTCGCGCGCGCCCCGACGAACGAGGAGCCATGAAAATGATCGTCGAGGGGGACGATCACTGCTCGCGAGTTTTTGCCTACATCGCCCTGCACTTCGATTTGCAGATCGATAAGCGGCTACAGACGATCACGTCTCGGCGAAATTCAGAGCGCGAGATGGAAAATCATGGCGAGCGTGGCGCGAGTCATCACCTCGTGACTGCCCGACAATTTCACGAATCGAACCGTGTTAGCGTGGTCGCCATGCGGAGAGCAATCCTATTGGGTCTTATATTCCTCGTCGCGACGGTGGGGACCGTCGCGGCACAACCGTACGGTGAGCGAAGGGGGCCCGGTCCCGGTCGCGCCGTCTGGGATTCGTCGGGCTGGACACTGCTCGGCGAGCAATGGGTCGACGGTCGCCGGCGCTCGGATCGCGATCGGATCAACGTCGGTCGCTACGAGGGTCGATTCAGCAAGCTGACGATCGTCGTCACCGATAGCGATCTCGAGATGCTCGACTTCACCGTCAACTTCCCGCGCGGTCAGAAGTGGTCGCCCCGGGTCAGCCACTACTTCCGCGAGAACACCCGCACCCGCGTCATCGACCTGCCGGGTGACGACCGCCGGATCGAGAGCATCGACATGCGGTACCGCAACCTGCCCGGCGGCGGCCGCGCGAAGGTTCAGGTCTGGGGCTTCAAGAACGCTCCGCCGCCGCCCCCGCCGGCACGGTTCAGCTGGGACAACCGCGGCTGGACCATGCTCGGCGAGCAGGTCGTCGACTACGGCCGCCGCGCCGATCGCGATCGCATCAACGTCGGCCGCTACGAGGGCCGGTTCTCCAAGCTGACCATCGTCGTGCTGGATAGCGACCTCGAGCTGCTCAACTTCCAGGTCAACTTCCCGCGCGGCACGGCGTACGCCCCGCGCGTCAACCACTACTTCCGCGAGAACCAGCGCACCCGCGTGATCGACCTCCCGGGCGATGACCGTCGCATCGAGAGCATCGACCTGCGATACCGCAACCTGCCCGGTGGCGGCCGCGCTCGCGTCCAGGTGTGGGGTTTCAAGACCACCCGCTGAGCACGTCGAACAGCGCTTTCGAGCGCTCTCCCACCCCGTCCGCGTTATCCTGACCGCGTGCGGGGTTTTTGTTTGCGGGTACTCGGTGCGCTCGCGCTCGCGGCGTGCACGGAGGACGGCATCTACATCGAGGTGAAAGTTCCCGCCGGCATGGCCGTGACCGAGGTCGACCTCTACCTCGCGACCGCGGAGTGCCAGGACGGCGACGGCTACGACTGCACGGCGATCGTCGGGCCGCGCTTCACCAGCGAGCCGCGCCAGGCGGTCCCCGGCCAGGTGTTCTACGTCGATAGCGACGAGCCGTTCACGTCCTCGGTCGACGGCGACACCGCGTGGTTCTTCCTGTCGCCGAACAGCGAGCGGTTCGTCAAGACGGCGGTCGCGGTCGGTCGGGATGGCGAGACCAACCTCGGCGTCGCGATCCTCGCGCCGATCGATCCGCGCGAGTCACCGAAGAAGCGCGTACGCGTCGAGCTGCGGTTCGCCATCGACGATGTCGTGCGCGGCCAGACACCCGCCGTCGAGGTCTGGCGTCCGCAAGACGATCGCTACCGCTGCGTCGGTGCCGACTCCGACGGCCGCGTGGTCTACATCGTGCCGCGCGAAGATCCAGACTGCGACGAGGTCGTCGACACGCAGCAGCAGAGCGAGTGCGACCCCGGCGAGCACCTGGCCGTCGAGGCCAAGGACGCGCTGTCGTGCACCACGCCGCGAGCCCTCGACGAGGTCTGCGTGCTCGGCGATCGGCCTTGTGACGAGACCAGGCCCGATGTCGTCGGCAGTTGCCAGCCATCCGGGTTCGCGGTCTGCCTCCCGGATCTCGCGTGCGCGTGCTCGGCCAACGACGCGGCGTGCGTCGCATCGTTGTTCGAGGACCCCGATGGGCTCGGCACCACGCACATCTCGTGCGTCATCGAGACCATCGTGGACGGCGCGGAGCGCATCACCTGCCCGGATCTGGCGGTGGCGGGTCAGCAGTTCGGCGGCGGCGGCGAGTGCGCGACCCCCGAGCTCGCGATCGCCGGCGACCAGATCGGTGGGTTCGCGCCCTCGGTCATCGCCAGCACCCCGATCGGCGACGTGACGTTGACGCCGACCGTCGATCCGGACTGCCGGATCGGCCTCGTCGCTCCGAATGCCAGGTTCACGCAAGGCGTCCCGCTGGAGCCGATCCGCGCGCTACTCAAGGTCGACGTGACCCCGAATTCGCCCGAGACGCGCTTCATGGTCGTGCCGATGACGGTCGCGTTCACCGATGGCAACTGTGGCGCGGAGACCGGCTGCTTCGTGCGCCTCGCGGGCGGCGAGCACGTCCAGAAGTGCTTCCTCGAATGAGGAGCCTCGCCCTGCTCGTGCTCGCAGGTTGTTCCGCCGAAGGCGTGTTCGTCGAGGTCGACACGCGCGGCGTCGAGGGTGTCACCAGCGTCGAGCTGGTGCTCGCGAAGACGCACTGCAGGCACCCCGAGGACGGCGGCGAGTGCCCGTCGATCCAGGGCGACGGTTTCGATAGACCGCTCGGCCAGCCCGAGGACCTCTACACCCGGACCGCGAGCGCGCTGACCGACCAGCTCGACGGCGGCATCGCCACGTTCGAGCTCCCCGCGGGTGACGAGCGGATCCCGATGGGGTTCGCCATCGCACGCGGCGCCAATGGCATTGTCGGCGTCGCCGTGCTCGCGGACACGATCGATCTCGCGGCCGGTCCGGTGATCTATCGCGCGGCGCTCGATCCGAGCACGGACATGCGCGCGGGCAGGAATCCGGGGTTCGCGGCCGCCGTCGAGTGGGGTGTCGACGAGGTGTGCCTCGGCGTCGACCCGCTGCACTCGACGCTGAACCCGCCGCGGCCCGTGTTCATCCTGCCGAAGAACAACCCGGACTGTGACAGCCGGAAGGACGCCTCCGAGTGCGCCCCGCTGTGGTTCGACGGTTTCTCGTTCGATGAGGACACCGCCGCGCATTGCGTCCTACCAGAGCTCGGCGTCCCCGGCGGTCCGTGCCTGCTGGGGCACGTTCCGAACTGCGTCGACAACCCCGCGAGCACCAACGCGCCGAGCTGCATCCAGTCGCCGATCTGTCTGCCGGGGAACCTGTGCGAGGAATGCGTCAACCTGGCCAACGTCGAGACCTGCGCGCAGGTGCAGCTGGACAATCGCGACAACGTGCCCCGCGTGGAATGCAACCTCAACAGCCAGCTCGACGGTCAGGGACAACGGGTGTCGTGCTCGAACGACCCCGAGCTCAACGAATTCATCCTCGTCCCAGATACCCAGTTTCTCGGCGGCGCGTCGTGCACCGGCTCCGCGCAGCTCGTGACGATGCCCGGGGCCACGCTGGATGCGGATCGCGGCGACACCTTCGACGCCGGCACGGCGAAGTTCAAGATCATCGACGTGCTCCCGAACTGCACGATCAAGATGCAGTGGGCGGGTGCGTTGCTGGTTGGCGAGCTGGCACACACGGTTTTGACGATCCCCGTCGACACCTCGACCGGCTTTCACGAGGTCTGGCTCCCGATCAACTTTCTGCTGGGCGGGCTTTGCGACGGCACCACTGCCCCGTCGTGTCGTTACGTCGACAATCCCGATCGGCCCGACACGATCATCCAGTGCGCCCATTGAGGCTCTAGATGAGGTCGAACCAGGTTCGACCGAATCAGCCCTGCAGCGTGTCGTAGGCGTGGAACAGCATCGAGAACGTGGCGCGGCCCTCGGTGAGGCTGCGCAGCCGCGTCGAGTACCCGAACATGTTGCGGAGCGGGACCAGCGCCGAGACCAGCCGCTTGGCGCCGCGCGAGCCGACATCCTGGACGTGGCCGCGCCGCTGGTTGAGATCGCCGATCACCGCGCCGAGGTACTCGTCGTCGACGGTGACCTCGACCGCCATGATCGGTTCGAGCCGCGATGGCTGGGCGGACTGCACGGCCCGGCGGAACGCCTCGGCCGCCGCCGCGCGTGATCCGATCTCGCCGTTCGCGCCTTCCTTGAGCACGAGCTTGGTCAGCGTGACCTCGACGTCCTCGAGCGGGTAGCCGTCGGGACCGCTCGAGGCGGCATCGCGCAGCCCCTGCATCGCCGCGTTGACGACGACATCGTTGAGCGGCGGCACCTGCGGCGAGCTCGCCAGCGCCTTCTTGAACTCCATGCCGGAGCCGCGCGGCCGCGAGCGCACCTTGCACGTGGCCTCGCCGTAGATCTCGCCGGCCTTGGCCTCTCCACCCGAGCGCTCGAACACGGCGGTGGCATCGGCCTCGCCGAGCACGGTCTCGCGGTAGACGACCTGCGGCTTGCCGGCGCGCGCTTGCACGCCGTACTCGCGCTTCATGCGGTCGACGATGATCTCGAGGTGGAGCTCGCCCATGCCGCGGATCAGCGTCTGGCCGGTGTCGGGATCGTCGTGGGTGCGGAACGTCGGGTCTTCCTCGACCATCTTGCCGAGCGCGAAATCCAATCGCTCCTTGGCTGCCGCGTTGTCGGCCTCGATCGCCTGCGAGATCACGGGCTCGTAGGTGTCGATGCGCTCGAGCAGGATCGGCGCCTTCGGATCGCAGATCGTGTCGCCGGTGGTCGCATCCTTGAGGCCCGCGGCCGCGACGATCTCGCCGGCGACCGCCTTCTCCAGACGCTCGCGCTTGGCGGCGTGGATCTGGAACAGGCGCGCGATCTTTTCCTTCTTGTTGGTGCGGACGTTGAGTACCTCGCCGCCCGCCTCGATCATGCCGCTGAACACACGGAAGAAGACGACCTTGCGGCCCTCGTCCATCGCGATCTTGAACGCCAGCGCGGCGAACGGCTCGTTGTTCTTCGGGTTGCGGACCAGCTTCTCCTCGGTGTTCCGGGGATCGACGCCGGTCACCGGAGGCACGTCGGCGGGCGACGGCAGGTAGGCGATCACCGCGTCGAGCAGCGGGTGGATGCCCTTGTTGCGCAGCGCGGTGCCCGCACACACCGGGACCATCTTGACCGCGATCGTCGCCTTGCGGATCGCGGCGTCGATCTCGGCGACCGTGATCTCCTGGCCCTCGAGGTACTTCATCGCGATCGCGTCGTCGAGATCGGCGATCGCCTGGATCAACTGATCGCGCGCATCGGCGGCCTGCGCCTTGAGGTCGTCGGGGATGTCGACCACCTCGGGTGCCTCGGTGACGTCGCCGGTGAACATCATCGCCTTCTGGCGAACCAGATCGATGCAGCCCGAGAACGCGTCCTCGACGCCGATCGGCAGCTGGATCGGCACCGCGTTCGCGCCGAGCCGCTCCTTGATATCGGCGACCACGGCGGGGAACGACGCGCCGATGCGGTCGAGCTTGTTGATGAACGCGATCCGCGGAACCTTGAACTTGTCGGCCTGGTGCCACACCGTCTCGGACTGCGGCTGGACGCCGGCGACGCCGCAGAACACGACGACCGCGCCGTCGAGCACGCGCAGCGAGCGCTCGACCTCGATCGTGAAGTCGACGTGGCCCGGGGTGTCGATCAGGTGGATCTCGTGCTTCTTCCACTCGAACGTGGTGGCGGCGGCGGTGATCGTGATCCCGCGCTCGCGCTCCTGCTCCATCCAGTCCATCTCGGTCTCACCGTCGTGGACCTCGCCGACCTTGTGGATCTTGCCCGCGTGAAACAGGAACCGCTCGGAGACGGTGGTCTTGCCGGCGTCGATATGGGCGACGACGCCGAGGTTTCTGACCATGTCGATCTTCGCCATTGCCGGCAGGCGGTATAGCGCAGTTCCGCATGATCGGGGGCGGATGAGCTACGCTCGACTCATGCGCTCGGTGGTCGTGGTCCTGCTGGCTTGTGCGGCGGCGTTCCTGCTGGCCGGGAGTCCCACGCGTGCTCAGCCGGCGCCTGACCTCGACCGGGCGCGAGCTCTCTACGCCTCCGCCGAGAAGGCGCTCGCCGAGGCGCGCTACGAGGAAGCGCTGCGCGACTACAAGGGCGCCTACGAGGTGTCGCGCGATCCGGCGCTGCTCTACAAGATCGGCGTCGCCTATGAGAAGGCGAACCTCTGCAAGTTCGCCGTCTCGTACTTCGCGGCGTACCTGAAGGTCGGCAAGCCGACGCCGGACTTCTTCGCGACGACCCGCGAGCACATCCGGAAGTGCGGCTTCGACCCCGATGCGCTGCCGACGAACCTCGAGGATCCACTCGCGGGATCGGGCTCGGCTGGATCCGGATCGGCGGGGTCGGGATCCGCGGGCGCGGGCTCGGATGTGACGTCGGGCTCGGATGCGGGCGCGGGCTCGGACGCAGGATCGGCCGACGCCGGTGCGGGCTCGGGTAGCGCGGCCCCTGCCCCGCCGCCGCCGAAGGCCAAGCATCGGGCGGGGTGGATCCTGGTCGGCGGAGCGATCGCGATGGCGACCGTCGGTGCCGTGCTCGCGTACTCGGCGAACGCAGCCGAGAGCGACCTCGACGATCTCTACGTCGGGCTCGGTGGTCAGCCGCCGGTGTTCAACGAGTCGACGCGCGACCGGTTCGACGATCTGGTCGCCGAGGGCAAGCGCTACCAGAACCTGTCGTACGTCAGCTTCGGTGTCGCCGCCGTGCTCGGTGGCCTGGCGACCTGGCGGTTCGTCGTCGGGCGCGAGCAGGACGAGGTCACGGTGACGCCGACGGCGACGCCGACCGGTGGCGGCGTGTCCGCGCGCTGGCGGTTCTAGATCCGGGCGAACGCGAGGACGAGCGCGGCGATCAGCACGATCGCGACCGCGGCCATCGGCAGCGAGACGATCGAGCCGGGCAGCCTCGCCTCGCCGCGCGTCACCGCCGTGACCAGCTGATTGGCGGCGACCAGGTGCTTCCGCGGCACGCTGACCTTGTAGGCGCCGTGCTCGGACTCCTCGCCGAAGGTCTCGAGCACGCGAGCCTCGATGCCTCGCTGCGCGAGCGCCTTCCGCCAGCCCTGCGCTCGCCGGGTATCGCAGAACACCAGCCCGACGTAGTCGTGCACCGAGGTCTTCATCGCAGCAGGCGTCCGCCCGAACCATTGCTCGTGGACACCGGCTTGTGAAGCACGATCTTGCCGCCGGCCTCGCGACCCGCGTTGTACGCGCCGGTCATCCGCACCCGGCTCCGGCGCGTGGTGACGTGCGGGTGGCGCAGGCGATAGAACCTGTCGAGCTTGCGATCGCCGGCCCAGACCAGGCCCGCGACCTGCTTGAGATCGGTCTGCTGGGCGAGCAGCTTGCCGCGGAAGCCGTTGACCACCCCGGCCTGGTAGTGGAGCCGATCGCGACCGCTGCGCACGCGCGGATCGCTGCGGTTCTCGCGCCACAGCCGCTCGACCGTGGCCATCAGGAACTCGTAGACGTGGCGCGCCATCTCGAGATTCTCGGGCGAGCCGACCAGCTCGTAGACGAGGCCGCGCGTGCCGGTGCGCGCGACGTAGACCGGAACGCGGATCGCCTTGACGAAGAAGAACTCGATGAGCAGCCCGACGATATCGGACTCGACGCGATTGCCGCGCTTCTCCGGATCGCCGACGTGCGCGACCTGATAGCCGCTCGCGGCGCGCGCCTGCGCGGCATCGAGGTTGTGGCGCAGCATCAGCTCGTGCGCCTTCTTCATCGCCAGCTCCGCCTCGTGCTCGTTCGAGCTGCCGGCGAGCGCGAGCAGCTTGCGGATCCGATCGAGGGCGTGTGACTCGGCCGCCGCGACGGGCACGCCGGCGGCGCGGGCATCGATGCCGCGCTCGCTACAGACCTGACGAAACGTCTCGCCGTGCGAGGTCTCGTCGCGGACTCCCAGCACCTCGTCGACATACTGGTGCGCCATCTCGTGCTCGAGCACCGCGGTGATCGCGAGCCACGGCTGGCTCGCGACGAACGCCCTGGAGAGCTGGATGGTGCGGGTGGCCGGCACCCAGCAACCGAGCTTGCTGGTCAGCTCGGCGATCGCCAGCAGTGGCCGCGGCAGCGCCGCACCGAAGCGGGCGACGTTCTGCCACTGGTAATAGTCTGCCAGCTCGCGCAACAGCGCGGCCTCGAGCTCGGCGGTGAGCATGTCGCTCATGCCGGCATCCTAACCGCCCGGTCTGATCAGCTGGGGTTCGACGTGTTGCGCGGATCGCCGAGCGACGAGATCGCGCCATCGAACGCCGGCACGAGCTGGCGCAGCTCGCCATCGACCCAGCGCGCGATGTCCTTGTCGCTCGCGGTCAGGCCGTGCTGCTTCATCAGCTGCTCGAACATCGCCTCGAGCGCGGCGCAGCTCTCCGGCCGGCGGTCGCGCTCGAACGCCATCGTGCCAAGCAGGATCTGATCGAGCTCCTTCGGCAGATCCGCGCGCAGGCTGGACGGCGGCGGCAGGTGCGGCCAGTTGTCGACGCCGAGGTGCGCGAGCGCCGCGAGATCGAGGTTGACGCCGTGGCCGGTCAGGATCTCGAAGCCGACGGCGGCCACCGAGTAGACATCGGCGCGGACATCGACGCGCTCGCCGACGCGCTGCTCGGGCGCCATCATCGACGGCGTTCCCTTGGTCTCGCCCTGCACGGTGAGGTGCGATTGGGTGGCGGCCTTCGCGATCCCGAAGTCGACCACTTTGACGCCACCCTGCTTCGAGACCAGCACGTTGGCGGACTTGACGTCGCGGTGGATGATGCCGAGCGGCGTGCCGTCGCCGGCGACCGCGGTGTGCGCCGCGTGAAGGCCATCGCAGATCCGGCACAGGATGCCGAGCCCGACGTTGACCGGCACGAACCGGCTCGCGACCCGCGCCGATGCCAGCAGGCGCTCGAGATCGACGCCCTCGACGTACTCCATGACGATGACGTAGTCGTTGCCGATCTTGCCGAGGTCGAGGATCTGGACGATGTTGGGGTGATTGATGCGCGACGCCAGGCGCGCCTCGTCGAGGAAGTGCTCGACGGCGCGCTCGTTGCGCGCGAGGTGCGGGTGCATGACCTTGATCGCGACGCGCTTCTCGAACCCGGCCTCGCCCTTGCTGTGCGCGAGGTAGACGTCGGCCATGCCGCCGGAGCCGAGCCGGCGGATCACCTCCCAGCGACCGATCATCGCGCCCGGTCCCATGTTGGCCGGGTGGATCGCCATGCTGTCGGCGGGTCCCGACATGCCCGTCGGCGTCGGCGTCCCGGTCGCGATCGGTTGCGACGAGGTCAGCTGCGTCTGGCGGTTCGGGCCCGACGGCTGGGTCGGCCACGACTGGATGTCGTTGTCGGCGCGCGCGGGTGCCTGCTTGCGGCCGGTCATCATGCCGACGACGATCAGGATCAACCCGAGCCCCGCCGCACCGGCGCCGGCACCGAGGATCGCGACCGGCCGGCCACCCTCGACCGTGGTGGGTGCCGCCGCGACGATCCGCGCGCTCGGCTCCGATCGCAGCGTCATCGTCTCGGTCTTCGCATCGGCCGGCATCGCGCCGATCTCGCGGACCTCCGAGCCGAGCTCGAACCTGCCGGTGACGCCGGCGGCGGCGATCGAATCGAACGCCGGCTTGAGCGACTTCGGTGCGCCGAACGTGGCGTAGCCGGAGACCTCACCCTTGTCGTTCTTGACCTCGATGACCTCGTAGACCATCAGCTGGTCGCCCATCAGCTTGCTGTAGCTCGCCGGCTTGCCGCCGAACCCCGACGGCTTGGCTTCCTGCGGCTGGCTGACCAGGCGCTCCCACCTGTCGCCATCGACCCAGCCGACCTCCAGCATCTCGCCGGCGGCGAGCTCGATCTTGCCCTCGCCACCCTTGGTTCCGTAGACCTGATCGACGACGGTCGTGGTGTCGCGCGTCGACAGCCCGTTGCCGAGCTGTGGGCGCGATTGCACGAACGTCGACACCTTCGCCCTCGCCGCGACGTGGACCTCGCGGATCTCGCCGTCGAGGCGCTCGATCATCGTCGCCATCGCGGCGGTCTGCTCGGGCGTCATCTCCGCGGACGCCGGCGCGCTCTTCGTCAGCGCGTACCCGAGCGCGGCGCCACCGCCGACGATCAGGACCGCGCCGAGGACGAGCGCGCTCTTACCCACGCTTGCCTCCGAACTTGTCGGGCAACGGCCCGCTGGGCGCATCGCCCGCGACGCCGACGTTGACGGTGTTCGGACCGACCTTGATGGTGACGTCCTGGGTGATCGGCGCGTTGCTCTTCACGCTCCACGCCTTGAGCTTGTACTTGCCCGGCGCCAGCCGGTTGAACTTGAAGTTGCCGCCGCCGTCGGTGATGACGTACGCGGGCGCGGCGACCACGGCGATGTACGCGCTCATGTTCGAGTGCAGGTTGCAGCCGATGCGGATGATGCCTTCCTTGGTGAACGTGTACTCGCGCGCCTCGCCCGCCTTGTAGAGGCCGAGGTCGAACATGCCGGTCGCGCTGGTCGAGAACACGTTGTGAAACACGGTGTCGAAGTTGGGGAACGTGACGGTCGAGCCGACCGACACCGCCATCAGGTTCGGCAAGAACTCGCGGCCGCGCTGCTCCATCACGACGCGCTTGGGCGTCCGCGCGCGGAACTTGCCGCTCGCGGGCTCGAGGGTGATGAGGCCGAGCGCGGTGGCCGGCTTGCCGTCGATCTGGAGGGTGCCGGTCAGGCTGCCGATCTGCGGAGGCGGCGGCACCTTGTCCTTCTCGTCCTCCGCCTCGGAGCTCCCGCTGGTCTTGGGCTGCGGCGGTGCCGAGGTATCGACCTTGATCGTGGGCGTGGTCACGCGCGGTGGCGCACCCTCGCGGAACACCATCGCGATCTGCGCCAGCGCCTCGACCCCGACCAGCTGCTCGGCGAACGAGAATTGCTGCTCGGCCAGTGACTTGTTGCCCTCGGCGAGGGTCGCCGCCGCCTTCTCGAGCAGCGCGGCGGCTTCCTTGAGGGTCGCGATCTTCTCACCCACGGGGCCTGTCACCTTGGACGCCGGCTTGTCGGCAACCGGTACAGGCTTCGCGGGCTCCGGCTTCTTGGGCGTGGTCGAGGAGGACCCACCGCAGGCCGTGGCCGTGATGGCGAGCGCCAGGGCAACGCCCCGAGGCATCCGGATGATCGTCGGGTTACGGCCCCTCACTGCGCGTTATTGTACGCGCGACAAGGCAGCCCAGATCATTTCGGGCAGTTTTCGTGCCCGACCCCGGTCTTGGCGTTGCGTTCGCTTCCCACAAGCCCTACGGGTGAAGCCAGTCATTCGATCGACGCCTCTGTGATATAGGGGCGACCCGTAAGAATTCGGAGTTCTCGTGTTCGGCCTGTTCTCCAAAGAAAAAGCGCTCCAGAAGACGATCGACAAGGCGACCAACAAGCTGTCCCAGCAGGTGGACCGCTGGGCCGCCCTCGAACGGCTGAAGGAAGACGGTACCGAGGAAGCCTTGTTCGGGCTGTGCAAGCGGTTCGGCATCACGTCCATGAAGGGCGTCGAGGACGAGCAAGAGAAGAACTGGGTGGTCGACACGCTGGTCGGCTTCGGCGCGCGCGCGCTGGCCCCGGTGATTCGCTACATGAAGAAGGCCGACCAGCTCGCGTTCCCGCTCAAGGTGCTCGAGCGCGTCGCCGATCGCGCGCGCGTGCTCGAGGTCGCGGACGAGCTGTTCGCCAGCGAGCCGCCCGGGTACGTGCGGATGCCCGAGCGAAGGATCGACCTGATCCGCTGGCTCGCCGAGTGGAAGCCGATCACCGATCAGGAGCTGGTCAGCCGGCTCGCTCCCTACGTGCAGGACTTCGACGAGAACTCGCGGTTCGCCGCGATCGACGGCATGGCCGGGAGAGATCCCGCCCTGATCGGCCCGCCGCTGATCACCGCGCTGATCCGCCCCGAGGAGGAGTCGGGGCGAATTCGTCGCACCATCGTCGAGGTGCTGGCGAAGGGCAAGGTGCCGCTGGGTGATCAGGCAGGTGCGGTCGAAAAGGTGCTGACCGGACCGCTCGCGCAGGACTTCCGGATCGCCGACGGCGTCCTCGTGGCGCGCTGACGCCTTTCCGCTTCCCGGTTCCCGGATTCCCTGTTCGATCCCGGCGATCCGCTCGAACGTCATCCGAGCGCAATCGTGAACGGCGAACCGGAATCGAGAATTGTGCTAGATCCGCGCCGTGCCGAGGCGCCAGGATCTCAAGTCCATCTTGATCATCGGCTCCGGGCCGATCGTCATCGGCCAGGCGTGCGAGTTCGATTACTCCGGCACCCAGGCATGCAAGGCGCTGCGCGAGGAAGGCCTGCGCGTCGTCCTCATCAACTCGAATCCGGCGACGATCATGACCGACCCGGAGCTCGCCGACGCGACGTACGTCGAGCCGCTCACCGTCGAGGTGCTCGACAAGATCCTCGCGAAGGAGAAGGTCGACGCGATCCTGCCGACGCTCGGCGGTCAGACCGGTCTCAACCTCGCGATGGCCGCGGTCAAGGCGGGGCTCCTCGAGAAGCACGGTGTCGAGCTGCTCGGCGCCACCGCGAAGACGATCGAGATGGCCGAGGATCGCGAGCTGTTCAAGCAAGCGATGGCGCGGATCAACCTGTCGTGCCCGAAGTCCGCGCTGGTCACCTCGGTGGCGCAGGCGCGCGAGGCGATCGCCGACATCGGGTTCCCGTGCATCCTGCGCGCGTCGTTCACGATGGGCGGCTCCGGCGGCGGCATCGCCTACAACAAGGGCGAGTTCGATCGGATGGTCCAGTTCGGGCTCGACCAGTCGCCCGTGCACTCGATCCTGATCGAGGAGAGCGTGATCGGCTGGAAGGAGTTCGAGCTCGAGGTCGTGCGCGACGCCAAGGACAACGCGGTGATCGTGTGCTCGATCGAGAACGTCGATCCGATGGGCGTCCACACCGGTGACTCGATCACCGTCGCGCCGGCGCAGACCTTGACCGACAAGGAGTACCAGCGCATGCGCGACGCCTCGATCGCGATCATGCGCGAGATCGGCGTCACCACCGGCGGCAGCAACGTGCAGTACGCGGTCGATCCGAAGACCGGCCGCATGCTGGTGATCGAGATGAACCCGCGCGTGTCGCGCAGCTCGGCGCTGGCGTCGAAGGCCACCGGCTTTCCGATCGCGAAGATCGCGGCGAAGCTGGCCATCGGCTACACGCTCGACGAGCTCTCCAACGACATCACCAAGGTCACACCGGCGAGCTTCGAGCCGGCGATCGACTACGTGGTGGTCAAGTGGCCGCGGTTCGCGTTCGAGAAGTTCCCGTCGGCGCGGCCGGTGCTGGGCCCGCAGATGAAGTCGGTGGGAGAGGCGATGGCGATCGGCCGCACGTTCCGCGAGGCGCTCGGCAAGGCGATCCGCAGCCTCGAGACCGGCCGTAGCGGGTTCGATCTGACGATGACCTCGCAGGGCACCGACCTGTCGGCGATCGAGCGCACGATCTCGGTGCCGTCGCCCGAGCGCCTGCTCAAGGTCGGGCGCGGCTTCCAGCTCGGCATGACCGTCGAGCGCGCGCACGAGCTGACCAAGATCGACCCGTGGTTCCTGTGGCAGATCAAGTCGATCGTCGACGCCGAGCGCGAGCTCGCGGGCGATCACGATGCGCCCCACGATCCGGACATCACCAAGGTCACGCCGCCAGCCGACGGCAAGCACGCCGACATCACCACGGCACCGGCGCAGAACGCGGCCTCGGACCTGCGCAAGTTCAAGCGCCTCGGCCTGTCGGATCGCCGGATCGCGGCGCTCGCCGGCACCACCGAGGCGGCCGTCCGCGCGGCACGCCACGCGGCGAAGGTGCGGCCGGTCTACAAGCGCGTCGACACCTGCGCTGCCGAGTACGAATCGCACACGCCATACCTCTACTCGACGTACGAGGACGAGTGCGAGGCGCGGCCGTCGACCGGCAAGCGCAAGGTGATCATCCTCGGCGGCGGCCCGAACCGGATCGGTCAGGGCATCGAGTTCGATTACTGCTGCGTGCACGCCGCGATGGCGCTGCGCGAAGAGGGCATCGAATCGATCATGGTCAACTGCAACCCGGAGACGGTGTCGACCGATTACGACATCTCGGACCGGCTGTACTTCGAGCCGCTGACGCTCGAGGACGTGCTCGAGATCTGTCACGTCGAGGGCCTTGGTCGTCCCGGGACCAGCGTGCCGGGCTCGGGCGTGATCGTCCAGTTCGGTGGCCAGACGCCGCTCAAGCTCGCGGTCGCGCTGGCGCAAGCGGGCATCCCGATCCTCGGGACCAGCGCCGATGCGATCGATCGCGCGGAGGATCGCGAGCGCTTCGGCGAGGTCATGAAGCTGCTCAAGCTGCGCGCACCGCGCTGGGGCATCGCGCGCAACCTCGACGAGGCGCGCGCCCGCGCCAACGAGATCGGCTTCCCGGTGATGGTGCGCCCGAGCTACGTGCTCGGCGGCCGCGCGATGGAGCGGATCTACGACGCCAATGGCCTCGAGGACTACTTCTCGCGCGTGATGGGAATGGGCGCCACCTCACCGCGCATCTCGCAAACCACGATCTCCGCCCGCGACGAGTCGACGACGATCGGCTTCCCGCTGCTCATCGATCAGTTCCTGTCCGATGCCGTCGAGCTCGACGTCGACGTGATCGCCGACAAGACCGGCGCCGTCGTCGTCGGCGGCGTGATGGAGCACATCGAGGAGGCCGGCATCCACTCCGGTGACTCGGCGTGCGCGCTGCCGCCGTACTCGCTGCCCGCCGACATCATCGACGAGGTCAAGCGCCAGGCCTGCGTGCTCGCGAAGGAGCTCGGCGTGATCGGGCTGATGAACACGCAGTTCGCGGTCCACGGCGGCGGCGATGTCTACGTGCTCGAGGTCAACCCGCGCGCGTCGCGCACCGTGCCGTTCGTCAGCAAGGCCACCGGCCGCCCGCTCGCGAAGATCGCGGCCAAGGTGATGACAGGCAAGACGCTCGCCGAGCTCGGCATGCAGGACGAGGTCGAGGTCCGCCACGTGTCGGTCAAGGAAGTGGTGTTCCCGTTCGTCAAGTTCGAGGGCGTCGACACCATCCTCGGTCCCGAGATGAGGTCGACGGGAGAAGTCATGGGCATCGATACCGACTTCGCGCGCGCGTTCCAGAAGTCGATGCTGGCGTCGGGCACCCGGCTGCCGACGTCGGGCACGGCGTTCCTGTCGGTGCGCGACGGCGACAAGCCCGCGCTACTCGAGATCGCGCGCCGGCTCGTCAACCTCGGCTTCGATCTGGTCGCCACCCACGGCACCGCCGCGGCGCTTCGCAAGGCCGGCCTCGAGGTCCGCGGCATCAACAAGGTGCTCGAGGGCAGGCCGCACGTCGTCGACGCGATGGACAACCACGAGATCCAGCTGGTCATCAACACCACCGAGGGCGCGCAGGCGATCCTCGATTCGCAGTCGCTGCGCCGCGCCGCGCTGATGAACGGCATCGCCTACCAGACCACGCTCCGCGGTGCGCGGGCGGCGCTCGAGGCGATCGCGGTGGCCAAGCGCGGCGACCTGCGGGTCGCCCCGCTCCAGCACTACGCGCCGCCGGCCCAGGGATAAGCATCGGGTTGCGCGGGCCCTGTCGGGTCACGCTAGTATTGACAGGTGGCGGAACCGGAGTCGCGGACGAGAAAAGATCCGACGCTATCGGCGTTCGCGACGCGCAAGCTCGGCCGCTACGAGCTGCTGACCCAGATCGGCAAGGGCGGCATGGCCGAGGTCCACCTCGCGATGCAGCGCGGCCTCGGTGGGTTCGAGAAGCTGGTGGTCATCAAGCTCGTCCACGAGCACCTCGCGAGCAAGAAGGCGTTCGTCGACATGCTGCTCGACGAGGGCCGGCTCGCCGGGATGATCAAGCACCCGAACGTGATCGACATCTACGACCTCGGCGATGCCGATGGTCGCTGCTACGTCGCGATGGAGTATCTCGACGGCGAACCGCTGCTCGCGATCCTGCGGCGCGGCGTCGAGGGCGAGCGACTCGATCCGCTGTCGACGGCGCGCGTGATCGCCGACACCGCCGAAGGACTCGAGGCCGCACATCGCCTGAAGTCGCTCGACGGCAAGCCGCTCGGGCTCATCCACCACGACGTCTCGCTCGGCAACATCGTCGTCCTCTACAACGGCCAGGTGAAGCTGGTGGATTTCGGCGTCGCCAAGGCGCGCGCGCACTCGACGGGCAAGCAGGAGCTCGTCCAGGGCAAGTTCGGCTACATGGCACCCGAGAAGCTGAAGGAGGGTGCCGAGGTCGATCGCCGGAGCGACATCTGGTCGCTCGGCGTCGTCGCCTGGGAGGCGCTGACCCTGCAGCGGTTGTTCAAGGCGAAGACCGATGCCGAGACCATGCAGATGGTGCTCGAGCTCGAGATTCCGCCGCCGTCGAAGGTCAACCCCGACGTCCCCGCCGAGCTCGATCCGATCATCCTGCGCGCGCTCGAGCGCGATCCGGAGAAGCGAGTGTCGACGGCCAAGGGGCTGTCGCTCGACCTCGAGTCGGTGCTGCGCAAGAAGGGCTACGCCGGCAAGAACGATCGGATCGCGGCGTACATGGAGCGCACGTTCGCGGAGCAGATCGAGGTCCGAGAGAAGCTGGTCGCCGAGCTGTCGGCGGGCGCGACGAGCAAGGCCACGATCGCCGCGTGCGCGAAGGCCGCCAACGACACCGCGCAACCGGCGACGCCGGTGCCGGGCACGATCCAGCCCGAGGTCTCCGATGGCATCCCTTCACATCCAGATCTCGCCGCCGAGGCCGCCGCCGCCGCGGTGCGCTCGACGAACCGTGAAGAGGATCCGAGCGTGGCGCGCAAGCGCGATTCGATCCGCGACATCCAGGAGTGGCTCGACGGCGAGCGACGCTATCGCGGCATGCCGTGGTGGCAGCGCTACGCGCCGTACCTCGCGGGCGGCGGCGTGCTGCTCGTGCTGGTGTTGATCGTCGTCAAGTGCAGCGGCAGCAAGCCCGACACCGCGACCAGGAGCGCGGATGCCGCGACGCGTACCGCGGTGACGCCGCCGGCGCCGCCACCGCCCGAGCCGAACCCGACCCCACCGCCGCCGGCGAAGGAGTCCGGCATCGATCTGCGCGGCGGTGCCGACGAACCACCGCCGGCCACGCCGTCCGTCGCCGAGCCGCCACCCGTCGCCGAACCGCCGGTCGCCGAGCCGCCGCCGAAACCCACGAAGCCGGTGACCCCACCGGCCAAGCCGGTAACCAAGCCGACGCCGAAGCCGAGCACCGCGGCGACCAAGCCGACGACGAAACCTGCGACCACGCCGACGGCGAACAACGCCGCCGGGTTCACCCGCCTCGGCATGGATCAGCTGCGGCGCAGCGACGGCGATGGCGCGGTGTCGAGCTTCACGCAGGCGACCAAGCTCGACTCGTCGTACGCGCCCGCGTGGTACGGCCTCGGCCGCGCCTACGAAGTGATCGGGTTGCGCCGCGGCCCGGTCAAGGCCGCGTACCAGCGCTACCTGTCGCTGGCGCCGAGCGGGCAGTACGCGACGGATGCGCGCGCGCGGATCGAACGTCTCTAGACGAGCGTGACGTCCTCGACGGTGGCGCCCGCGATCCGCGTGCACAGCTCGCGATACCAGCGCGTGGCGATCGCGGTGCGATCCGCGAGCGCCTTGGTGCCCCACACGATCGCGATCGCGTTGCGCGTGTCATCGTGCGTCTTCGTGCGCTGCGCATCCTTGACCGGCGTCCCGGTCGGCCCCTGCGCGTCGTAGAGGCAGACCAGACCGGAGACGTCGATCACCTGCCCGGTCGGATTGAACGGGTAGCTGGTGCCGGCGGGCGCGATCTTGATCGCCAGGGCGCCGTCGACCCGATCCAGATCGACGAGCGAGATCGGCAAGCCCGAGTGCAGCGACACGACGTTGCACGCATCGACCAGCGCGTTGATCGTTGGAAACCTGCCCTCGGCGAGCGCGCCGGTCAGGTACTCGGACGCCGGCTTGCTGCGACCGGCGGGCTTGAAGCCACCGTGGCGAAGCAGATCCCGCACGGCCGTCTTGACGGTGTCGCTCGGAGTCAGCGGGGCGCTCGCGCCCGCCACGGCGAGCCGGCGAATCTCTTCGGGGGTTTCCGTCGATGACAGCGCGTGCTCCAGGCGGCAGACGAACGCGCCGACATCGATAAGTGGGTGGGGAGCGACGGTGATAGTGAGCGACATACCTACACGGCGTGATGGTACTTGCCCCGAGCCTGCAAAGCCGGGGATTCCATGCGTTACACTGACACCCGTGTCCGCTGTGGGGGAGGCTCCAAACCGGCGACCAGCCAAGCTGGGTCGGTACGAGCTGATCACGCAGATCGGTCAGGGTGGCATGGCCGAGGTCCAGCTCGCGTTGCAGCGCGGGCCGGCCGGGTTCGAGAAGCTGGTGGTCGTCAAGCTGGTGCACGCGAACCTCGCGACCCAGAAGACATTCGTCGACATGCTGCTCGACGAGGCGCGCGTCGCCGCGCTGGTCAAGCACCCGAACGTCGTCGACATCTACGATCTCGGCGAGGCCGACGGTCGCTACTTCATCGCGATGGAGTACCTCGAGGGCGAGCCGCTCCTCGCGGTGCTGCGCGCCGGCCGCGAGGGCAAGCGACTCGATCCGCTGTCGACCGCACGGCTGATCGCCGATACCGCGGAAGGTCTCGACGCGGCGCACGAGCTGCGCTCGATGGGCGGCGATCCGATCGAGCTCGTCCACCACGACGTCTCGCTCGGCAACATCGTCGTGCTCTACAACGGGCAGGTGAAGCTCGTCGATTTCGGCGTCGCCAAGGCGACCCAGTCGGCGGCGGGCCCGTCGAAGATCCAGGGCAAGTTCTCGTACATGGCGCCCGAGAAGCTCAAGGGCGGCGCCGGTGACAGGCGCAGCGATATCTGGTCGCTCGGCTGCGTGCTGTGGGAGGCGCTGACGCTGCGCCGGCTGTTCAAGGGCGGCAACGACGCCGACACCATGAAGCAGGTGCTCGAGCAGAAGATTCCGGTGCCGTCGGCGGTCAACGGCGACGTCATCGCCGACTTCGACGCGATCGTGATGAAGGCGCTCGAGCGCGATCCGGACAAGCGCTACGCCACCGCGAAGGCGCTCGCGCAGGACCTCGAGGAGGTGCTGCGCAAGCAGGGCTACGGCGGTCGCAACGATCAGATCGCCAAGTACATGCAGGCGACGTTCGACGACCACATCTCGGCGCGGAAAAAGCTGCTCCAGGAGGTCTCGAGCAAGGGGCGCGCGAGCGCCGCCGTGCTGCAGGCCGCCTTCGCCGAGCCCGTCGCGCCGTCGGCGATCGCGACGACCAGCGAGTTCTCGATCGCGTTCAAGGGTCCGCTGACGCCACCACCCGTCGCCGAGGGCACGCCCGCCCGGCCGCTGTCGCGCGGCAGCATGCCGATTCCTGTCGCCGAGGCAGAAGCCACGACGATCGACGCGCCACCGATCGTGATGGACGAGGTCGAGGCCGAGATCGCACGGCGCACCGCGGTCGACGACGTCGAGTCGACCAGCGTCACGGAACCACCGGTCGTCGTCGCACCGAAACCACACAAGCGGCTCTACGTCGGGCTCGGCGCGGTCGCCGCGGTGCTCGTGCTGGTCATCGTCATCTCGGTGGTGATCGCGAGCGGGAAGCCGAAGGCCGACGGCGGTGGCTCCAACGACAAGCTGGTCGCCGGCACGCCGGACGCGACCGCGGCGCCCGATGCGGCGGAGAAGGTCGTCGCCGATGCGGCGGTCGTCGAGCCGGATGCCGAGATCGAGATGGCGCCCGAGGATGCCGCCGTCGTGAAACCGCCGCGCGATGCCACGCACCGGCCGCCACGCGATACGCCTCGCCCACCTCCGCCTCCCAAGCCCAACCTGTCGGAGCTGGTCCAGCAAGGCGTGCGCGAGATGACGGCGGGCAACCTGAGCGCCGCGATCGCGACGTTCAAGAAGGCGACCGCGGTCAACGCGGGCTACGCGCCGGCGTGGCGCTCGCTCGGCATTGCCTACGAGAAGCAGGGGGCGAAGGCGCAGGCGATCTCCGCGTACCAGCGATATCTTGCGATCGCACCGGGAGCTTCCGATGCTCAGGCAATCAAGGACCGCCTCGAGAGGCTGAAGAAATGATCCAGCGCTGGCTCGCAGCTCTGCTCGTCGTCGCGTTGCTCTCCGTTCAGGTCGCCGCGCAACCTGCCCCTGACCCCGCGCCTGCGCCTGCGCCTGCCGATGCCCCGCCGGCGACCGCCTCCACCGTGATGGTGCTGCCGATCGACGGCGACGCCGATCCGGCGGTGCGGCTCAAGCTGACCAGCTCGATCGAGGCCATCGTCAAGACGTCGAACGCGAACATGAAGGCGGGCACCACGACCCTCGGCGAGACGGCGACCGCGCTCGGCTGCGATCCGACGACGCCCGAGTGTGCCGAGAACGTGCGGACGACGCTGTCCGTCGACGTCCTGATCTACGGCAGCGCGACGAACAAGGATGGCGCGGTCGAGCTGGTGATCCGGAAGAAGGAGAAGGACAAGGCGCCCGAGGAAGTCACCACCACCGTGACCTCGATCCCGGTCGGGCCCGAGCCGGCGAATCTCGGCGGCGATGTCGAGAAGCTGCTCGGCGGGACCACCCCGGCGGTGACCTGTCCCGATGACGCGCTTCCCGGCCCGGACGGCAAGTGCCCCGAGAAGGTGACGACGCCCGAGCAGCCGAAGAAGAAGGCGCGCCCCGAGCGCGTGATCGGCATCAGCGTCCTCGTCGGCGCAGGCGTGCTGATGATCGCCGGGCTGACGCAGTGGAACGAGAAGTCGAAGAAGCAGGACCAGATCGACGCGGCGCCGACCGACACGCTCCAGCAGATCCAGGCCCTCGAGCAACTCGAGGACGAGGCCGGCAAGAAGGCGCTCTACGGCAACCTGCTGGTGCTGGGTGCGCTCGGTGCCACCGCCGTCGGGGTGTGGTTTCTGTACAAGGATCGCAAGGCGCAACGCGATGCCGTGATGGTGACGCCGACGGTGACGCCGACGAGTGCAGGCGTGATGCTCACGATCGGCCTCGGCAGATGAAGCACTCGCTCGCGCTGGTTGCAGCGCTGGGCGTGATCGGATCTCTGGCGAGCTGCCTCGTCGATCGCCGGACCCGGGACCTCGCGTGCGACGACCAGACCGACTGCGCCGCGGATCGAGTCTGCGACAGCGGCTTCTGTGTCCTGCCGACGTGCCCCTCGCAGTGCGACTTCTGCGATCTCGAGCAGGAGGTCTGCACGATCAACTGCGACGACGCGAACGAGTGCGGAAACGTCAGCTGTCCCGCCGGCTTCGAGTGCAACATCAACTGCAGGGCCTCCAACGCCTGCGACAACGTCGATTGCAGTGCGGCGCGCGATTGCGACATCGAATGTGACGGGGTCAGCGCGTGCGGCAACATCGACTGCGGCACCGGCCGCTGCGACGTGTTCTGCGACGGCAACAACGCCTGCGGCGTCATCGAGTGCTCGCAGGCGTGCGATTGCGACGCGGAGTGCAACGGCGATTGCGACGGCTCGTCGTGCCCGATGCCCACCTCCGGCACGGGTGACTGCGAGGACGGCCTCGGCGGCTGCGACTCGAACCAGCCGGGCTGCGAGAGGACCTGCCCCTGAGCGTTGCGACCGGCGCCAAGTACAGGTACGAATACTCCTTCGCCGATGTCCGAAAAATTTCCGATGACCCCGTCGGGGTTTGCCGCGATGAAGGCCCAGCTGAAGAGGCTGAAGGACGTCGAGCGTCCTCGTAACAGCCGCGCGATCGAGATCGCTCGCGGTCACGGCGACCTCTCCGAGAACGCCGACTACAGCGCCGCCAAAGAGGAACAGGGCCTGATCGAGGCCAAGATCCGCGAGCTCGAAGCAAAAACGCTGATGGCCGAGGTGATCGATCCAACCAAATTGTCGGGTACGCGAGTCAGATTTGGCGCCACCGTGACCATCGAAGACACCGACAGCGGCGATTCCCACACTTACGTCATCGTCGGCGAGCACGAAGCCGACATCAAGAAGGGCCGGATCTCGATCGGCGCGCCCGTCGCGCGTGCGCTGATCGGCAAGGATGTCGGCGATACCGTCGCGCTGCCCAGCGGTAAGGGCAAGCGCGAGGTCGAGGTCACCAAGGTAGAGTGGCTCGAAGTTCCGCCGCTCGAAGACGTGGAGGTGAGCTCGTGATGTCCCAGTCGATCGCTCGCCGGCTGCTGCCGGCCATTTTGCTCCTCCTGCTCGCCGCCGGCGTGATCGTCGCCTGCAAGCAGGGTGAAGGTGGGCGCTGCCAGGTCGACGACGACTGCGAGGACGGCTTCGTCTGTAACCAGGGCACCGACCCACCGAGCTGCCAGAAGCCCGGTGGCTCCGGTCAGATCGATGCCAGCGTGCCCGACGCCGATCCCGACGGCCCGACCGACGCGACCGATGCCGAGGTCGACGCCGAGGTCGACGCCGAAGTCGACGCTCGCTGACTCACTCCGAACGCGCGCAGCGAAAGCCGACGTGCGAGAAGCGCTGCCGCGGCTCGTAGAGGCGGTTGAACGGATCGCGCAGGTTCGAGCGACCGATGAAGATCGGTTGCCGCCACGATCCACCGCGCACCACGCGCCTGTCATTCAGTGACGGCAGCCTCAGTGGGTCGCCCTTGTCGAGCCCGTCGTAGCCCTTGGTCTTCGAATCCTCGATCCACGCGTCCGCCGTCCACTCCGCCACGTTGCCGGCCTGATCGCGGGTGCCGAACGGCCCCTCGCCCCACACGTACGAGCCCGGCTTCGCCAGGATCGCGTTGCCATCGCTATCGTCGGGATCGCCGAAGAACTGCACCGGCGTCTGGAGCTGGCTGCGCTCGATGTCGCGCATCGCCTGCGCGCGCGGCTGCCCGTGGTTGAAGTCCTTCGGCTGCTCGAGGTCACCCCACGGCCACACTGCCGTCGCGTTATCGCCGCGGGCCGCGCGCTCCCACTCCGCCTCGGTGGGCAACCGGCCGCCGCGCCAGCGGCAGAAGTCCTGCGCCTCGTACCAGGTCACGTTGACCATCGGCCAGCCCGGCTTGATGTAGCGCTCGTCGCCGGCCACCAGCGGATCTAGATCGCAGGCTCCCGCATCCACGCACTGGCGGTACTCGTCGACGCTGACCTCGTCGCGATCGATCGCGAACGCGCTGACGTACACGCTGCGCGGCGACATCTCCGTCAGCGTCGCCAGATAATCGGCGCAGAAGTCGATCAGCTGTCCGGCGGGAGTCGTCCCGGTCAGCGCCGGAAACGCTGCGTCGCATTGCTCCTTCGCGGCCACGGCCTCGTCATCGGAGACGCCCATCCAGAACCGACCTGCTGGCACGTGCACCTCGATGCGCTTCGGCGCCTCGACTCTCACCACGCGGCCGTTTGCGTGACCATCCGGACCGCCGAGCGCGACTGCGCCGAGCAGAGTTCCGGCCACGGCCAAGCGCCACATGGCGCAATCGTGGCTCAGGCTCGGCGGTACAGCAACCACGGTTGCTGATGACCCGGGATGATTCGCACGCAGGGGCAACCTGCCTCGCTGACGATGGCCGACGCCGACGCCGACGCCGACGC
>JAEYYY010000894.1 GCA_023430775.1 Pseudomonadota bacterium
CCGTGAACGGCCAGCGGCCACGCCACCAGCACCAGCATCGGGATGCAACGCACGTCCCGACGATAGCACCACGTCAGAATGACTGGATGAGCGTCTGACAGTCCTGGTTGTTCAGGTTGTTGGCGCAGAAATCGGCGAGGCAGTCCGTCAGCGCGGTCTCCTCGCCATCGCAGTCGTTCGCGCAGACGTCGGCGTTGGCGGCGAGGCACGACTGATAGGTGGCGCGCTCGTCGGTGCAACCGGCCTGATCCTGGACGCCATCGACGGCGTTGCAGAACGCGCTGCAATTGCCGGTGACCGAGGTGCAATCGCCGGCCTGTGCCTCGGTGCACAGATCGACGCACTCGCCGGTATCGGTGCCATCGCTGCCACAGGCGACGAGCGTGGCGAAGGCAAGGACGCGAACAAACGAAGTTAGCTGCATAGGTACCCCCAGACGGCAGCTCCACGATAACCCGGATTGGCCCCGGCGCGACATCACGCCGACATCACTGCTAGTCGTCGAGACTCACAGACACGATGGATGATCCGCCGGGTTGCACCTCGATGGTGCGGCGTTCGCTGCGAGCGCCCCTCGTGAACACGACCTGATGCTTGCCGGCAGAGACGCGCACGTTCACCTTGGGCGTCGTTCCGAGCGGATTGCCATCGAGCGAGACCGTTGCCCAGGGCGTGGCCTTGAAGGTCACGGTGCCGTCGCGTGCCGGAGCCGGCGCGGCGGTCGCACCCGTGGCACGACGATCACACACCGACACTCCATCGGCATCGCGTCGCTCGATGCGATCGGCAGCACACGTGCAACCCTTGCCCACGACCAGCTTGCCGCCCGATCCACAGCGATAGCCGGTCGGAGTCACGACAGGCTTGCCGACCGCCGGAGGCTCGGGGCGCCGCGGTTCGATCCTGGTGGCGGGCGTGGTCTTGCAGATCGCCGTGTTGCCGTTCATCGCCGGCGTCGACCCGGGCGGGCACTTGCAGCTGTTGCTCCCGAAGTTCGGCTGGCCCGGGTGACAGGCGTAGTTGACCGACGACTTCGCCGGTGGCGTCGTGCTCGGCAGCTTCAGGCTCTCGATGACCTTATCGGGACAGCCATCCTCGTCGGCAAACCCGTTAGGGGTCTCGGGCTCTCTCGGACACTTGTCGCGGGTATCCGGAATGCCGTCTCGATCGTTGTCGGGTTCCGGGCAACCGTCGCCGTCCTCGAACCCGTCCCTGTCCTCGGGGTCGTTGGGGCACTGGTCGGCGCTGTCGCTGATGCCGTCGCCATCCGCATCGGCCACGGGCTGTTGCGCGTACGCCGGCGCCGCGATCGCCAACAAGATGCAGATGATCAGCGTGCGCATCGAAATCCGATCCGGGCCGAGGCCACGATGGTGGGTTGCTCGATGCCGGCCAGCGATTCGGTCGGCTTCATCAGCGGCCCCTCGGCGACCAGCGCGAGGTCTTCCTTCGGCATCCCGACCCACGCGCCGCGCACGGTGGCGAGGCCGTCGTGCACCGTCGCCGTCCATTCCTGTAGCGGACCGCGCGTGCCGGCGTTCGCGGGATCGAGCCCCGACGAGTCGCCGCCGGCGGCGCGGACCCACAGCTCGTCGGAGGGAAGCGATGCATCGATCGCCTCGCAGAACCGGCGCGCACGCTCGAACGTCACCCACGCCACCGGCTCGGTCGGCGCGCCGGGCGCGCTCAGCGGCTTCGCCGCGTCGGCGTTCGCGAGCGACTTCAGGTACCAGTCGTACTCCTGGTTCGTCACCTGATGGGTCTGGAGCTTCGCACCGCCGGCATCGACGAACGGATTGGCGCGATCGATCTGCTGGCGCAGCGTCTCCTGCTTCGGCACCGGATCCTCGACGCGCGCATCGGGCGCCGGCCTCGCGATCGGATCCGTCACCGGATCCTTGACCGGATCGGGACCGCCGCGCGTCGCGATCACGATGCCGGTGGTCGCGCCGATCACGGCCAGGCCACCGAGCACCATCAAGCCGGTCTTCGATCTCGGCGGCGGTGCATCGCTGCGCTCGACCGCTGCCGTCGACAGCGTGGTGTTCGGCTTCGCCGCGGGTGTCACCGGCGTCATCGGCGCCGGCGTGATGGCCGGTGCGATGGTCGGCTCGCCCGGGGCGATCGTCGGCGCCACCAGCGCGGCACCGCTGCCGTGCGGCAAGGTCTGCGCGATCAGCGGCCCCGTCGAGGGCAGCTTGCCGATCGCCTCGAAGCGCGACGCGATGTCGCTCATCGCCGGCCGATCGGCGGGCTGCTTCGCGAGCATCTGCACGATCAGCGCCTCGAGTGCTTCGGGCAGCTCGGGCGCGAGCTCGCGAACGTGCGGCGGCGGATCGTTCAGGTGCTTCGCGTACGACTCGGGGAACGTCTGCGCCGGGAACGGCTGGCGGCCGCCGGCCATCTCGAACACGACGCAGCCGACCGAGTACGCATCCGCGCGCCAGTCGACCTTCGACGAGTCTCCCCACTGCTCGGGCGCCATGTAGCCGGGCGTGCCCATGATGCCGACCGTCTTCGGCGCGCCGCCGGCCATCGTGCCCGTCAGCTTGGCGATGCCGAAATCGAGGATCTTGACGCGCTCCTTGCTGGCGAGCTCGGCGTCGGCGACGAGGAAGATGTTGTCGGGCTTGAGATCGCGGTGGGTGATGCCGCTCGCGTGCGTGGCGTCGAGGATGTTCGCGATCTGGCGGCCGACATCCGCGATCTGCGCGAGCGGCAACCGGCCGACGCGCGCGATCCGCGCCGCCAGCGATTCGCCCTCGAGGAACTCCATCACCAGGTACGCGGCCCCGGTCTTGTCGACGAAGCCGACGTCGAAGATCTTGACGATGCCGGCGTGCTTGATCCGGCTGACCGCGAGCGCCTCGTTGAAGAACCGATCGACGTGCGTCTTGTCGGCCGACAGCTCGGGGCGCAGCAGCTTGATCGCGACCTTCGTCCCGATCTTCGATTGCTCGGCGAGAAACACCTCGCCCATCCCGCCGGCCCCCAACCGCGACACGATCTTGAAGTTACCGATCAGCTCGCCGATCACGGAGCTGCCACGATAACACGTGCCGATCAGAGGATGAGGCGCAGGAGCCAGATGGCGCCGATCACCCCGAGCAGGAGGAATGGGCGTTTTCCCGACAGCAGGACATTGGTTCTCCCGAAGGCGACGATCGCGAGCAGCGCGAGCACGAACAGCAGCACGAACGGCGCGAGTGGATGGTGCTCGAGCGCGGTGCCGAAGTCGCCACCGCCCATCGCGAGCGTCGCGTGGGTCATGCCGCAGAACGGGCAATCGATGCTGGTCGTCGCCTTGAGCGGACAGCCCGGGCCGTCGTCGAGGATCGCCTGGCGCCACGACTCGGGGCCGGTGGCACCGATGACGAAGCCGGCGATCACCAGCGCGGCGTAACCGCCGGCGATGATGCGAGCCAGCGTGGCGCCGGAGAACAAGCGCCGCGGCGAGGCGGTCGTCACTTCGGCGCGGCGGCGAGCAGCATCAAGAAGATCAGGCCGCCGAACATCAGGAAGCACGACGCGATGATTCCGCAGATCCGGCCGGCGCTGACGCTGCCGCGCTGATCCTCGGGAGTTTGACCGGCGTCCATCCGGCGCATCTCCTCGTTGCCCATCGCCCACGCGATCGGCCCCATCACCGAGCACACCACGAGCGACAGGATACCGAGCGTGAGGATCGTGCTCGAGCGCGACGGATAGATGTAGTGCTGCTGGCGCTGGTGCATCGCGCCGCCCAGCCGAGCGAGCGCTTGCTGGGTGGCGGCGAGCTGCGCCGACAGCGCGGCGATCCGCTGCTTGTCGGTGGCGCCCTCTTGCGACGCCTTGCTCAGCTCGCGCTGGAGCTGCTCGACACGTGCGTGCGTGGCTGCGAGGTCGTCGCGATACATGGCTACCAGCGTCCGTGGCGGCTGATCGACGACCACCAGACGATCGACAGCAGGAAGCCGAGGATCGAGATGATGATGCCGGCGATCGCGAGGCCTTCACCGGTGACCTGACCGTTGGACTTCTTGCACTCGCTGTAGCCGATGCACGAGAAGATCAGACCGAGCAGCGAGCAGAAGAACGACAGGACGAAGCCGGCGATCGCCATGCCCGACGTGCGGGTGGGCATCGGCGCGTAGTAGGCCGGGTCCTGGTAGCCCATCGGGTTCGCGTACGGGTTCGGGTTGCCGTACGGGTTTGGAGCCGGGGGAGCCGCACCCGGCGGGACCAGCAGGTTGGTCGCGCACTGCGAGCAAAAGGCTGCGTTCGGCTGGTTGGTGGCACCACAGGTCGGGCAGTTCATCGATCCTCCAAGGCCCAGATTCTGGAACCTCTGCTACTTACTTGCAACCAGATCATTCGAGGGGTTACTAGGTTTCCCTGACCCTCCGGATAAGACGACGTCCGCACGTGACCGTCGCACGACATCCGATCGCTCCCTTCCTCTAGGATGTGCCATGCCTCGGCCAACCCCTTGGATGCCGCTTTATCGGTTTCTAGGTTCGCTCGCGATCCTCGCGGCCGGCTGTAAGTACTCACCCGGCGCCGACTCGGCAGATGCCAGCGGCGATGGCCCACCGGGTGACGGCACGCTGCCCGATTCCGGGCCTTGCCAGGTCGCAGACGAGAAGACCTGCGTCGGTAACGAGCTTCGGACCTGCACCACAATAGGGGAGACGCCGACGCCCACGACGTGCGGATGGGGGTGCAGCGAGCAGGGCGGCGCCCACTGCCTGGAGATCACACCCACCGGCGGTGCGGCGCAGACCACAGATCTGACGCCGGCCACGCTCGTGGCGCTCGACGCGGTGGAGATCCCCGCCGACACGATCATGAACAGCGATGCCGACAGCATCGATCCTCCATTGGCGATGGGCTACGCCTTCAGCGAGACGACCACCGGCGTGCTCGCCGGCATCTATCACTTCGAAGCGTTGACCATCAAAGGCCCGCTCAAGATCGAGGGCACGCAGTCGATCATCCTGGTCGCCAACGGTCCCATCGTGATCGAGGGTGTGATCGACACTCAGTCGTGCAACGTCGGTGGAACCGGCGTCCAGACGCAGGGACCGGGCGGGTTCCGCGGCGGCAATCGCGACCAGGCGGCGGCCGGTTCGGGAGCCGGCGGCCGTGCAGGTGGAAACAACGGTGGTGGTGGTGGTGGTGGCCACGGCGCGATGGGCGGCCCCGGCGGTGATCCAGCGGGCACCGGTGGGCCGGCGTTCGGCGACGAGGCCGTGACGATGCTGATCGGCGGCGGTGGCGGTGGTGGTGCACGCGGCGCCGGCGGTGGTGCGGGCGGCGGCGGTGGTGCAGCGGTGCAGTTGATCTCGAACACGTCGATCACGATCGCGGCAAGCGGCGGGATCAACGCGGGCGGCTGTGGTGGTGGACCCGGCGGCCAGGGCGGCAACGACGGCGGTGCCGGTGGAGGTGCGGGCGGCGTGATCGTGCTCGAGGCACCGACCATCACGATCAACGGTTCGCTTGCCGTCAACGGCGGCGGTGGTGGTGGCTCGAACATCGGTGGCATCGGAGGCAACGGCAGGCTCGATCGCGACCAGGCGATGGGCGGCACGCAGGGCAACGGGACCAGCACCGGCGCGGCGGGAGGGCTGGGCGCCGCCGGAAGCGTCCTGACCGGAGGCACGGGGGCGACCGCCACGCTGTCCTCGGGCGGTGGTGGCGCGATCGGCAGGATGCGATTCAACG
>JAEYYY010000895.1 GCA_023430775.1 Pseudomonadota bacterium
GACCAGGCCCTCGCCGCGGTCGCCGCCGTCCAGGATCCGCCGGCCCAGTTCGAGGCCGAGTGGGTCGACATCAAGCCGCACGTCGGCGGCACGGTCGCGGCCGACAAGCTGCGCGTCAAGGTCGAGCGCAAGAAGGACTGGTTCCAGATCACCGGCGACATCAAGATCGAGTCCGGTCGGATCGAGCTCGCGATCCTGCTCGATGCGGTGCGCCGCCAGCAGCGCTTCGTGCGCGTCGATGCCAACCGCTGGGTCGAGCTGACCGATCAGCTGCGCAAGCGGCTCGAGGCCGTCGCCGAGCAGACCTATCAGAGCCGCGATCAGCTCGAGCTGTCGCCGGCCGCGGTGCCCGCGATCAAGGCGCTCGAGCAGGCCGGTGCGAAGGTCGAGACCGCGGCGCTGTGGACCGAGCTCGCCGCGAAGCTGACCGCCGCGACCAAGCTGAAGCCGAAGCCGCCGAAGGCGTTGAAGGCGACGCTGCGCGACTACCAGATCGAGGGCCACGCGTGGCTGTCGCGCGTCGCCGCGTGGGGCGCCGGTGCGTGCCTCGCCGACGACATGGGTCTCGGCAAGACCGTGCAGGCCATCGCGGTGCTGCTGGATCGAGCGAAGCGCGGCCCTGCCCTCGTGCTCGCGCCGACCTCGGTGATCCACAACTGGGCCGACGAGCTCGAGCGGTTCGCACCTTCGTTGCGACCCATCCTGTTCACCGAGACCGATCGCGCCTCCAAGCTGATCGGCCTCCAGCCCGGCGACATCGTGATCGCGAGCTACGGCGTGCTGGTGCGCGACATCGAGAAGCTGTCCGCGATCCGGTTCGCGACCTGCGTGTTCGACGAGGCGCAGGCCCTCAAGAACCACGCGACCCAGCGCGCTCGCGCCGCGCGCAGCCTCGACGCCGAGTTCCGCATCGCGCTGTCGGGCACGCCATTCGAGAACCACCTCGGCGAGCTGTGGTCGCTGTTCTCGATCGTGTTCCCCGGTCTGTTCGGCAGCTGGGATCAGTTCCGCGAGCGCTATGCGATTCCGATCGAGAAGCACGCCGACGCCAGCGCGCAGGCGTCGCTGTCACGCGTGATCTCGCCGTTCCTGCTCCGCCGCACCAAGCAGGAGGTCGCGCGCGAGCTGCCCGCGCGCACCGAGATCGAGATCGGCGTCACGCTCTCGGACGACGAACGAACGCTGTACGAGGACGCGCGCATCGCCTCGCTCGCCGAGCTCGCCGCGAAGGGAGAAGGCATGCGCGACGAGCGTCGCCGCTTCCAGGTGCTGGCGGCGATCACCCGGCTGCGCCTGCTCGCCTGTCACCCGAGGCTCTACGATCCGCAGAGCACGCTGGGCTCCAGCAAGCTCGCGCGCGCGATCGAGCTGCTCGAGGAGCTCCACGAGTCCGGCCACCGCGCCCTGGTGTTCAGCCAGTTCACCTCGCACCTCGCGATCGTCCGCCAGGCGCTCGAGGAGGCCGGCTTCTCGCTGCTCTACCTCGACGGCGCGACCACCGCGACCGACCGCAAGAAGCTGGTCAAGGAGTTCCAGTCCGGCACCGCCGACGTGTTCCTGATCTCGCTCAAGGCCGGCGGCCAGGGCATCAACCTGACCGGCGCCGATTACGTGCTGCACCTCGATCCGTGGTGGAACCCGGCGGTCGAGGATCAGGCCACCGACCGCGCCCACCGCATCGGCCAGAAGAACCCGGTGACCGTCTACCGGCTGATCGCGAAGAACACGATCGAGGACCAGATCCTGTCGCTCCACAAGGACAAGCGCGCGCTGGTCGCCAGCGTCCTCGCCGGCACCGGCACCGCCGCGAAGCTGACCACCAAGGATCTGCTCGAGCTGATCCGCGGCTGATTTGCGGCCAGCTTGCGAGCCGGGTGAATTGCTGTAACCGCGGAGCTTGGGCACCATCCAAGCACTCATGCTTCGCAGCACCCTGCTCTGTCTTTGCCTCGCCCTCGCCGCCTGCGGCGGCAAATCCAAGCCGGCGGACCCGCCGCAGGACACCCGCACCCTGTTCGAACGCCTCGGAGGCCTCGACGCGATCACCGCCGTCGTCGACGACTTCGTCGCACGCACCGGCTCCGACGACCGCATCAAGTCGCTGTTCATGAACACCGACATCCCGCGCATCAAGAAGATGATGGTCGAGGACATCTGCGAGCGCACCGGCGGTCCGTGCAAGTACACCGGCAAGGACATGGTCGAGTCGCACAAGGACACCAAGCTGAAGCCGGAAGACTTCGAGGCCTTCATGGAGGACCTCGAGGCCACGCTCGACAAGTTCAAGGTGCCGGCGCGCGAGAAGAAGGAGGTGCTCGATGACTTCCGATCGCGTCAGGAAGAGGTGATGAGGGCCTCGCAACCGAAGAGCTGACTCAGAAGCTGCCCACGAGGCCGATGCCGGGCGACTTCGCGTTCGACGTGCCGACCATCATCGGCTGGACGCCGTAGCCGCGCTCCTTGGCGTTGCGGCGACGCGCGGCGCGCGGCGCATCGATGATGTCGTAGACCGTCGCGGCGACCAGCGAGATGCCGCCGACCCACATCAGCGTCGAGCCATCGTCGCCGTCGTCGTAGTGGCTGCCGCTGCAGTCGACGCAGTCCACCGCGTAGACCGTGGTCGCCTTGATCACGCCGGCGAGCAGCGCCAGGGCCGCGGCGCCGCGCACCAGCGTCATGCCGACCGCGTGACCGGTCTCGCCGGCGTAGATGTGACCCGCCGACGGACCGACGAGCAGCGCGATCACGCCGAGGGTCGCCATGCCGGCGCTGTCGTCTTCGCTTCCCGATGCCGCGATCAGCGCGAAGCCCGCCGCCG
>JAEYYY010000511.1 GCA_023430775.1 Pseudomonadota bacterium
CGAGCTCGCGACCGGAGGCTGTGGCCAGCTCGCGCTCGACGGCAACACGCTGGTCGCGGCCGGCGTCGAGACCAGCGCGAAGGACGGCGCGATCGTGCGCTTCGATCTCGACTAGTCGCGGGTCATCGCGTCGATGTCGACCGCGCTGCCGAGCTCGGCCTCGAGATACTTCTTCAGCCGGTCGAGCATCCGCTTCTCGAGCTGGCGCGCTCGCTCGCGCGACACCTGATAGCGATCGCCGATCTCCTGCAGCGTCAGCGGCTCGTCGGTCAACCAGCGCTCGCGGAAGATCGTCTGCTCGCGACCCTCGAGCGTCTTCGCGAACGTCTCGAGGTGACCCTTGAGGAGCTGGGCGAACTCGCTCTGGGCGACCGCGCGATCGGGGCGATCGGCGGCGTCGTCGGGCAGGTAGTCCATCCGCGTGCGCGTGCCCTCGTCGTCGCCGCCACCGAGCGGCGCATCGAGCGAGGCCGCGGGCGCCGCGAGCCGGCGCTCCATCTCGATCACTTCCTTCTCGGTGACGTCGAGCTTCTCGGCGAGCAGTGCGCTCGTCGGCTGGAAGCCGAGCTGCTCGAGCTTCTCGCGCTCCTTGCGCAGGTTGAAGAACAGCTTGCGCTGCGCCTGCGTGGTGCCGATCTTCACCAGCCGCCAGTTGTTGAGGATGAACTTGAGGATGTAGGCGCGGATCCAGAACGCCGCGTAGCTCGACAGCTTGACGCCGCGATACGGGTCGAACTTCCCGACTGCCTGGATGAGCCCGATGTTGCCCTCCTGGACCAGGTCGAGCAGGTTCTTGTGGGCCCGGCGATATTCGTAGGCAATTTTCACGACCAGCCGAAGGTTCGCCTCGATCATCTTGCGGGCCGCGGTGGTGTCGCCGTGCTCGACGAGCCGGACCGCGAGCGAGTGCTCCTCCTCCGGAGTGAGCAGCGGGTAGCGGCGAACGTCGGCCATGTACGCGGCCATCGGGTCGCGCTTGGCGATCGAGCCGGTACTCCGGCCCTTGACCGGTTCTTCCTCGAGCTGGGGGAGATCGTCGCCATCCTCGTCGACGGACCCTGCGACATCGATGGGTGCCGCAGCCTTGGCCAGGTCGACATCGACGCCCTCGTCGGCTTCGCCCTCCTCTTCCTTGTCCTCGTCGTCGTCGGGCGCCGGCTTGTCGCCGACGTCGATCACGCCGCTGGGACGCTTCTTCGGGCCGCTCTTGCGCTTGCCATCGGCCATCGGGTGAGTCCGACCATACTACATACGACCACGGAGAGAAGCTGAGCGACCAGACGGAGAAGCGACCGCAAGTCTGCCTGGCGCCTCACTGCGAGCGCCCTATAATCGTGTGACATGCGCAGCCGGTTGAACCTGACCATGGTGGTGGCCGCAGGTCTGCTCGCACTCGTCCTTACTGTCGTGAGGCAGTCGCCCGACGGCGTGATCTTCGATCCGGAGATCCCGATCGCGCGCGCCGCACCAGGCAAGGCGCAGAAGCAGACCTACGATCTCGCCGCTCTCAAGATCTTCAACATGACGCTCGTGCGCATCAAAGATCGCTACGTCGATCCGTCGCGCGTCGATCCGAAGAAGATGCTGTACGCGGCGCTCGATCACGTCCAGCTCAACATTCCTGAAGTGCTCGTCGAGCCCGACGTCGCACGCAACAAGGTCAAGGTCACGGTCAACGACAAGCCGGAGGTGTTCGACACCGACGACGTCGACTCGCCGTGGCGCCTCGCCGCGAAGCTGAAGAAGGTGTTCCGCTTCATCGAGGCGAACATGAACGGCGGCAGCGACCTCGCGAAGGTCGAGTACGCGGCCGTCAACGGCATGCTGTCAACGCTCGACCCGCACTCGGTGCTGATGGATCCCGAGCAGGCGCGCGACATGGACGTGTCGACGAGCGGCAAGTTCGGCGGCCTCGGCATCGTGATCCGGATGATCGATCGCAAGCTGATGGTCGTGAAACCGATGAAGGACACGCCGGCGTGGCGCAAGGGCATCAAGGCCGGCGATCACATCGTCAAGATCAACAACGAGCCCACCGAAAATCTAACGTCGAACGAGGCGGTCGATCGCATGCGCGGCGACCCGCGCACCGGCGTGACGCTGTGGATCGAGCGCAAGGGCGAGCAGGGCCTGCTCCGCTTCGACGTCGTGCGCGACATCATCCGCGTCTCGGCGGTCGAGTCGAAGGTGCTCGACTCCGGCCAGAGCAAGGTCGGCTACATCAAGGTCAAGCAGTTCAGCAAGGGCATCTCGCGCGACGTCGCCGATGCCATGAAGGAGATGTCGGGCAAGGGCGCGGCGTCGTGGATCCTCGACCTCCGCGGCAACCCGGGCGGCCTGCTCGAGGAGGCCGTCCAGCTCTCCGATCTGTTCGTCGACAGCGGCACCGTGGTCACCACCGTGTCGGGCCGCGATCGCGAGGCGCGCCGCGCCGAGCACGGCTTCGGCGACACCACCAGCTCGCTCGTCGTGCTCGTCAACGGTGGCAGCGCGTCTGCCTCCGAGATCGTCGCCGGCGCGCTCAAGAACCTCGACCGCGCCGTCATCATCGGCACGCGGACGTTCGGCAAGGGCACCGTCCAGGAGCTCTACGACAACGACGACAAGAGCAAGCTGAAGCTGACCATCGCGCAGTACCTGACCCCGGGCGACCGCTCGATCCAGAACCTCGGCATCGTTCCCGACATCCAGCTGCAGCGGATGTACGTCCCCGAGAAGAACGACTCGGAGAACGACTTCGTGCGCCTGCTGCCGCCGACGCGCACCTACGGCGAGAAGGATCTCGACGCGACGCTGGTGTCGTCGTACGCGAAGGACACCGACAAGCCGGCGTTCGAGATCCCGTTCCTCGTCGAGCGCAAGAAGCCCGCCGCCGGCACCACCGCGCAGCCGGTGACGCCGCCCAAGCCGGATGACGAGGACGACATCCCGGATGCCGACGAGATCGTCGAGGACTTCGAGATCAAGTTTGCGAAGGAAGTGGCGAGCTCGACCGCGCAGCCCAGCCGTCCGAAGCTGGTGGCCGCGGCCGGCCGGATCGTCGCGCGCGTTCGTGCCGACGAGGAGAAGAAGCTGGTCGCCGCGCTGAACGGCATCACGGTCGACTGGTCGGCGCCCGTCGCCTCGGCCGAGACCGCGAGCCTCGATGTCTCGGTCGTCACCTCGCCCGCCAGGAAGGCGAAGGCCGGTGAGATCGTCAGCGTCACCACGACGGTGAAGAACACCGGCGCCGGCACCGCCTACCGCGTGCTGTCGCGGCTCCACACCGACGACTCGACGTTCGACGACACCGAGCTGCCGATCGGCAAGATCGCCCCCGGCGAGACCAAGACGTTCACCACCAAGGTCAAGGTGCCGAAGGACGCGCTCGATCGCGTCAACCACATCAGCGTCGAGATCAAGGAAGCCCGCAACGCGGCCGCCCGGATCACGCCGACCGAGCTGCACGTCGAGGCCGCACCGCGGCCGACGTTCGCCTACGCGTATCAGCTGATCGACGACGGCAACGGTGACGGCCTGGTCCAGAAGGGCGAGAAGTTCCGCCTCCAGGTCCAGCTCAAGAACACCGGCGTCGGCCCGACCCAGGAGGCCACCGTGGTGCTGCGCAACGCGACCGGCGACGGCGTGGTGCTCGGCAAGTCGCGCATCGAGCTCAAGGACACGCCGATCGCGCCCGGTCAGGTCCGCGACGTCGAGTTCCCGATCTCGACCGACAACGCGATCAAGGGCGACGAGCTCGCGGTCGAGCTGATCGCCTACGACGCCGCGCTCGACGTGCAGTCGAGCGAGAAGCTGCGGTTCCCGCTGCAGCAGGCGGTCAGCGGCAGCCGTGCCTCGGGCGAGCAGGTCGTCAGCGTCAAGACCGCGGCGATCATCCGCTCGGGTGCGGCGAACACCACCAGCGTCGTCGGCACCGCGCCGCGGGGTGCGAGCTATCCGGCGATCGCGTCGTACGGCCCGTTCACCAAGGTCAAGCTCGACGGCGGCAAGCGCGTCGGCTTCATCCCGACCACGTCGCTCGGTGGCGGTGGCTCGGCGACCGGCACGTTCATTCCGACCTGGAACTCGACGCCGCCGGTGATCGCGCTGAACGTCAAGAGCCTCGAGACCTCGGCCGAGACCTACAAGCTCTCGGGCATGGTCAACGACGAAGAGAAGGTCGAGGACCTCTACATCTTCGTGTCGAACTCGCACGCGAAGATCGACAGCCGCAAGGTGTTCTACCGCTCGAACCGTGGCGCTCGTGACATCAAGCAGCTGAGCTTCGCGGCGGACCTGCCGCTGTGGCCCGGCTCGAACATGGTCACCGTGATCGCCCGCTCGAACGCCGAGGTCCGCACGGTCAAGACGATGTACGTCTACCGGGATCCTCCTCGCACCGCGCAGGCCCCGAACAAGCAGTAGAGGGTCGAGAGAGCGCCCAAGTGGGCGCGGCCTCTGGCAGACTTAGATCGTCTGAATCGGCACCCGCCGGCAGGCGTCTAGGAGTGACCATGCGCACCACGATTTCCGTCATTTTGGTGTTGATGGCCCTCGCGGGCGTCGCAGCTGCTGACCCCACCGGCATCTACGACGTCAAGTACGAGGAAGTGACGACCAACTGCACGTCACCGCTTCGCTATCCACCCGGCAAGCTGACGATCAAGATCATCGGCAATAGCCTGACGGTCGACATCGATCGCACGCCGCTCATGGGCGGCATCCCCGCGGCCGACAAGATCAGCGCGAAGAGCAAGGCCGGCGGCACCATGGTCGAAGGCATGACTGGCGTGTTCTCGGTGGCCGGCAAGGTGACCAAGGAAGGCCTGCTGCACCTGGTGATGGTCGGCGAGTACTCGGCCAACGGAAAGCCGCTGTGCTCGCAGTCGTGGAACGTCAACGGCCCGCGCGTCGACAGCGTCAAGAAGAAGGGCTCGAACGGCAAGGCGACCAAGCCGTCGAAGTCCGCACCGAAGAAGTCTGCGGTGGCGCCGACTCCGATGGCGGAGCTGGTCGCCCTCGCCCGCTTCTAGCGGATTCGACCCGGGCACTGGAACGCGCGCGATTTCTTCGCGAGGAACGTGTAGTACTCGCCCTGCTCCTGCAGACCGGGGATGCGCAGCGTGACCGGCTCGAAGCCGCGGCGCAGCCAGAAGCCGGCGCACGGCAGCGCGGGCTGCGCGGGGTTGCGGTGGATGCGGTAGCAGGAGAACACGAAGTCGGGGTCGTACTCGGCGAGCAGCAGATCGTTGCCCCACTTGGTGTGACCGCTGCGCGCGCGGCTGCGCGGCTCGCGATGCGCGATCTTGTCGGAGACCAGCCCGAACACGTCGATCGCGCGCATCCGGGCGAAGTACGGCTGGGCGCCGGCGCCGCCGACGATCGAGAAGTCATCGTCGCGGAAGCACGATTCCATCGCCTTGCCGATCTTCGCGCCGTCCTCGGTGTAGACGATGAGGAACGCGGGCGTGTCGATGACGCCGCGATCGGCGGCGAGGTTCTTCGGATCGAGTGATCGCGTGGTCAGCTCGGCCTGGCTCGACGCGAACACGCCGACGACGAGCAGGCCGGCGGCGGCGGCGATGCCGCGCTGCTTGCCATGCCAGGCGATCAGCACGCCCACGGAGGCGATGACCAGGAGCGGTGGCAACCAGATCCGCGGATCGTGGAACGGCAGCTGCTTCGTGCTGGCGACGAGGCCGCGCGCGAACAGCCACAGGTAGAGGCTCGCGCCGACAACGATCACCACCATCGCGGCGACCGAGATCAGCGAGCCCGGAAACACGACGCGCTCCTCGGGAAGGAACCGCGCGAGCCAGGCGAGCCCGAGCGCGACCGCGATCGCCGCGACCACGAACAGCGGCATGATGAAGCGGTGGAGGCCCATGAAGTCACCGCCGACGGTGATCGTGTAGGCCAGGTAGACGACGAGCAGCAGGCCCGAGCTCGCCGCGAGCACGAACCGCGGCGTCCGGGGCGTGACCGCGACCAGGCCGAGCAGGACGAGCGGCGACGCGTAGAGGAGCTTGGTCTGCACCAGCCAGACCCAGACGTAGTGGAAGCCGTGGCCGACCATCTGCGACGCGAAGTCGGGGTTGGTCCACGGGCCGTCGGCCTTGACGTAGTAGGTGTTCGGGAACGGATAGCCGTAGTACCACCAGCGCCACAGAAACCACGGTGCCCACAGCCCGACGAACCAGGCGGCCGCGATCAGCTCCGCGCGCATCCGTTGCACCGTGGTGAAGGCGAGGCCGAGCGCCGCCGCCCCGACGGCGACCGCGAGGAGCGCGATCGGCACCGCGCGATTCCACGTCACGATGTCGGCGAGCTCGATGCCGGTCTTGATCGCGCCGATCATGATCAGCCCACCGACGACGAGTGACCCGACGCCGATCTGGAACACAGCACGGGAGTTACCGCGAGCCGCGCGCGCGCAGTCGTAGAGGCCAACCAGCGGGATGCCGATCAGGCCGGCGAGCGCGATCACCGTCAGCGGCGTGGAATCGATCGCGGCGGCGAACGCGCCATGGCTCGCGAGCATGCCCACGCCACCGAGGAAGCAGCACACGAACAGCAGCGCCGCCGCGACCGCGAGCGCACGCGCCGGCCGAAGGTTCGGCGCGGTCCTGGCGACCGCCATCGCGGCCGGCACGCGGGTGCGGCGCTCGAGCCAGAGGTGCACGAGCCACACGGCACCGAGCACCGCGGCGACCAGCGGGCCCTCGGGGCGCGTCATCGCCGCGAGCGCGAGACAGATCGCGGCGCGGCGCAGCGCGCGCGGCTCGGTGACGGCGGCGACCACGGCGTCGAGCGACGCCACCACCAGCAGCGTGAACAGCTGGGTCTCGAGCCCGCCCGAGGTCCAGCACGCGAAGCCCGACGACGACGCCAGGAGCAGCGGCGGCACCGTCGCCCACAGGGTCTTGCGACCGAGCGCGCGCTCGATCACGCGAAACGCCACGTAGAGCGTGGCCAGCGCGCAGACCGTGCCGAGGAGGCGCGACGAGATCTCGGGCGCGATGCCGAGCTTCATGACGATGCCGAGCAGCACCGTCCACGAGAAGTTGGTGTAGCCCTCGACCGGATCGCCGAGGTTGAACGCGAGCTCGCCGTGCTCCGCGAAGTTGCGCGAATAGACGAACGAGATGTACGCGTCGTCGGTGACGAAGTTGTAGAGCAGCGAGTGGCCGATCAGCAGGCAGCCCGCGATCGCGAGGACGACCCAGCGCGCTTGCTCTCGCAGGGCGCGAACGTCGGCCATGCGCGCAAGGTACCATCGCCTAGCGGCCCTGGCGGAGCTGCAGCCGGTTGCCGTCGGGGTCGACGAACATCGCGGTCCAGCCCCACGGGTGCTCGATCACGCCGGTCACGAAGTCGACGCCGCGCGAGGTCAGCTCGCTGACCGCGACCTCGATGTCGGGCGTCTCGATCGTGCACGACGCCGGGATCCGACCATCGACGGGCTGGGCTTTCCCCGGCGTGCCCGGCCACAGCACGAGCTGGAAGTCCTGGCCGGTGACACCGACGGTGAGAAACCGCGCCTTGCCGTCGGAGGTGGGCGCATCCACCCGCTTCTCGAGGCCGACGGCGCGGGTATAGAAGTCGAGCGCCTTGTCCTGGTCGCTCACGAGCTGGGTCACGTAGAAGATGCTGGTCAGTTGCATATGGTGATGACGGAGCGCGCCCTGCCGTTGTGACAGCTGCTTGTCGAGGCCGGGTCAACAGGCCCCGCGCGTGGCGAGCTGATACGATTTCGTCGCGCGATGGCCGAGACCTCCACTTCGACGCGCCCCGTCGGTGTCGTGCTCGGTGGTGGCGCGCTGACCGGTGCGCTGGCCGGGCTCGCGACCGGGCTGTGCGATGCCGTGTGGTCGTGGGGTGGCGCGAATCAGTTCGTCCCCGGCGTCGCGGCCAAGCTGCGGTTCGCGCTGTACGCGGGCTGCGTCTACGCGCTCGTCGGCCTCGTGCTCGGCTTGGCGATCGCGGCGGCCGTGGTGCCGCTGGTGCGAGCGAGCCGCGCGCGCGGAGCGTTGCAGGTCGCGCTGGCCGGACGCCCGCAGGGCCTGCGGCCGATCCTCGCCTTCGTCGTCGCGTTCGTGGTCTGCGGCGGTGGCTTCGCGCTCGTCACCTATCGCGCCGTGGTGCCGTTCGTCACCGGCCGAAAGGAGCTCGGCCTGGCGGTGGTGGTGGCGGTCGGTGCATCGGCGATCGCGATGATCGCAGCGGTGTGGGCGGCGTTCGTGATCGGGCGCCTCCTCGAGCACCTGGTCGCCCGGCCGCGCTCTGCCCTCGCCGAGGCCGTGTCGCACGACCGCGCGGCACTCGGCCTCGCGATCACCGTGGTGCCCTGCCTCGCGACCGCGCTGTTCGCGGCGGATCGAGTGGTGCTCGGCTTCGCGGTCGGTCGCAAGGATCCCGCGATGGGGCCGGTGGTGGTGAGGGCGCTCGGCGTCACCGCGGCGGCGATGCTCGTGGCTATCGTGCTCGCGGTGGTGCTCGGCCGGCTACTCGCCCGCGCGGTGCCGCCGCGGCTGGCCCGGCAGCGGTTCGCGGCTCCCGTCGCGGCGGTGGCACTCGCCGCGGTCGCGGTGACGCTGTGGCTGGCCACCTCGTGGGAGACCGCGAAGCTGTTGCCGCTACGCATCCCCGCGGTGCTCGCCGTGGCAGCCGGCTTCGCCGCGGCAGCCGTGCGCCCCGGCCTCGCCCTCGCGATTCGCCTGCGGGACCGTGCCGCGCTGGTGCGGCGGGGGAGCTGGGTCGTGCTGCCGGTCGCGCTGTTCGTCGCCGTGCTCGGGCTCGGCGGATCCGATGGGGTGATCAAGGCGGCGGGCGCCTATACCGGGGTCGGTGGTGCGGTGACGCGGCTGTTCCGCGCGCCGTTCGACTTCGATCGCGACGGCTATGCACGGTTCCTGGGCGGCGGCGACTGCGACGACGGCGATCGTACGATCCATCCGGGAGCGCGCGAGATCCCCGATGACGGCATCGACCAGAACTGCGTCGGCGGCGATCCGAGTGCGACGCAACCTCCGTCCGATGTCGGTTTCGCACCGGTACCGACATCCGTTCCAGCGGACTTCCGGATCCTCCTGATCACGATCGATACGGTTCGAGCAGACCACCTCGGGATGTACGGATATGCTCGCAAGACGTCGCCGAACCTCGATGCATTGGCGGGTCAGGGCACCGTGTTCGAGCACGGTTGGGCCCACGCTCCATCGACGCGGTACTCGATCCCCGCGATCCTGACCGGGCGATTGCCGCTCGACGTTCATTACGACTACTCGGTGTGGTGGCCCGCGCTCTCGGACAAGGCGACCACGCTGGCCGAGGCGCTCGCACCGCTCGGCTTCTACCCGGGCGCGATCACGAACTACTCGTACTTCGACAAGCAGCGACGGATGGACCAGGGGATGGCCGAGTACGACAACACCAACGCGCGCCTGCATGCGAGCGTCGGTGGTGCAGGCCCGGAGCAGACCAAGGGCAGCTCGTCGCAGCAGCAGACCGACAAGGCGATCGCGTTCGTCGATCGCAACGCCGACAAGCGCTGGTTCTTGTGGGTCCACTACTACGATCCGCACTACGCGTACGAGCCGCACGCCGGCGGCGCGAGCTTCGGTACCGATCCGGAGGCGCTGTACGATGGCGAGATCGCGTTCACCGATCTGCACATCGGGCGGCTGCTCGATCACCTGAAGGCCAGCGGCACGCTCGACAAGACGGTGGGCGTGGTCACCGGTGACCACGGC
>JAEYYY010000104.1 GCA_023430775.1 Pseudomonadota bacterium
GCCGTGCCCCGCCGGCGAGCCCGAATCGCCGACGCCCGGCGTGCCGCCGGTGCCACCGGTGCGACCGCACACCGACGTTCCCGGCGCGCCACCTGTCGGCAGCGCGCGGTTGTCGCACAGAAACGCCGTCGACCTCTCGACGCCAGCCTTGCCGATCGAGCCGTTGGTGCCGCTACCGCCGATTCCACCGTCGGCACCGTCGGCACCACCGCCGCCGAAGCCCGCCTCGACGTTGACCTCGACGAGCTCGACCGCCTGCGAATCGATGATCAGGATCGCGATCGCGCTCGAGCCCGCCGTCGTCGCATCCGCACCGGTCACCGTCACACCGTCGAGCTTGGTGGCGACCTCGAGGTTCTCGAAGGTGACGGCAGGTGCGCCGCCGTCGATCGTGGTGACCGCGCCCGGCGTTCGCTGCCAGCTGGGATCGAAGCCGCCGTAGAGATCGATGCCGGCGCGCATCGTGATGGTCTCCTCGTAGACACCCTGCTGGATGAACACGGGGAGCACCGGGGACACCGTCGCCGCCCGCGCGATCGCGGCGGTGATCGTCTTCATCGGCGAGTCATCGGCGCCGTTGTTGGTATCGAGGCCGGTCGTCGCGACGTGGATCGCGACGCACGGCAACAGCCCCGGCTCGCCGCAGGTGGCGGCCGAATCGGTGGGCACCGAGCCGTCGACGTCGGTTCCAGGAGTGCCGCCGCTCGCACAGCCAGCGAGCACGATTGCGATGCCCCAGCGCACGAGCCTGAGTGTAGCCCCAAAGCTACGGCGTGCTGGTGGGGCATTTTTCGCCGGGTCCAGCGGCTCGGATCACGTTCGCCGCGAAGCGTCGACGACCGGTGGTTCTCCCGACAGACTGTGCAGATACATCGCCTGGGCGCCGTAGGCGATGAATCTTCCCTCGTCGTCCCACACCTCGGTATCCGCGATCGCCCACCCCATCCGGGCGCGCCGCACGGTGACCGCGACGAGCACCCACTCGCGCGTGGTGTCGTCGACGACGTACGCCGTGAGGTCGAGGCTCGGCGCATAGAATCGGTAATTCCCCGGGCCGATCGCGCGGTGCAGTGCGGTCGGCATGGTGTCGATCAGCGGCATCAGCGCGAGCCGATCGAAGCGCCCCTGCGCATCGCGCTGCGGGACCTTGTAGCGGAGCCAGCGCGCGTAGCGAGCGGGACCGGCCGTGAACTCTGGTGACCAGAACTTCTCGCCGTCGGCGATCCGGCAGTCGAGCTGGTGATAGAAGCGGAACCGCGTGTGCGGGTTGTTGGGGAGGCCGTCGTCGATCGAGATCGAATCGGCGAGCGACTTGACGTCCGGCATCGGCACGCCGATCACGTCGGCGCCCTTGCGATCGCGGAGGAACGTCGCGGTCATCTCGAGGCCGACGTTGTCCTCGCCTCCGGCCTCGCTGCCATCTCGCGGCTTGGGCGGCGGCGGATCGGCGTCCTTCATCGCGTCGCGCACCTGGGCGGACGCACCACCGCGGCGCAGGATCGTGACGTCGACGATCTGCTTGCCGGTGTGGATCGGCGTCGCGAAGATCGTGGTCGCCGAGGCCATGCGGAGCAGCGGCTCGCCGAGGGCCGCCTCCGCGGCGCGCAGCGCGCACGTCATCGCCACGCCACCCGACGGCATCAGGTAGTCCCAGTGATCGGGCAGCGTGATGAAGTAGCGCCCGGGGACAGCGGGATCGGCGCGCACCGCCGTATCGGCGGCGAGGTCAGCGGACATCGTTCCGTACCGTACTCGGCTAGACCTCGTCGATCAACGCGCGCAGCCTCGCGCGTTCACCGGCGAGCTTGCCCTCGAGCTCGCGCACCTGCATGCGCAGGCTCGTCAGCTCGCTCTCGAGCGCACCGATCACCCGCACGATCTCGGAGCGCCGCTCGTCGATGCGCGACTGCCGCACCGCCGTCTCGCGCCACGTGCGGACCGGGACGCGTGGCGGTTCTGGCTTCGGCGGTGGCTTCGGCGGCTCCGCGAGCGCGACCGGTTCGGTGCGCGGTGGATCGAACAGCTCCCTCGACGGCGGCCGGGTTGCTGTCAGGGCCGCGGTGACGCGCTGCTGCTCCTCGAGCGCGATCCGCGCCTCCTCCTGCCGGCGATCCGCTTCCTCGATCTGGCGCTTGCGCTCGGCGGCGAGCCACGCGTCGTGCTCCTCGGCGGCGCGACGGCGCGCATCGACATCGCGTCGCCACTGCTCTCGCTTCGCGTCGAGCTGGAGCTGGTCGCCATCGCCGTGCAGCTTGTTGCGCAGGTACGCGAGCTCGTCACCGCGGGTACGCTGCAGCCGCGATAGCTCCCCGGCATCGAGCCACAATCCGTGGCTGGCGCAGCGATCGATCTGCGTGCCCTCGAAGATCTGCGCCGCCATGATCGTGTCCGCGCCGGCGTGCGCGCAGATCGGGCACGGCAGCTCGCTCTTCCACCACATCGCCGAGGCGTCCTTCGGCCACGCCGGATCCTCGAACGCGACGCCTGCGGTCGGCGGCGTGATGAAGATGCCGTGACAGCGCATGCAGGCGAGGACGTCGTCGAACACGCGATCGAGCAGCTCGCCGCAGCGCGGGCAGAGCAGGAAGCTCGGGCCCTCGCGATACGGCCCGGTCATCGCGGAACCGACAGCTGCAGTGCGTTCGCGAGTCGCTCGAGACTGGCCGCCGCGCTCGCCGCTCTGGCATCACCCGAGTGACCGCGATCGCGCAGCGCCGGGAGGCGGTGCAGCAGGCCGAACGTCGCGTTCTGCGCGAACCACAGATCGACCTTGGTCTTCATCCGCGCGGCGACCTCCGCGGCGCGCGACACCGTCTCGAGCGCCGCCGGGTCGAGCTCGCCGTCGGCGCTGGCGACGCGGTCGATCAGCCGGCGCAAGCCCTCGCTCGCCGCGAGCGCGATCTCCGGCGTGTCGAGCGACACCCGCACCGCCGCGGCCTCGGTCATGTGATCGCGCAGCTGCTGGAAGCTCGGCTCCGCGGCGCGCAGGTTGGCGAGCACCCGGCGATGCAGCGCGGTCTGCACGGTCGCGTACAGCACGTCGGGGACCGGCAGCTCGTGGGCGACCAGCCAGCGGATCAGCGGCGCGTGCGCCTCGTACGACTTCTCGAGGCTGTCCTCGGCACTCTGGATCGCATCGCCGAGCACCGCGGCGAGCACGCGCTCGCGGCTCCCGGGGAGCAGCGCCGAGAGCGACAGCTGCGACGGGAAGTAGCGATCGATCACGCGCTGCGCGGCGAACACGTCGGCGGTCTGGAACGACCCCGAGAGCTCGTCGACGATCTTCGCCCATTCCGCGGTCTCGGGCGGCGGCCGCACGCCACCGGTGATGTGCTGGTCGCCGAGGTGCAGGCCGGCGAAGCACAGCTCGGTGACGGCCTCGGTGAGCCGCGAGCGCACGCGCAACGTCCCGGCGACGATCCGCGCGCGACCGCTGCGGCGCTCCATCCGATCGATGAACTCGACGTGATAGCCGTACTCGCGAAACGGCTTGGTCGCGGTCTCCGGATCGACGAGCGTCAGCACCGCGACGTGCGCGCCGACCTTCGCGGGATCGACGCGCGCCGGCCGCACGCGCTGCGCCCAGACCTTCCGGCCATCGCCCTCGTCGGGGATGTTGGAGTGCGCGCTCGCGATCCGATCGATCAGCTGAGCTTCGACGGGATGGCCACCGACCTCCTCGAGCAGCTCGGCGGCGCGCAGCGCGTACTGCATGCACTGCACGGTCTCGATGCCCGACAGCTCGTCGAAGAACCAGCCGCAGCTCGTGTACATCAGCATCGCGTGACGCGCCATCTCCATCAGCGACAGCGCGCGCACGCGCTCGCCGGCGTCGAGCTGATGGGAGGCGTACTTGTCGAGAAACGCGTCGCGCGAGGCGGGACCGCGCGCCAGCACGACGTCGATGTAGCCGTCGCGAGCCGCCCACGGATCGTGGAACAGCACGCGGCCGACACCCTCGAGCGCGCCGATCGTTTGCTCGCGAAGCCAGTCGAACGCGTCGCGCAGCGGCCGGCGCCAGCGTTGATTCCAGCCCGGCCGACCGCCGCTGTTGCAGCCGCAGTCCTCGCGCCAGCGCTCGATGCCGTGCACGCAGCTCCACGAGCTGTCCTCGACGAGCTGGACTTCCCAGGTCGCCGGGACCTTGGCGCGAAACTCGGCATAGTTGGTGAGGCGCGTGCCGTGCCAGCCGTCCTCGACCTGGGCGAGCGCCCACGCGAGCGCCATGTCGCCGTAGCGGTGGTGATGGCCGTAGGTCTCGCCGTCGGTGGCGATGTGACACAGCGTGGGCTCGCCGCCCTCGGCGGGGCTGCGGCCGATCATCCGTGAGACGATCTGGTGACCGTCGGAGAGCAGCCGCTCGAACGCGACCGCCTGCGAGACGCCGCCATCGTAGAAGAACAGATCGATCGTGTTGCCCGACGGCAGCTGGCACTTGTAGGCGCGGCCCGGATCGACCGACGAGTGACGCCATTGACCATGTTGCGGCCGCCACGCTTTCGCCTGGCGCGGGGCGAGCACGGTGAACGAGATGCCCTCGGCGACCAGCGCCTCGAGCGACGCGGTGTTCGCCGCGCACTCCGGCAACCACATGCCCTCGGGCTTGCGGCCGTAGCGCTTCTCGAAGTCGCGGATGCCCCACCGCACCTGCGTGGTGCGATCGCGCGGCGACGCGAGCGGCATGATGATGTGGTTGTAGGCCTGCGCCATCGCCGAGCCGTGGCCGCCGAACCGCTTCATGCTCGCGCGATCGGCCTCGATCAGCGCCGCGTGAACGTCGGGCGCGCGCTCCTCCATCCACGACATCAACGTCGGGCCGACGTTGAAGCTCATGCGCTGGTAGTTGTCGACGATCTTGATGATGTGGTTGGTGCCGTCGACGACACGCGCCGCGGCATTGGGCCGGTAGCACTCCGCCGTGATCCGCTCGTTCCAGTCGCGATACGGATGCGCGCTAGGCTGTGGCTCGATCGACTCGAGCCACGGGTTCTCGCGGGGCGGCTGATAGAAGTGCCCGTGGATGCAAACCCACTTGTCGTTCACTCTGCTGCGAATACTACGACGCCCAGGGGCGGCGCGGTGACAACGAGGGAGTGCTCGTGGCCTCGGCACGCATGATTCTCGGCAGTCATGCCACCCCGGTTACCGATGCCGCTGCCTCCATAGATGTCGGAGTCGGAGTTCAAGATCTCCTTCCAGTACCCGCCGCGCGGCACGCCGACGCGATAGCCCTCGCGCGGCACCGGCGTGAAGTTGGCGACCACGATCACCGGCTCGTGGTTGCCGGCGACACTGGGATCGACGCCCGAGTAGCGCGCGTAGGCGAGGATGTTGGCGTCGCGATCATCACCGACCAGCCACTTGAAGCCCCACGGTTCGCAATCGCCGCGATGGAGCGCGGAGTAATTGCGATACGCACCGTTGAGATCGCCCAGCCAGCGCGCGATGCCGGCGTGCGAGGGGTGCATGCCGATCGGCCAGTCGAGCTGCGCATCGTGATTCCACTCGCCCCACACGCCGAGCTCGCCGCCCATGAACAGCAGCTTCTTGCCGGGCAGCGTCCACTGATAGCCGTAGAGCAGGCGCAGCGACGCGTACTTCTGCCACGGGTCGCCGGGGATCTTGTTGATCAGCGATCCCTTGCCGTGCACGACCTCGTCGTGTGACAGCGGCAGCACGTAGTTCTCGCTGTTCATGTACAGCGACCGGAACGTCAGCTGGTCGTGGTGGAACTTGCGATAGATCGGATCGCGGCCGAGGAACGCGAGCGTGTCGTGCATCCAGCCGAGGTCCCACTTGAAGCCGAAGCCGAGGCCGCCGTGCTCGGGCGGGCGCGACACGCCGCCCCACGCCGTCGACTCCTCGGCGATCGTCTGGATGTCGGGATACGCCCCGTAGACCGCGCGGTTGAAGTCCTGGAGGAACGCGATCGCATCGCGATCGTGGTTGCTGCCGTCTTCGTTCGGCACCCACTCGCCGGCCTTGCGCGAGTAGTCGCGATAGAGCATCGAGGCGACACCGTCGACGCGCAACCCGTCGATGTGATAGCGCTCGAGCCACGACATCGCCGACGAGATCAGGAACGACTTCACCTCGTGGCGGCCGTAGTTGAAGATGAAGCTCGTCCAGTCCGGGTGGAAGCCGCGGCGCGGATCGGCGTGCTCGAACAGGTGCGTGCCGTCGAAGAAGCCGAGGCCGTGCGCGTCGGTGGGAAAGTGCGCCGGGACCCAGTCGATGATCACGCCGATGCCCCTGCGGTGCAGGCCATCGATCATCGCCATCAGATCTTCGGGCGCGCCGTATCGCGTGGTGGGCGCGAAGAAGCCGGTGACCTGATAGCCCCACGATCCGTAGAACGGGTGCTCCATGATCGGCATCAGCTCGATGTGCGTGAAGCCGAGGTTCGCGACGTGCTCGCCGAGCTGCTCGCCGAGCGTGTAGTAGCCGAGGACCTCGTTGTGATCGCGGCGCCACGATCCGAGGTGCGCCTCGTAGATGCTGATCGGTGCGGTGCGCGCCTGCTTCTGGTGGCGCGTGCGCATCCACTCCGAGTCGCCCCACTCGTAGTGGGTGGGCCACACGATCGAGGCGGTGGCCGGCGGGTGCTCGCTGCGCGCGGCGAACGGATCGGCCTTGTCGCGCTTGACGCCATCGGCGCCGACGACCGCGTACTTGTAGCGCGTGCCGTGACCGACACCCTTGATGACGCCTTCCCAGATGCCCGACGACTCGCGCGGCTGGAGGTTGCTCTGTCCCGCGTGCCAGCCGTTCCAGTCGCCGATCACGCTGACCTGCTTGGCGTTGGGAGCCCACACTGCGAAATACGTTCCGCCCTCGACGACGTGTGCGCCGAGCTTGTGGTGGAGGCGATAGTGCGTGCCCTGGTTGAACAGGAACAGATCGTCGGCGGTGAGCAGCGAGGTCATCGAGGCGAGCGCAGCATACTCGCGGCGCCTCGCATCACAACGTGTGCGCGCGTTGCGTTTCGCAACGAGCACCGCGCGATCGGCGTGCGCCCACGCACGCGCGACGGATCAGTACGGCGCCCAGCCGAGATAGAGCTGGAACACCGCGCCCGCCGAATCGCGATCCATCGCGTCGGAGTAGCGCCGGGTGACGCCGAGCTCGAGGCCGAGGCGCAGCGGACGGTTGCCGAGATAGAAGTACTCGCCGAACACACCCTCGAGGATCGGCTCGCGATCCTTGCCGACCACCAGGCCCCGCGCGGCGAGATAGATCGATCCCTTGGCGCTGATCTTCAGGAGGCCCTTCTCGCGCTGCGCGATCTTGAGCTCGCCGCGCACACCGGCGCCGATCAGGCCCTCCGCCAGCTGCGAATCGTCGACCACCAGTGCACCGGCGATCAGCTCGGGGACGAGCGCGACGCCGACGTTGTAGCCGGGCGCGTCGGGATACGGCAGCGGCCTGGCCTCCCACGCCAGCGTCGCGCGAACACCGCCGGCCGTCTCGAGGGCGGGAACGCCGAAGTCATCGTCGGTCTCGCCGGTGCCCTGCAGGATCCCGATGCCGCCGACGTTCACCGACGCCGATCGCTCCTCCGCGCTCGCACTGCCGGCAAGCACCGCCAGCACACCGATCGTCAAGCCAGGCTTCATGGAGGTGATGCTACACAGCCCGCGCCGCGCAGCCCGGCTTCCTCGACTGGCGACGTCTGGCATTTCGCAGCCCGCCCGTCGCACGACGCCGCGATCATGGCGGCATCGAATTTCCGAGTACAGTGGCCGCCGTGACGACCCGCGCCGAGCATCGCCAAGCGCTCGGTCTGCTGCTGCTGTGTGGCCTGTTCTGGAGCACCGCCGGGATCCTGCTCAAGTACGTCGACTGGCATCCCGGTGCGATCTGGTCGGCCCGCTGCGCGATCGCGGCGATCCTGCTCTACGCGATCAAGCGCCCGAGCTTCGCCAACATCAGCCGCGCCGAGTGGGGTGCCGCGGCCGCCCTCGCCGCCACCACCGGGCTGTTCATCCTCGCGAACAAGCTCACCACCGCCGCCAACGCGATCCTGATCCAGTACTCGGCGCCGATCTGGGTCGCGCTGCTCGGCACCTGGTTCCTCGGCGAGCGCGCGTCGCGCATCGACTGGCTCGCGATCGCGCTGGTGCTCGGCGGCATCGGCCTGTTCTTCTTCGACCAGCTGTCGCTCGATCACACGGCGGGCAACCTCGTCGCGGTCGCCGCCGGCGTGGCGTTCGCCTTCGGGGCGATGACGATGCGCATGGTCGGTCGCAACCCCGACTCCGATCCGATCCGCCCGCTCCTCCTCGGCAACATCCTGGGGGCGCTGCTCGGCGCGCCGTTCTGGTCGGTCGGGCTCCCCGATGCCACGGGCTGGGGCGCGCTGCTCGCGCTCGGCCTCGTCCAGCAAGCCGCGGCGTACTTCTGCTACGCGGCGGCGGTCCGCCACGCGACGGCGATCGAGGTGATGTTGATCCCGGTGATCGAGCCGATCCTGTCGCCGCTGTGGGTCGCGATCTTCTTCGGCGAGTGGCCGAGTCAGTGGGCGCTGGTCGGCGGCACGATCGTGATCGGTGCGGTGACGATGCGCGCGGTGCTGTCGCGGCGACTCACTCGGGAGGAGGCGTCGCGAACGTGAAGCAAGGGGCGTCGTCGTTGGCCAGCGCGGTGAACGCCTTGTCGACCGGCCACGCGTAGCCGAAGATCATGCACATCTCGTTGTCGCCGACGCCCTCGCGGATCGTCACGGGCAGCGTGTTGTTCCAGGTGCACGAGAACGAGAAGCCGCGCACCGGCTCGAGATCGATCGGCGGGTCGTACTGGACGAGCACGCCGTTGTCGGGATCGTAGCCGGGCGAGTCGAGGAACTTCTCGCCGTCGAACGGGCCACCGGCGTAGCTGGCGTCGAGGGAGGTGCCGAGCGCGTGCATGTGGGGCAGCAGCGAGACCACGTGCATCGGGTGATCGCCCGGGAGATCGCAGTGCGCGGTGACCGTCTTCTGGCTCAGCGGCGGGATCTCGAAGTTGTTGTACATCCAGATGAAGGCACCGAGCTCGTTGGTCAGCGTGGCCTCGTCGATCGTGAACCACTCGTAGCTCGGGGCGACCGTGAGCTCCTCGTCGGTGGGGTTGAGGAAGTGCATGCGCGCGACGATCTCGAAGCTGTCGAGCACGCGGTAGCCCTCGCCATCGGCGAACCGGTACCACTCGTCGCCGCTGATCTGGGTGGAGGAGCCGAACAGCACGTTGCCGCCGCCGTTGATGACGTCGGTGGCGGGATCGCCGTCGTTGGGCGGGCAGCTGCGGATGCCTTCGCCGGTCTTGTGGCGCGTGGTGATGTTGCCGTGGTGCATGCCGGGCTGGGTGTGGAGCACGGCGCCGCCGACGATCCGCGAGGGGCCGGTGATCTCGAGCGGGAAGATGAAGCAGGGCTCGATCTCCTGGCCGGGCGCGAGGGTGGTCTCGGGGATCTGGATGCGGAAGCCGCCGACGGTGTTGGCGGGCGGCTGCTGGAGCGGATCGGTGCCGACGGGCGGCTCCGGGGGAATGGCCACGTTGTCGCCGCAGGCGGCGAGCAGGAGGGGCAACCAGGGCCTCACAGCCAGAGAACTACTACGACTACGCGATGTTAAGCACCGATGTGTTCGGCCAACCCGTGCTTGTCGTCGGTGGGGGTTCCGCATAGATTCCACGGCCTCTATATGGGGATTGCAGACTTTTTCCGCCCCAAGCACCGCCATAGCGATGTCCGTGTACGCACCGAGGCCGTCAGGGCCATGACGCGCGACGACGCTACCACCCTGATCCAGATCGCCAGGACCGACCGCGATATCGGCGTGCGCCGCATCGCGATCGAGAAGATCGATCAAGCCGACGTGCTCGCCGAGCTCGCCAGTGCCGAATCCGAACGCAGCCTGCGAGACTTCGCGGGAGAGCGGGCGGCCGAGCTCTGGCGATCGGCGGCGTGCAGTGATGACGAGGACCGCGCGGGAAACGCGCTGTCGGGCATCATCAAGCTCGGTGACCAGCGCGCGCTCGTCGAGGTGATCGTCGGCGCGCAGCTCGCCGCGATCCGCAAGCGCGCGTTCGCGGAGCTGCGCGATCCGAGAGCGCTCGCCTCGCTCGCGAAGTCGGATGCCGTGCAGGACATCCGGATCGCCGCGGTCGGGCGCATCGACGACGGCGACGTGCTGCGTGCGCTCGCGATCGACACGACGCTCAAGGAGGTCGGGCTGGCGGCGGTCGAGCGGCTCGACGATGTCGACCGGCTCGAGAACGTCGCGCAGAAGGCGAAGAACAAGGCGGTGCGCCAGAAGGCGCGCAAGATCGTCGGCGAGATCCAGGAGGCCGAGAAGGCGAAGAAGACCTCGAGCGTCCCCGACGAGGTCAAGCGCAAGCGGGCCGAGCGCGCGCAGCTGCTGCGCGAGCTCGAGAGTGTCGCGGACACGTTCGACTTCGCGAAGGCCAGCGAGACCGTCAAGAAGGCCGAGGCGGCGTGGGCCGAGCTCGGTGGCGATGAGGGCGACGATCGGTTCTCGAAGGCGGCCGCGCGGTTCTGGAAGCGCAAGGAGATCTACGAATCGCAGGCGCGCAGCGCCGACGAGCTGCGCGCGATCGAGCGCGAGGCGATCGCGGCCAAGGAGAAGGCGGCGGCGGCGGATCTCAAGCCCGAGCCGACCGAGCGCAATCCGCGTCTCAAGGGTGACGAGAAGGACGACTACGTCCGCGACATGGCGCCCGATGCCAAGCGCGAGGCGCGCGAGGCCGAGGCGCGGGCGCGCCGCGAGGAGCGCGAGAAGCAGCGTGCCGAGGATGACGAGCGGCGCGCCGCCCAGCAGGCGGAGCGCGAGGCTCGCAAGAAAGAGGATGCCGAGCGCGGCGCGGCGATCGCCGAGTCGCTGCGCGCGATGTGCGCCGACATGGAGCAGCTCGCGGCGGCGGAGAAGCTCGATACCCGCGCGGTCGATCGGCTGCTCGCGCAATCGGGCAAGGCGTTCGATCAGATCGGCAAGGTGCCGGCGGATCAGCGCGACGCGATCGCGGAGCGCTATCGCGAGGTGCGCGGCAAGCTGGTGAGCCGCGCCGGTGAGGCGCGCGAGGCGGAGGACTGGCAGCGGTGGACGAACGTGCCGAAGGCGGAGGCGCTGATCGCCACCGCGAAGGAGCTGTTCGAGACGCCGGAGGTTCCGGATCTGTCGAACAAGCTGCGCGGCCTGCAGGCGCTGTGGAAGGAAGTCGGGCCGCTGCCGCAGAAGCGCTCGAAGGAGCTGTGGGACACGTTCAAGGCGGCCTGCGATCAGGTCTACGAGAAGGTCCGCGGCCAGCGCGCGCAGGACGACCTCAAGTACGCCGAGGTCACCAAGGTGAAGGAGGCGCTGATCGCCGAGGCCGAGGGGCTCGCCGAGTCCACCGACTGGGCGGCGACCGCCGACAAGCTCAAGGGTCTGCAGGCGCAGTGGAAGGGCTCCGGCCATCTCCCGCGCAAGCAGGGCGACGAGCTGTGGAAGCGGTTCCGCGCCGCGTGCGACAAGTTCTTCGAGCGCCGCAAGCCGCTGCTCGAGGCGCGCAACCAGGAGGAAGCCGACAACCTCCGCAGGAAGCAGGCGCTGATCGCGAAGGCGCAGCAGGTCACGCACAAGGCGCCCGACGATGGCGGCTGGGGCAAGGCGATCGGTCAGATCAAGGATCTGCAGCGCGAGTGGAAGGAGATCGGGTACGTGCCGCGGCGCGATGCCGATGCGATCTACAAGGCGTTCCGCGCCGCGTGCGACGGGCTGTTCGCGAAGCGCGACGAAGCGCGCGATGGCGAGGCCAACGCGCACCGCGCCGAGCTCGAGGCCATCAAGGCGGAGATCGCCGCGGTGGTCGCCGGGGGTGATGACGTGGTGGGGCGCGCGATCGCGGTGCGTGCGAAGGCCGCCGATCACGACGCCCTGACCGATGACGTGCTCGCGATGGTGCGCCACGTGCTCGCGACGCACGCCGATGCGGTCAAGGGCACCGAGCTCGACCCCGCGGCGCTGCGCAGCAAGCGCGAGAAGCTGATCGCGCGGGTCGAGGAGCTGCTGCCGAAGCAGGCCGAGGCCCCCGCCACCGGCGACGTCGCGGCGCAGCTCAAGGCCGCGATGGGACGCAACGCGTTCGGCAACCTGCGGTTCTCCGGCCGCGATCCGATCGAGGTGCTCGACGATCTGAAGCACGAATGGAACGCGATCGGCCCGATCCTCGACGACGCGGATCACGCGCTCGCCGACAAGCTCGAGGCCGTGATCGGCCGCGTGCTCGAGGCGAACGGTCGCAGTGCGCGCGCCGACGAAGGCCCGGAACCGGAGGGCGAAGGCCGTCGCCGTCGCCGTCGCGATCGCGACGATCGATCTTCCTCGGGCTCGCGCTCGCATCTCCCCGCCGCCACCCAGCCCGACCCCGAAGCTCGCCTCGCCCTCGACCCTGCCTCGGGCTCGCGCTCGCATCCCGCTGCCGACGCCGCGGCGCCGATCGCGGCGACCGACCACAACACGGTGCCGATGGG
>JAEYYY010000221.1 GCA_023430775.1 Pseudomonadota bacterium
GCCGTGCCACGAGTGCGGCACGCTGATGGTTCGCAACGGCGCCTGTCACAAGTGCCCGAACTGCGGCTCCACCAGCGGCTGCTCGTGAGCTGACCCGCCGCACGTCGCGGCAACGATTCCGCGCTACCAAGCGCAAGCGCTACAAGGCGCATGAACGAACGCCCGCCTATCCGGTGGGCGTTCTAGTTTTGGCAGTGCGACGACTGTTCGGCGATCTGCTCCGTGGCGGCGCGAGGATCGCCCGCCCGCGATCACCGGACCGGCGGACAACTGGTGTCCGCATCGACGGTAGCGTTGGCCGTCGACGCGGCCCAATGAGCCCGACGACAGCACCGCCTGCGGCGATCATGGCGGCTTCGACCACGTTCCCGATCGAGTGTCGTGGCGCACCGCTCATCGCGGGCTTGCGGACTCGATGCGGTGGTCAGCTCGCCTTGCGGCCGTTCGGCAAGTAGCCCTCGAGCGCGCGGATGGTCGAGCTCTCGGGGTGCTCGACCACCACGACCTCGCTGCCGATCCGCTGCTTCGCATCCTGGCTGTGCTCGACGAGGTGACACTCGACGGTGCGGCGTCTGCCACCTTCGGAAGCGAGCTCGATGCGGAGCACCATCTGCGCGCCTTCGGGCTGGAATACCGCGCCACCGTGCGGAGAGGCGTACGGGATCGCGTCCTTGACCGTGCCGCGGCGGCGGATGCCACGGGTGGCGAGCTCGTTGACGAGGGCGATGTCGCGCTCGAACGACCTGCCGATCGAGCGACCGATCAGCCAGATCGTCGTGCCGATCACGGAGAGCACGGTGCCGATCACCAGCGCCGGGACGCGATCGCTGATGCCGGTGGCGCCGAGGGCGAGCATGAGGGCGCCGCCGATCAGCATGACGAACCCGATCCGAGACATCGTTCGCACGCCTAACCCTAGCTCCCGGTGCGATCCGAAGACACCCCGCCGCAGCGTGGGCGAGCGGGCACGGCGTCGCAGGTGGCGGGAAGACGAGAACCGTCGACGGTGTCAGCTCGATCGGCGCCCCTGCGCGATCAGGGCGCGAACGTGGTGTCGGCGAATGACTGGCGGTCGCTGCGATCGCCGTAGAGCGCGTCGAGGATCGACTCCGCGCGGATGCGGACGCGTTGCTGGAGCGCCTGGCCCTTCGGGGTGCTGCGGGCCACGGCGATGGTCGGACACTTGTCGAACCAGTGGCGATCGAAGAGGTCGAGCTCGATGCACCGCTCGAGGGCGGTGAGGCAGATGTCGTGGTCTCCGACGTAGCCCGAGATCTCGGCGGTCACCTGCGCGAGGAATGCGAGACGGCGCTTGCTGGGCGAGGTCGACGTCATGCACACGCCGATCATGGCCTCGCGATGACGTTCCCAGCCTCCTTCGAGGAGGATGTCGAAGATCATCTGAAACGTCTCGGCCTCGAACGGGCTGCCGAGGGTGTTCCATGCCTCGTACGAGGCCTGCAGCATGACGGGGTCGCGACGCCAGACGGCGAAGCGCGCCCGGGCGATCGGGCGGTCGCCGTCCTTGAGGAGCTCGGCGAGCAGGCGGTCGAGAACGACCCAGTTGCCTTCGAGGGCATGGGCGCGCGCGATCTCCCAGCGCACCGACGATAGCTTCGGCGCGATCGCGAGCGCGTTGTCGAGGCGTGCCGTGGCGTCGTCGAGGAAGCCGGCTTCGAGGAGCAAGCGGCCGAGGCCTTCGTGCCCCTCGGCCTGGTACGGCGAACAGGCGATGGCGGTCCGGAACTCGCGTGCCGCGACCTCGGGATCGCCGGTGTGAAGCGCGAGCTGACCGGCGGCGACGTGCGACTCGGCGAGCTCGGGCGCGCCGGCGAGCGCGGCCTCGACGAGCGCACGGACATTGGAGAACGAGGCCGCGCCGGAGGACGCCACGAACACGAAGCGCAGGATCAGATCGGCGAGCTGACAGGCGATGCGCGGATCGGAAGGCCAGCGCGCATGACCCTGCTGGAGGAGTTGCACGGCGGGCGCGATGCCCGAGAAGCCGGTGTGAGCCCGGGCGCGGGCGCGCAGCAACAGCTCGAGGCGCTCGTTGTCGTCGGAGGATGACTCGCGCGTCGCCAGCTCGGTGGCGGCCACGGCGATCGCGTCGGCGGCCAGTGAGAGGTTGTCGATCTCGAGCGGCACCTCGAGGGTGGAGGCGAGATGATCGCGGCGCAGCGAGACGACGAGCGTCTTGTCGGCGGTGAGCTCGATGAACGTGGCGCCCGGCATGTCGAACGCGTGGACGCGCGGCCACACGCGCAGGCGTCGCGAGGCCAGCCGGCGAAGCGTCTCCTGGTGGATGCCTTCGGCGATGTGCAGCGGGGCGTCAGGCGAAGTGGCGCGAGGTGCGAGCACGACGACGGTGGGCAGCGCGCTGACCGCAGCGATCTCGTCGTCGCCGGCGATGTCGGTCCGCGTGTCGGCCTGGCCGACGACGAGATAGGGCGACAGCCGGCGTCCGAGCTCGGCCGCGCTGGCGATCCGCTGGGCGGGCTCTCGCGCGGTGGCGCGCTCGACGAGCTCTCTCAGCTCGGGTGGGAGCGGTTCGCGGGCCAGCGACTCGGCGAACTGGATCGAGAGCTTCTCGACATCCTGCTTCGCGATCAGGATCTCGCTCATCGTGCCGGCGAAGGCGCGCATGCCGCACAGCATCTCGAACAGCACCACGCCGAGCGCGTAGATATCCGTGGCCGGTGTCGCGGCCTCGCCACGCGCCTGCTCGGGCGCCATGTACTCGAGCGTGCCGACGAGCGCGCCGTCGGAGTCGGCGGCCGAGAATGCGGCGACTCCGAAGTCGGCGAGCACGACGCGTCCGGAGGACGTGAGCAGCACGTTCTCCGGCTTGATGTCGCGATGGATGACGCCGGCGGCGTGGGCGACGGCGAGGCCCTCGCAGAGGGCGGTGGCGATCGAGGCCGCTTCGGCGATGTGGAGTGCACCTTCGCGGAGCAGGCGCGCGCGCAGCGACTCGCCCTCGACGAGCTCCATCGTGCAGAACATCAGGTCGCCCTCGACCCCGAGCACGAAGGTGCGGGCGATGTTCACGTGGGTGACGCGGCGGGCGAGCTTCACCTCGTGGCGGAACTGCTCGACCATGCCGCGTTCCTTGGCGACGTCGCCGCGGATCACCTTGAGGGCGACGATCTCGTCGAGCTCGCGATCGTGGGCGCGATAGACGGCACCCATGCCGCCGGCACCGAGCAGGTCGAGCACGTCGTAGCGACCGGCGAGCGTGGACCCGGCGAGCTCGGCGCCGGTGTCGCGTGCTCGTGGCTCGAGGCCGCCGGTGTCGGCCAGCTGCGTGGCCAGTCCAGGGCGGGGGATTCCGACGCCGCCGAGCGTCCGCGAGCTGGTCACCACCCGATGGTCCTCGACCGCCCCGCCCGCTGACAAGCTGCCCGACCGGTGAACTCGGGAATCGCCATACCTTCGGGACATGCGTGGCGCGCAACCCGACGCGGAGTGCCCACGGTGCCACCACAAGCAACCACCTGCCGAGACGTCGCTCGCCCACTGCGGCCAGTGCGGCCTGACGTTTCAGCCCAAGGAGCTACAGGTCCGTACGCGGGCGGCGAGGAGACCGCCGGAGACCGCGCTGGTCGTGGCGCAGCCGACAACGCTGACGATCGACGAGGCCGGTTCCGTGGTCACCTATCGATGGAGTGACAACCCCGGGTTCGGCACGTTCACGTCGACCTTGATGGCGGTCGTGCTCGGCATGTTGTGGTTGATCTCCGACGTGCCGTTGCCCGACCGCCTGCTCTTCACGGGTGTGATCGCGCTGCTCGCCATCGGCGCGCACGTGCAATCGCGACCGACACCCAGGTTGCTGATCGACGGCAAGGTGATCCGCGGCGGCGGTGGAACCCTCGCGCTGTCGGAGGTCACCGGCATCGAGCTCGACAATGGCTGGATCGTCGCGCGATCGCGGGTCGACAAGCCCGCGGTCGCGCTCGTCCGGCCCAAGGACCGCGCGATCACGGCATTTCTCCTCGAGGACATCGCTCGCCGTCTGAAGCCCGACGGTGAGCTCGGGGAATGATCAGTTGAGGTTCTGCGAGTCCGCGGCGTGCCGGATCAGATCGTCGCGGTCGATCACGTCGGTCGCCGACTCGTGGGTCGACGCCAGGTGCACCGGCGGCGCGACGTTGGCTTCGAGCGCTTCCTGCCAGCGTGCCGCGCACACGCACCACCGATCGCCCGGCCGGAGACCCACGAAGCCGGGGCGCGGCGTCGATAGATCGTTGCCGCGCTGCTTCGAGAACGCGAGGAACTCGGCGGTCATCTCGGCGCACACGGTGTGACGACCGAGGTCGTCCTCCGAGGTCTCGCAGCAGCCGGTGCGAAAGAAGCCCGTGCGCGGCTCCATCGAGCACGGCTCGATCGGCTGACCGAGGAGGTTCTTCTGCTTCGGTTCGGCCATGACCCGGACGCTAGCAAACCTTGGACGGCTGTCAGAGCGCTGGGTCGACCGGATCCGCGCACCATCGAGTCCCGCGTTGCACGGCCCTCGGGAACGCTCGCAGCCGACGCGAGCCGCGTGCCAGGCCTCGACGGTGGCGCGCGGTGGCCGAGTCGAGGGGCATGTTCCGTGTTCTTTGTTCCCTGACGGGCCTCGCGCTGGCATCGGGTGTCGCACACGCCGATGGCTGGCTCGTCGTCGAGGCTCCGATCTCGATCGCCACCAGCGATGCCCAGGCCGGTGCGTTCCGACCGGGCGTGATGCCGGCGGTCGGTGCCTACATCGAGAATCGCTTCGCGATCGGCGTCCGCCTGCGCGGCGGCATCCTGCGCGATGGACCGTCGCCGGGAGCCAACCTCGCCGACCCGGGTGTCGGCGGGCTGACGACCGCGAGCCTCGCGGTGCGGTTCGGCGGTCGCCTGTGGGCGGAATTCGCGGCCGGCGGCGGCATCACCGGTGACGACCTGGTGCCGGCCGTCGAGGCGGGTGTCGGCTGGTCGATGGCGATCGGCAAGCTCGATATCGGACCGAGCGCGCGCTACGTGCGCGTGGTCTCCAACGACAGCATGCACGCGTTCGGCAGTGCCGACCTCGCGCTGTTCGGCGTCGACGTGCGGTTCGGTCGCCAGCGCAAGGCGCGGGTCGCCGCACCGGTGACGGTCGAGCGGGTCGAGGCGGTCGCGGCGGTCGAGGTTCACCGCGATCACGATCGCGTCGTCGAGCAGGAGGCCGGCTGCACGGTCGACGCGCAGGGCTGCCCGGCGACGCCGGTCGAGCTCGCCGAGGACATCGTCATCCAGGACGATCGCATCGTTCTCGAGGAGCGCGTGCTGTTCGCGTTCGCGCGCGCCCGCGTCCGGTCGGGCGGTCGCGAGGTGCTCGCCCGGCTCGTCGAGGTGTGGCGAGACCACCCGGAGTGGATGCGCATCACCATCGAGGGCCACGCCGACGTGCGCGGGACCGACGAGTACAACCAGTGGCTCAGCGAGGAGCGCGCTCGCCGCGTTCGCGCGGTGATGGTCAAGCTCGGCGTCGCCGAGGATACGATCACGGTCGTCGGCTACGGCCGCACCCGGCCGCGCGATGCCGCCTCGAGCGAAGGTGCGCACGAGCGCAACCGCCGGGTCGAGTTCGTCATCGATCGCCACGTCGCCGCGAAGGTGTCGGCCCAGCTCGGGACGGTGACGCCGTGAGCCGCCGCGAGGGTCGTGGTCAGCCGCGCTCGCTCGTCGTCGACGTTCCGGCACGGCGCCGGGGCAGGGACTCGGTCATCGAGGTCGAGGACCGAATGATCGTGGTCGAGGTGCCGGTGCGGCGGGTGACCGATGTCATCGAGATCGACGACTCCATGATCGAGGCGTCGCGCAGCTGGCGCCAGGCGATGATCCAGATGCTCTCCGCGATCCGCCCCTCGCGCCGCGGCAAGCAACGCGTGATGCACGACCGCGACGCGGCGACGTTCGGTGCGGTGCATGTCGCGCTCGTCGCGATCGCGCTGACCGCATGCAGCTCGCTCGTCGACGATCCGTGCGCCGACGGCTACATGCTCCAGGGCGGCAACTGCGTCGAGCGCGTCTCGATCGACACCGACGCCGGCACGCTGCCGCCCGACGGCACGCTGCTGCCCGACGGCACGACGCCGGACGGATCGGTGCCCGATAGCACGACGCCGGACGGATCGGTGCCGGACGGATCGGTGCCCGACGGCACGACGCCCGACGGCACGCCGCCCGACGCGGGTGTCGATGCGCCGACCACCGATGCGCCGCCGCCCGACGCGGGTGTCGATGCGCCGGTGCCGCCGGATGGTCCGGCGTGCGCCGCGCCGTCGAAGGTCTGCGATGGCACCTGCACCGACGTGATGACCAGCCCGACCGATTGCGGCAGCTGCGGCCACGTCTGCGCGAGCGGCATCTGCACCGCCGGCGTGTGTGCCGGCGAGCTCGCCGGTCACATCGTCGCGATCGGCCACGACTACCAGGAGCGCAACGCCGCGATGGCCCGCGTGATCGGCAATGCGGCGGCGCTCCCCTCGTCGAGCGCCCA
>JAEYYY010000244.1 GCA_023430775.1 Pseudomonadota bacterium
GCCGTGCATGCGGACCACGGCGAGGTCGCTCGTCGCCGCGACCACCGGCGGCAGCGACGCGACGAAGCCCTGCGGCTCGTCGACGCAGACGTAGATCAGATCCTCGCCCTCGAGGAAGTCGAGCGTCTCGCGACGGTTGTCCTCGGTCATCCAGGTCTCGTTGCGCAGCTCGATGGCCACGCGCAGATCGGCGAATCGCTCGCGGATGCGGTGGAGCTCCGCCTTGTTCGCGTGCGAGATCGGAAACCACACCGGGTACTGGAACAGCACGACGCCCAGCTTGTCGGCCTCGACCAGCGGAGCGAGCGCGGCGAGAAACCGCGCCTCGAGCTCGTGCATCACCTCGGGTCCGAGATCCTTTGGATAGACGCGCGCCTTGCTCTGGATCTCGCGCGGCAGCGATTCACGCAGGTCGCGCGGCAGCGATCGCGGGTTCGCGTAGTGCTGCGTCAGCAGCGCGTGGGCCTTGATGTTCATCGTGAAGCGATCGGGCGTTCGCTCGGCCCACTTCGCGACCCGCGCGGCATCGGGAAATGCCCAGTACGTCGAGTCGTTCTCGACGAGCGGGAACTGCGAGGCGTAATAGCGCAGCTTGGCCTCGGCGCTGCGCACGTGCGCGGGATACCAGCCGGTCTCGACCAGCCGGCGATCGGCCCACGCTGCGGTGCCTGTCTTGATCCGCGCGGTCATGCTCGATCGCGATGCGATCAGCGTGCCGCGGAGAGCGGAAGATCTCGCAGTCGTCAGCGCTCGTCGGCGCCGATGTCCCACGCGGCCGTGCGCGGGGCGCGGTCGATGTCGTGCGCGAACGGCAGCTCGGGGTCGGCCGACAGATCGGCCCCGCGGTCGACGAGCTCGCCGGCACCGGGCCCGGCTCCGAGGTGAAAGTCGTCGCCGCCGACGAAGTAGTCGGCGATCGCGTCGCTGGCCGGCGCGACACCGATCGCGTAGTCGTCGAACTCGAAGCCGACATTGTTCGATCCGGAGATCGTGCCCACACCGCCGAGGCACGGGGACGCGCAGGCGATCGCGAGCGTGTTGCGGATGATGGCGATGTCGCTCGGATCGTTGCCGAGGATCGCGGGGTGGAGGTTCACGAACGTGTTGTTGTAGCTGTAGATCGTACTGCCGTTGCCGGTCGATTCGATGCCGCGAACGTCGAGCCCGCCGCCGAGGTCGTAGATCACGTTGTTGTAGGCGTACAGCGTCTGCCGCGCGCTGTTCGACGCGTCGACCTTGATGCCACGCTGGATCGACGTGTTCGGCGTCGGGGTGTTGTTGCCACGCAGGATCGATTCGCTGACGTGGAACTCGAACGCCGCCGTCCCGTGAAGGTCGATGGCGTACGGCAGATCGCCGGGCGAGTCATCGGAGTCGACGAAGATCTGCAGCCCCTCGATGCGCGCGAACGCGTCGCCGATCGAGATCGCGAGATCGATCGTGGTCGACGGTGGCTGGAGCGAGTACGCGGCATCGCTCCAGCGTCCCGCGTGGCGCTGGCTGATGCCGACCTCGTAGCTCTCGCGCGGCGTGAAGATCCGGACGAACGCGGTCGCCGACGTGATCCAGTTGTCGAGCCGCACGATCCGGTTGTCGATCGCGTCCGCGTAACACGCGACGTGCCACGGCACGCCGAGCGCCGCCACGTCGTGCGGGGCGATCCCCCAGCCATCGAACGCCTTGGCGACGGCGGGATTCGTCTCGCCGATCATCGCCGAGGCCAGCGACGTGTACGCACGAAACATCGCCCATCGCGTGCTGGTGCCCGCCGCCGGCGGACCGCCGAGCTCCGCCGCGACGAAGTACTCGGTCGACGACACGCGCTCGGTGATGAACGCGAGCGCGTCGACGTTGTCGTCACCATCGGAGTCGTACTCGATGACATCGCCGAGGCCGACCTGATCGGGGAGCGGCGTCGAGAACGTGGCGGTCGTCCCCGCGATGACGAGCGTGTTCGGCGCGAGCGGCGTGCTGCGCACGAGCGCCGACACGTTGCCCGGCCCCACCGAGCGATAGATGCCCGGCGCGCTGCACGGATGCTGCGGGCACGCCACCGGTGCGGCGTCACCCGGTGCATCCGGGGCGGTGCGCAGCTCGTCGAACCCGAGCCGGCAACCGGCGAGCAGGACCAGCACGACGAGCCGCACCTGCCGATCGTTACACGCCTTCGCGGCCGGAGCGAGATCGCGGGGGTATCGTGCGGGCATGCGTCACGTCGTGGTGGTTGCGGCCCTGCTGTTCGGGTGTGGCAAGGACGCCTGGGACAGGTCGCTCGACACGCTGGAGGAGCACAAGGACCGCACGTGTGCGTGCGCCGACGCGGCGTGCGCCCGCGAGGAGCAGGTGAAGATCGATGACTATCTGAACAAGCGCCTCTACCGGCTCTCCAGGGAACCGAAGGGTGAGGCGCACGACCGCCGCAACAACCGGCTGCTGGCGGAGATCGACCAGTGCCAGCAGGCGCTGTTCCGGGCCGACGCGGCGGGGCAAGGCGCCGGTCAGCTCCGGGAGATGAAGCAGCTCGCCGACGAGCTCTGCGCGTGCCCTGACCTGCCGTGCGCGAAGGCGGTCGGCGTCAAGGTCGACGAGCTGATCGACGACATGCTGACGTCGACCCTCGCGAAGCAACCCGGCGAGCAGTACACGAGCGAGCTGAAGGCCCACGAGCAGAAGATCGCCGACTGCCGGACGAAGCTGAAGACCCGCTGACCCGCCTACGGTCGGCGCGGGGTCTGCGGGAGGTCCTGCGCCTTGAGCGGTCGACCGGTGGCCTTCTCGAACGCCGCGATCATCGCCCGAAACGCAGGATCGACCGCCGCCCAGGCCTTGCCTTTCCGGTTGGCGATGGCGCGACTGTCGCCGCGCTCGAAGCCGACGACATAGATGCCCTTGCGATCGGCGGGCAGCTTGTCGAGCTGGTTGCTGACGCGCGCGAATGCGGCGTGCACCTTCTTGCCCGCCTCGCCGGTTTTCCAGTCGATCGAGTCGTTGTGGTTGATGTCGATCGGCATGTTCCCGAAGTACGCGCTGTAGTGCAGCACGTCGCCTTCCAGCTCGTAGCGCTCGTCGACGGGCGTCGGATAGCGCTTGCCGTCGGCCTCGTGATGAACCTCGAGCACGATGACGCGCAGCTTGTCGGCCATTGCCGTCTCGACCATCCCGAGCAGGCACAACCCGAGGAGCCAGGACCGCATCACGCGAGGTCCTTGGCCGCGATCGCGAGGACGTGGCGGGCACTGGCGCCGCGCGATCGCGCCGCTTGCACCGCGTGATCGAGCTCGCCGCGATCGAGGTGGAAGCCCTGGCAGCGTGGACAGAAGTCGACGCGCACCGCACCGAGCTGCTTCTCCTCGAGGGTGCCGGGGCACGCCGGGCAGCGCAGCTTCCTCGCAGGTCTGGCTTCCTTCGCCATGGCGGTCCCGCTGATCTCGCGCAGCTCGGAGAGCACCGAGTCGCGATACGCCGCGAGCGCCGCGATCTCGCCGCGATCGAGCCAGATGCCGCCGCACTCGCGGCAGACGTCGACCTCGACGTCGTACACGATGGACTTCTCCAGCTCGGCGTTGCACTTCACGCAAGCGATCGTGGTGTCGGGCATCGCCACGACGGTACCAAAGGTTTTCCGCACGAAACGCGGCGCCGGACGTAGTGTCTGCGCGAGACATGCGTCGCCTCCTCCCCTGCCTCACGCTGGTCGGCTGCTGGTCGTCGAGCGCGCCGCCGAGCTCCGCGCCCGTCCGGCCGCGCCCTGCCGCCACGCTGGCCATCGAGGATGCGATGCCGGGACGGCTGCTCTACGACCGATCCGGTGTCGCGTGGGAAGTCCGCTGCGATGGCAAGCGGCTGACGCGGCGACCGTGGCAGGGCGGCGAGCGCGTCGATGTCGCGGCCTGCGCCGAACCCGATCGCACCGAGGTCTCGGTCGGGATGCCACCGGAAGGCCCCGCGCTGGCGATCGAGGGCGATACCGTGGCGCTGTTCTCGACTCGCGATCGCGCGATCGTGGTCACCCGCCGTGGCACCGAGGTGCACCGGTATCCCGTGTCCGAGCGGGTCGGCGTCGTCGCCGTCGCGATCGATGGCAACGCGATCCTGGCGGTCGTCCATGGCAACTCCGACCCGACCAGCACCGTCGGTGGCGTGGCGCTCGGCAACTCGCTCGCGGCGATCATCCGGCTCGACAACACCGCGGGCACCATGCACGAGCTCGTGCGTTACGCGAGCTCCGGTCCGGCGGTGGACCCGCGCTTCGCGACCGCCGGGCGCGATCACCTGCTGCTGGTCTCGACGACGGGCAACACGATCGTCTGCGACTACCAGATGAGGTGCGGCGCCCCGCGGTTGAACGACATCGGCGAGGTCCACACGTACGCGCCGCTCCCCGACGGCGGCATGATCGTCCTCGACTGGGAGTCGAGCGTGTCTCGCCTCGATGCTCGCGGGGTCCCGCGATGGACGACCAAGCAGATCTGGCCGTGGTCGCTGGTCGGCACCACCGCCTCGCAGGTGTGGTTCACCACGCGCCCCGACGATCCGCTGCAGCGCGGGCTGGTGGTTCGCGCGCTGGCGCTCGCCGATGGCCGGATGGCCGGCGAGGTCGCCACCTTGTTTCCCGATCGCGAGCCACACGGCCGGTACCTGTCGCTGTTCGGTGTCGCGCCGACGCCCGAGGGCACCGTGATCCGCGGTGTCGTCGGCGGCACGTTGACGGCAGGGAAGGCGGTTGTCGCCACCAAGACACTCGGCGGCCTGTGCTGGTGGGAGAACCCGCACGACGGTCACGAGTACGAGGTGAAGCCCGACGCGAGCTGCGACAAGCGCCACGCGAAGGCGATCCTGACGGAGAAGCAGCCCTTCGTCGCGAGGGGCGCCGAGGTGCTGGGCGCGAAGAAGTGGAAGCCCGCCGCGACGCCGTAGCCACGCGCGAGGCGTCGTGGGTAGCCGGCGGCTCGATCCGCCACGCACCGCGGCATTCGCGCGACATCGTGCACGGCGTTGCACGACGCGCGCAGGCCGGTTGCCGCGAATGATCCGGTGTTGCGCGAGCTTCGCTGGAATGTCGCTTGCTGTCGCAGAGATCCAATGCGAGCAACCATCGCCCTGGGAGTCCTAGCGTGTGCGTGCGTGACGGCCGATGAGCCCCTCGATGACTGGTCCGATCCCGGCAAGGCCGACGATCCCAATTCCGGCGGCATCGTCGCCACCCACGCGCCCGAGGTGCGGGTGCTCGATGGCTTCCACGCGTTGCTCGATACCACCAGCGGTCCCTGCCTCGAGACCTCCGGCTCGGGACCGGCGTTCCAGATCGGCGCGATCGAGAAGCTATTCGAGCTGCGCTTCGTCAAGGAGAAGGAAGAGCTCGCACAGACGCTCGGCATCGATGTCGGCCTCAAGATCAAGTACGGCGCTGCCTCCGGCGCGGCCACCGCGAGCTTCCTCGACAGCTTCAAGCAGACCGGCACGTCGACGCACCTGCTGGTCAGCGCGCGCGCCAGCTATCGCGTCACCAACCGGCGGCAGATCAAGCTGACCCCGGAGGCGGGCGAGATGCTGATCAACGACCCGCGGTCCTTTCTCCACCGCTGCGGCAACTTCTACATCAACGGCGTCGAGCACGAGGCGCAGCTGTTCGTGATGATCCGGCTCGACGCGCAGACCGAGGATGCCGCGCGCACGATCAACGCCGACCTCGCGCTGCAAGGCGGCACCGCCACGCTCGGTGTCGATGCCACCGTGAAGGGCAAGCTCGAGCAACTCGCGAAGCGCGAGGACATCACGGTCGAGGTCTCGGTGCTCGATCGCGGGTTTCTCACCGACGGTGGCACCACCGGCGTGATCTCGTCGCTGCTCACCACCGGGCTCGATGCGATGACGTTCGACAAGATCGACAGGGTGCGCGCGGCGATGCTCGAATCGCTCAACGCCGACGCCTGCCGCGATGGCGGCATGGGGCTCGCGACGTGCAGCGGCGAGCGTCCCGGCTACGAGAACAACGCGGTCCGCAACGCCGTTCCGGTCCGCATCGATCTGCGGCCGTACGCGCGCGCCACCAACGCGCCGATCGGCGGCCCGGGCTCGCCGTACGAGACGATGCGCCACCTGGTCGACGCCGCGAACCGCCACCTCCGCGCGCTCTCGCGCAACGCCGCGCGGATGGATGCGATCGTCAACGACGAGATCGCGCCGTTCCTCGCCGCGTCCGCCACGCGCAAGGCCACCTACGGCATCGCCGCGCCCGCCGCGCCGGTGTTCACCGTCGACGAGCTGACCGCGACGGCGACCCGCTTCCGCGACACCTTCGATGCCGAGCGCGCCGGCAGCCCGGCCGCCGAGCTGCACGACGAGATCGCTCGCTGCTGGGCCTCGGCCCTCGAGGGTGGCATCGACACCTGCGCGAAGCCCGACACGGTCGATTCGCTGCCGCAGACGCGGGCCGCCGAGGCCGCGCTCGCCGACTACGCAGCCAGCGGCCGAGTCGTGCCGCTGCGGTTCAGCTCCGTCGGTGTCATGCGCTTCGCGGATGCCGAGGCAACCTGCGCGAGCAAGGCGCTGCGCCTGCCGACGTTCGACGAGGCCGGGCGACTCGCGATCGCGATCGGCTTCGCCGACCTGCCGCGCACCACCGAGACCCGCCTCCACTTCGCGGCGTGGCACACCAACCGCGGGATGTGTGGTGGCACCGACTTCGCCACGTTCTCGAACGTCCCCGGTGGCAGCCACGGCAACCTCTGCACGTCCGACGCGCTGCTCTCGCAGCATCCGGTCACCACGCTGTGCGTGCCGCCGAGCGGCCCGTTCGCGCAGTGAACGATCACTCGGCCTGATGGAACAGCACGGCGAGCGCGATCAGCGCCGCGCCGGCGATCACCATCCCGCCCGCGAACACCGGATCGCCGCGCTCGACACGATCGCACTGCTCCGGGGTCGGCTCGCACTGCCCTGCCCCGATCGCCGCACCACCGACGATCAGGGCACCGCCCCACGCGCCGGTCGTGGCGGTGACGTTGACGCGCCCCTTCGTGGTCACACATCCGGTCATCAGCAGCGACAGCAGGAGGGCTCGCGTCACGGCGACGGGTTTTGCAACGCGTGGACCCGCGCTAACAGCGCGGAGCGTGGGACGAGCGGGCGACCGCGCGTAGCGCCTCCACCACAGGTGGCGCACGGAAATCACGGCGGAATAAGTGCCTGCACCGCCGCGTACGCTAGGCTGCGCGCGTGCTGCCGATCCTCGAATGCGAGCGCGTTCGCCTCCGGCCATTCCGCGCCGACGACAGCCACGCGATGTTCGCGCTGTTCGGCGATCCGCAAGTCGCGCGCTACTGGAGCTTTCCAGCATGGACCGAGCTCGCGCAGGCCGAGGCGTACCTCGCGCCGACGCTCGAACCGCTCGCGCCCGACGCGACGATGTTGCCATGGGCGATCGCCGATCGCGCCACCGACGCGATGATCGGCACCGCCACGATCTTCGCGTGGAACCGCGAGCAGCGCCGCGCCGAGATCGGCTACTCGCTACACCGCGCACGCTGGGGCCAGGGACTCGCTCGCGAAGCCGTCGCCCGCGTGCTGGCCTACGGCTTCGAGGAGCTGGCGCTGCGCCGCTTCGAGGCCGACATCGATCCGCGCAACGCCGCATCGATCGCGCTGGTCGAGCAGTTCGGGTTCGCGCGCGAGGGCCTGATGAAGGAGCGCTGGCTGGTCAACGACGAGCCGTGTGACAGCCTCGTGTTCGGCCTGCTCGCTCGCGACTTCCGCCGTCACTGATCGTCGTCGACGATCAGGTGCTGGGCGTTGGTCGAGATCTCCTCGGAGCTCAGGGCGACGTTGTAGTACGCGACGTAGAAGATCGTCCCCTGGATCGATCGGTCCGCCTGCTGACGATTTCCGATCACCAGGTCGTCGCTTCCACCGAGCCCGACCTGCTGCCCCTGCGCAGGTGGCGAGCTCGTCGTCTTGGGCACCAGCGCACCGTTCTTGAACAGCTCGATGCGCGTCGCCGAGTCGACCTGGGTGGAGTCGAAGACCAGGTGCAACACCATCCGCTGCTGGTCGTGGACGCCGTTCCAGGT
>JAEYYY010000264.1 GCA_023430775.1 Pseudomonadota bacterium
CGACCGAAAGGAGAGCGAATACCGTCGACGATGAACGCAGCGCGAGACATCCGGCGTGTATAGCTCAAAAACTGGACCGCGAGATCCCGCCCTGATTACCGTCGAGGCATGCTCGATGCCCAGCCCATCCAGTCAGCACGGAGTGACGCCAGCTGGCTCGCGATCCGCCAACCCGCGGTCATCAAGTTCCTCGAGCGCGAGCTCGGAGGGTTCGCCGGTTTTCGCGATGGCGATGCCTTCGCGGCAGGCCTCGAGCTCGCGACGCGCGTGCTCGGTGGCAGCACGCCGCTCGCCGACCTGCGGCTCGATCATCGCGCGCTGACCAAAGGGCTGGCAGCGGTTCGCCAGGGTCACTGCGATCGCGCGATGGTCCGATCGATCCGCGACCAGATCGAAGAGTTACCGGTAGTGCTGACGCCGCTCGAGCAGGACGCGGTCGCGACCGTCACCGCCGCGATCATCTGGGCGGTGCTCGATGCGTCGATCCACGACCTCGATGACGAGCTAGTCGCCTGAAATAACTGGCGCCTCCCCAGTTGCCGAGCCTTGACGTGGGAGCATGTGGCCACTACGGTTCGCCCATCATGTCCAAGTCGAAGTTTCTGGCCGCGTTCCTCTCCGTATCGCTCGCAGGTAGCCTCGCTGCTTGCTCGGAGCGCGGTGGTGTCGATCGGTGGGCCACCACCGAGAACACCAACGTCGAGATCGACTGGGACAAGGTGAACGAGGCCTACAAGACGGCCGAGGGCCCCGAAGACCTCGAGAAGAAGATCAACGAGATCTACGAGGGCGACGAGATCATCAGCATCCACGTCAAGGACGACGACGCGAAGAACCAGATCGTCACCGGCTTCTTCGACAAGAACAAGTCGGGCGCCGTCGACGAGGGCGAGAAGATCTTCACGATCAAGCGCACGATCACCGGTGAAGGCGCCGGCGAGTATCAGACGCAGGGCTACGGCCACTACGCCGGCTATCACTCGCCGGTGATGTCGCTCGTCTCGGGCATGATCCTCGGCTCGATGATCTCGAGCGCGTTCTCGCCGCGCTACGTCCCGGTCTACACCACGCCGTACGCCACCAGCGCGGCGCGCGCGTCCTCGATCTCGAGCCACCGCTCGTCGTATCGCGCGTCCAACCCGGAGCGCTTCAGCAAGACGTCGCGCACCGGCCGTAGCTACGGTGGCGGCGCTCGCCCCACCAGCCGGCCGACGTCGGTGCCGCGTTCGCGCGGAGGTGGCTTCTTCGGCGGCGTCTCGGCGACCCGTCGTCTGGCCGCTTGATCGAATCGATCGCGGAGCTGCCGTTCCACGAGCGGCCGCTCCTCGAGCTGTTGCACCTCGACGAGGATCGCGACGCTCCCTCGCGCGACTACGCCGGCTTCGGTTGGGCGCGTGCATCGCGGGTCTATCTCGATGACGGCACGACGCGCGCTCTCGACAACGCGCTGATCGTGGCGGTGCACGCGGCCGATGACGCCGAGCAACTCGCCGGCGACATCGATCTCGCGTTCGAGCTCCCCGACGGCAACGTCCGCGTGTTGCTCTCGAGGTTCCTCGAGGTCTGGCTGCCGAAGCTGCCGCCGGTCGAGACGGTCGTGCTGGTCGCCTGCAATCCGCATCGCGCGAAGCTGCGGATGCCGGCGCCCGCCACGATCCACTACGGGCTGGGGGATGTCGCGTCGTGGCTCGACCCTGCGGATCGGGTCGCGCACGTGCGGCTGACCGCCGAAACCTGGTGCACTCTTCCGTCCGTGAGCAACGAGCTGATCAAGCGGCCCGGCACCGCGATCGACGACGACAAGAAGCACACCTACGCCTCGATCTACTTGCTGAAGAAGATGGACCTCAAGCCGGAGGATGGCGGGATGGAGTTTCCCGTCGTGCTGCCATCCGAGCTGTCGCCGATCGACGAGACGCTGCAGCAGCTCGCGGTCGACGACATGATCGCCGTCCACAAGAAGAAGCCGATCTGGGACCTGACGAAGAAGGGCCTGCAGTACCTCGCCGATGTCATCGACGAGACCACGGACATGATCGACGAATTCGACGAGCTCGAGGTCGACGAGGCGATCGAGGAGCTGCGCCGGCGCAATCTAGACGTCTACCGGGCGCGCTTTCTGTGGGGCTGGTACGAGGGGGAGTTCGACGACCTCGTGCTCTGGCAGGAGCGCCGTGGTGTCTCGCCGATCGAGCGGTTCTGGGCGTTCTACTTGATGAGCGACGAGTTCTGGAACGAGCTCGGCAAGGATCTCCACGACGCCTGATTGATCCTGGCTCGACCTCTGTCCGGCTGGTCCGGGCACGCCGAGCAGCTCGCAAGCGATGTCGGCGGGCTTCACGGTCCGTTCGCCGCGGCGTACTCGAGCAAGCAGCTCTGGAACTTCTCGCAGTCGGTCTCCTTCAAGCACTTCTCGTACATCGCGACGGTCCTGTCGTCGCCGGCGCACTGCTCGACACCCTCGCGCTCCTTGGCCTTCACGATCTCGTACATCTCGTCGCCGAGCATCTTCTTCACGCAGGTGGTGTAGCGATCGGCGGCCGTCTGGCACAGCTCCTTGTTCTTCGCCTTCGAGCACGCGGCGAGTGACAGGGTGACGAGCAGAGGGATGGCGATGCGGCGCATGTCGATCCAGACGACGCGTGCGGATGGTGGTCGCGCGGACCTTCCCCTGCGGTGTCACGAAAACCGCACTTTCGTGGATCTGCGCGGCAACACTCGAAACGGTCGCTTCAAGAGTGTTTGCGACTCGCGCGACGACTGATCCTCTGACCTCTATTGCTGGATCACGATGGGCTTGTCGCCTCGCGTCAACTGAGGGTCCCCGAGGGGTTGCAGGACGGAATGGATCGAATGGTCGGGCAGGGTCGGGTGTTGTGCTGAAAGTGCGCGACGCTGCCAGTTGCCTCATCGTGCTCGCTTCGTTGACGGGGACCGCGGTTGCCGAGATGGTGCCGGAGGATCCCTACAAGGACGTCGAGCCGACGAAGGTCGAGCTGCTGAAGGCCGAGGTCGACGCGACGTCGGGCGTCGGCAAGGTGATCAAGAGTGGCGTCGCTGCTGCGGGCAGCGCATCGACGCCGACCACGTTCGCGAGCACGAACGTGGCGAGCGAGGAGGTCGGCGAGGAGTGGTGGGAGCAGCAAGAGGTCCAGATCGGCGGTGGCGTCGGCATCGGTCTGCTGGTTCTCGGCCTGATGATCCACGGTCGTCGCAATGCGCGCCGCCGTCGTCAGCTGCTCGCGGATCGGCGCACGCAGTTCGGCATGTCGGCGGTCGATCCGAAGCTCGCCGGGCTCAACGTCGCCGCGTGGGAGCGCGGGCCGGCGATCATGCCGACGGCGATCGAGCCCGAGATGGTGCGCCCGTCGCGCCCCGGTAGCGCGCCGTTCGTGATCGAGCAGGTCGCGCCGAGCGCGCAGCCGTTGGTGGCGCCGAGCTCGCAGCCGTACGCGGCCGCGCCCGTCGCGCCGAGCGCGCAGCCGTTCCCGGCGGTGCCGAATGTCGCGCAGCCCTTGCCGTCGCTCGCGACGGCACAGTCCGTTCGCCCGGCAACGCCTGCGTATCGCCACTACTCGGAAGCGGATCTCGCTGCGTACGGGATGCGCCCGTCGCAACAGGAGGTCGCGCCCGTCGCCACGATCGCTCCGCCGTCGGCGCCGATGCCGGCACGACAGGGCTCGCAACCGGCTCTCGTGATTCCTCCGCACGCCGCGCTCCAGGCGGCGCAGGTGCAGCAGCAACTCGCGCAACACGCGGAGAGAGTGTCTCGGCCCGACGCACAGGCGTACCAGGTCGCGCAGCCTGTCGAACCGTTGCCGTCGCTGCCGCAGCAGCCGAACCAGGCGCCTCGCGGGTCGTGGCACCCGACGGTGTTGCCGTGGGATCAGGTTTCGCCGCCGCATCACGCACCTGCCATCGCGCCGTTCGTCGGGCAACAGGCGCCGCATCACGCGCCCGCGTTGCAGGCATTCATGGCGCCGGCGCCGAACGCGCGTCGTGCGCGTCTCGCCGAGGGCACGCCGCAGCCGCCGATCGCGAACCCGCAGCCGTTCGTCGCGCTACCGCACGCGCTCCCACAGCCGCCCGTCGCGCCGCATCCGCACTCATTCGCGCCGCCCGTCGCAACATACGCGATGCCGACCGTGGCCTCGCATCTCGCGCAGACGCGCCTCGCGCAGGACGCCAGCGCGACGACGCACTTCGCGCCCGCGCCGGCAATGCATCTCGGATCGGCGCCGGCTCGGCCGCCGGCGCCACAGCCATACGCCGCGATGCAGTATGCGTCTGCGCCAGCGATGCAGGCGCCTCTGCCGCCGATGCCGTTCCCGCCCGTCGGCACGCCGGTCGCGGTGCCGCTGCAACCAGAGCTCGCGCGTGTCGGTGGACCGCAGTCGTTCGTGCTCGAGAACTCGTCCGCGCGGTTGCCGCAGATGCCCGCGACGTATCCGCTGACGTTCCCGGCGTTCCCCGAGGCTGCGGGCGCCGTGATGCTGGCGCCGATCGAGCCGTCGGGGCTCAACTACTGGGGCCCGCCGACCACCGAGGTCGATGGCGAGTCGATCCTGTTCTCGCAGCTCGCCGAGCCCGAGCCGCAGCTCGCACGCGGCTCGCAGCCGGTCGAGCACCTCGAGGCCGTTCGCGTCGCACTGCCGCAGGCGACGACGCCCGACGCCGAGACGCGCATCGCACCGGCGCCGCTCGACAAGCGCACGTTCGAGATGCACCGCCGGCGCTGAGCCGGGTGACCGGCGCGAGAGTGCGCGGATACGAAGCGCTCGCACCGAGGAGCACCACTTCGTATCCGGCATCTCTCACGTCACGTCGATCCAGACGACCGTGCACCGCCGAGGTCGCGCAGGTCGAACAAGATCCTGTCCCCGATCTGCAAGTGGTCGAGAAGGCTGTGTTCACGCCTGGTTCACGCGGCCGCCACGGGGGCCTCACCCGGTCGGTGCGTAAACACGGGCGACATGAAGCAACTCCTGGTCGCGATCGCGCTCCTCGTCGTTGGCTGTGCCGGTGCGCCGAAGCAGGCGACGATCGGCGGCAACGAGCTGTATGCCCGGGCGAGCGAGCTGCGCGAGCAGGGACGCGTCGTCGTTCAGTCATCGAATCACCAGCCGGTCGAGGTTCGCCTCGAGCACTACCTGATCGATCGCTCGCGCGATCAGATCTTTCACGTCCGCGAGGTGGTCGCCGGTTGCTACGGCAACTCGATGGAGGAGGACACCGACTGCACGGTCGCGTTGATGCGCGATCAGCGCTTCGTGCTCAGCGACCACATCCCGCAGCCGAAGGGCTTCAAGGGCGAGGAGGAGGACATCTCCGAGATCAACAAGGCGCGGATCGTGCTGCTCGCCGCCGGCACGGCGATGGCCGTCGGCGCCGCGAAGTGCGATGCCTTCGATGGCTGCAAGGAGTTGCTCGGCATCGGCGCCGGTCTCGATGCGCTACTCCTGCTGATCACGTACACCGGCATGCACTGAGCGACAGCTCTCGATCGCCTGCGCGAGATCGTCGGGGAGCGGGCAGCTGACCGCCAGCTCGCTGCCGGCGGGGTGGGCGACGCGCAGCGACGTGCAGTGCAGCGCGAGGCGATGGAGATGATGCTCGGTGCGGAAGATCCGGTTGTGCTCGCCCTTGCCGTAGCGCACGTCGCCGATCAGCGGACACGAGATGTGCTTGAGGTGGCGCCGGATCTGGTGCAACCGCCCGGTGCGCGGCCGCGCCTCGACGAGCGCATAGCGCCCGAACGTCTCGAGGCAGCGCACGTCGGTGACCGCCGGAACGCGCTCCTCGCCCGGCCCCTTCGGGATCGCGTGATCGATCGTCTGATCCTTCGGATGGCCGCGCGTCAGGCAGAGGTAGACCTTGTCCGCGCGATCCCACGCGGCGGAGAACGCCGCGGCGGCCTCCTTGTCGAGCGCGAACAGCACGATGCCCGAGGCACCGCGATCGAGGCGATGGACCGGATAGACGTACTTGTCGACGGCATCGCGCACGCGCTGGAGCAGCGCATCGTCCGAGTCATCCCAGCCGCGATGCGTCGCCACACCCGACGGCTTGTCGACGACGACACACCGCTCGTCGCGATGCAGGATCACGTCGGTGGGCCGAGGTGCTCGCGGAAGAATCGGATCTGGACGAGCTCGCGCGCGAGGTTGAGCTTCGGATCGGGGAGCATGTGCGTCGCCGACAGCGTGATCACCTCGGCGTACTTGCCCTCGACGTAGAGCGCCTCGATCAGCGCGAGCGTGTGCGCGAAGTGGACGTTGTCGTCGGTGATGCCGTGGATCAGGAGCAGCGGGCGCTCGAGCTTCGAGGCGTACGTCATCGCGCTGCCGCGCTTGTAGCCGTCGGGGTTCTGCTCGGGCGTCTTCATGTAGCGCTCGGTATAGGCGGTGTCGTAGAGCGCCCAGTCGGTGACCGGCGCACCGGCGACGGCGGCCTTGAAGACGTCGGGGCGGAGCAACACGCCCATCGCCGCCATGTAGCCACCGAACGACCAGCCGACGATGCCGACGCGCGACAGATCGAGCTCGCTGTAGCGCTTGCCGACGGCTTGTAGCGCGGCGACCTGGTCCTCCATCGGTACGGTCACGAGGTCCTCGAGGATCGCGCGCTCCCAGGCGCGACCGCGATCCGGCGTGCCCCGGTTATCGCTGCGCACCACGATGAAGCCGGCGTCGGCGTACCA
>JAEYYY010000296.1 GCA_023430775.1 Pseudomonadota bacterium
GATGCGAAGAAGTTCCGGGTCTGGCAGCGCGGCGAGCGCTCGTTCGTCGTGGTGTTCCCGCGGACCACGAAGTGAAAGCCCTCCTCGAGGAGATGCTCGCGCTCTGGCGCGAGACGCGCTCCGACGAGCTGGCCTCCGCGATCGCGCAGCTCTCCACGACGAACCCGCGACCGCCGATCACCGGCACCTCGCAGCGCGCGCTCCAGGCGGCATGGATCGCGGTTGTCGTCGCGAACGATCCGCTCGATGTCGACCGGCTCGTCGCGACACTCGGCAACGGCAACCTGACTCACGCGAACCAGCGATTGGTACAGCTCGCGACGCGTCCCGCCGACCCACGCATCGCGGCCGGTCTCGAAGCGGTGCTCGCGAACCCACCCTCGGCCGCGTTCGTGAAGAGCTCGTCGCTCGGCTTCTGGAACGCTTTGTTCGCGCTGCTCGCCGCGATCGCCGATCCGCGCACCACCACGATCCACGAGCGCATCGCCTGGCTCGCCCACGATCGCGCGGCGTCGCCGTTCGACGTCGGCACGCTGCGCGCCCGCACCGTCGCCGCGATCGCGAAGGTCGCGCAAGCGATCCCACCAGCGCCGGAGCTCACGCCCGCGCAGCAGGCGAAGATCGACGCGTTGATCGCACGCGGGCGCGCGATCCCGCGCCCGATCGATCGCGGCGCCGAGCTCCTCGAGCGCATCTACGAGCATCCCCACGATCTCGATGCGCGCAGCGTCTATGCCGACTGGCTCACCTCGCAGGGCGACCCGCGCGGCGAATTCATCGCCCTGCAGCTCGCGCGCCCGCTGCCGACGACTCGCCCATGGCAGTGGTACAAGCGCCGCGTCCCGACGCGCGAGGAGCGGTTGCTCCGCACGCACGAGAAGACCTGGGTCGGTCGCCTCGGCGCGTTCCTCGGTCACGTGTACTTCGAGCGCGGCTTTCCGGCGTGGGGCTTCCTCGCGAACGAGGTCGACGTCTCGACGATCGCCATCCCGGAGGCCGCCACGCTCGAGCATCTCGCCGTGCGGCGCGACGACGTCGCCACGGGACGTCGGCTCGCGGGGCGCCCCTTCCACGGTCTCACCTCGATCAGCGCGATCGGCTGGGACACGCTCGCCGGGCTCCTCGAGCAACCCGGCACCACCGTCCGGGCGGTCGAGATTTCCTACGGGGAGCTCCCCGGCGATCTGAAGTTCCTCGACCGCACCGATACCCCGCTCTCCCTCCTCGACCTGGACTTCGGCCACATGACCTCGCCCGCCCCGCCGACAGACCGAGTCCACGCGTTGCTCCGCACGCCCGTGGTCGATCATCTCCAGACGCTCTGCCTCGGCTCCAACGTCGGCAACGACCGGGCCTTCATCGAAGCCTTCGTCACCTCCTCGATCACTACGCTCGAGCTCCGCGGCCCGGCCACCCACTCGATCGAGCGCCTCGCCACCGGCTTCCGGTTCGTGCTCGACGGCGAGGACCCGCGCGGCTCCACGGCGCTTACCACGCTGCGATCGCTCGTCGACGCGGTCGAGGTCCGGGCCGAATGACAGCGCTCCTCGTCGAGCTGGGCCTTGCATGGGCGATCGCCGCGTCGCTCCAGCTCGTGCTCTGGCTCGTCCAGCAGCGCACGAAGAACGCGGGGATCGTCGATGTCGGCTGGGCGGCCTCCTTCTCGCTCGTGATCGGCGTGTTCGCGTGGCGCACCACGGCTGATCCGGCCGCGTGGTTTCCGCTCTTCCTGGTGGTGGCGGCGTGGAGTCTGCGGCTGACGGCGTACCTGATCTCGCGCGGCGCGGCGCAGTCGCCCGAGGAAGGTCGCTATGTCGACCTGCGATCGCGCTGGGGTGCAGCGGCGAGCTGGAAGTTCTTCGTGTTCTTCCAGGCGCAGGCGGCGCTGACGGGCGTGCTGTCGGCCGCGTTCGTGGTGCCGTTCGTGGTGGCGCCATGGGACAGCGGCTGGCTTCGCGGGATCGGCATTCTGGTCTCGTTATCGGGTGTGGCCGGCGAGTCGATTGCGGATGCGCAGCTCGCGCAGTTCAAGCGCACGAACAAGGGAAAGGTTTGCGACGTCGGGCTGTGGAGCTGGTCGCGGCACACGAACTACTTCTTCGAGTGGTGCGTGTGGGTCGGCTACGCGGTGTACGGGGTGGCGTTCGGAGCGGCGGGTTTGATCACGATCGTTCCGCAGGCGATCATCCTGGGATCGATCTTGGGCGTTACGGGCATTCCTCCGACGGAGAATCAAGCTGTGCGCTCGAAGGGCGATGCGTATCGCGACTACCAGAAGCGCGTGTCGCGGTTCGTGCCGTTGCCGCCGAAGTCGCCTTCGCCCGGTGCGTGAGCGATCTCCGAAACGCCGTTCTCCACCGGTTCTACACCGGTCGATCAGAGCCCTGTTGTAGGCTCGGTGCCGGGATCAAGGAGCACGTCGCCACCGATGGAACGAAATCCTTCCAAGTCTACGGTCGTGCGCGGATCCGCGAGAAGAGCGTCCGGGTCTACGTCGGCTCGTATGGATCGAGGAAACAAGCCGAGGCGGCAGACGAACAGCATCGCGTCACGCAGCGCGGAATCCGAGCCGGTGACCTCCCGGTCGCGATCGACCTGAAGCGCACGCTCGGCGACTCGCTCGACGCGTGGCTCCGCGCGATCGCCGATCAGCGATCGCACGACGAGTACGCCGATCGCATGCGCCTCTACGTGCGCCCGACGTTCGATCTCACGCCGCTCGTGAAGATCACGAAGCCGAAGCTGCTCGACCTCCGCACCGCGCTCAAGGGACGCGACGAGCCGATCGGAAACGCGACGATCAACACCCTCTTCGCGTCGCTCTCGGCGGCGTTCAACTACTTCATCGAGCAGGGCTGGTGCTCGGACAACCCGCTCAGTTCATCAAGCCTCTCGAGGTGGCCGAGCGTCCATTCGTCTGGCTGCAGTCCGCCGGCGAAGTCCAGAAGGCGTAGTCCCGCAGACTGTTGAAATTGAGGTGGCGGTCAAACCGACCCCGAGAGGATTCTCGGGGCGCTTAACCGGAGAGACCGCCGATGAAGAAGACTGCCAGGAAGACACGCCCCACGGAAGAC
>JAEYYY010000390.1 GCA_023430775.1 Pseudomonadota bacterium
CTCCTGCTGCGCGCTGCCCGGATCGCCGAGCTGGTGCACGAACACGTCGGCGAGGCGCAGCCGCAGCGCGACGGCGCGCGCCGGATCGGCCGTCGAGACCGCGCGCGCGCGGACCAGCCGAACCAGCTCGGGCCAGCGCTGCTCGTCGGCGAGGCGATCGGCGAGCGAATCGGCCGCCTCAGAGCTTCCCGGATCGTGCTCGAGCGCCAGCTGGTAGAGCTGCGTCGCGCTCTTCGGCTCGAGCACGCGCAACAGGCGCGCCCCGGCGAGGGCAGCGAGCGCGGCCTGATCGTCGTCGCCGTCGGCACTCGCGAGCTGCGCGATCTGCGTCAGATGCCCGGCGGCCTCGCGCGCATCACCCTGCGCGAGCGTGATCGACGCCAGCGCGCCGAGCGCGGGCGCGAACGTCGGCCACCGCCCGAGGGCCTGGCGCGCGAGCTCGAGACCGTCGAAGAACCACGCCGGGCGCGCCGACGCGAGCGCGAGGATGCGCTCCAGCAGCAACGGCTGATCCGGCCCCCCCGCCGCCAGCAGCGCGCGATAGCCGCGCATCGCATCCTCGAGGTGGCCGTCGCGCAGCTGGGCGTCGACCGAGTGCATGAGGTCGTGCGCCGCCGCCAGCTGATGCGCCTGCGGCCGCACGACGAGCTCACTGCGCGTGCCCGGTGGGCCATACGCGATCTGGAGCGATGACCGCCCGATCTTGATCGCGACCAGCTCGATGTTCGACACCGCCGGCAACCGCCAGCCCGCCGGTGGCATCAGGTGCCACAGCAGGCCGCTGATCAGATCGATCTCGGCATCGCACAACCCGCGCACCCGCGGTCGCTCGACGACGCCCGGAGTATCGGTCGCCCCGAGCAGCGCGCCGAGGATCCGATCCGCGATCACGGGACCGGGCGAGGGCAGGTGCCCGTGGACCCGGATCTGGCTCGCCAGCGCGCGCAGGTGATTGCCGGCGTGAACGAGCTGGAGGCGGAAGCTCAGATCCGCGGCCGCGAGCCCGTCGGCGGCGCGGGCGCGCACCGACACGAAGCCGTCGTTGAGCCGCGCCGACAGCTGCGTCACGCCGAGCGCCGCGAGCTGGCGGCGGACCTGACCGACGCGCTCCTCGAGTGCGGTCGCGGGAATCCGCACGGTCAGCGACTTCAACCGCGTGCGGCGACGCTGGAACCGCTCGGGCGGCGTGTGCCCCGGATCGGTGCCGAGCTCCGACACCTCGAGCTCGAGCCGATCGATCACCAGCAGGGGTGCGATCGGCAGCTGTTCGAGCACGAGCGAGCCGATGCCACCGCTCGTCTGGAAGACGAACGGCAGACGGCGCTGGCCGGAAGTTGCCCCCTCTGGCACGGACCTGAAATTTACCCGGTTCGGCGGGGGCTTGCAGGCTGTCGGGACGGCTTCTGGGCCAGCGGTCCGGCTGGCTCAGAACGCCAGCTCGATCCACCAGGCGCCATCGACCTTGACGGCGGTGGCCGTCTCCGACTTTCCCGTCGAGTAGTTGACCTCGACGCTGGCGCGATCTGCCGCTTGATCCGTGATCCTGGTCGACGTGATGGCCATGCCGCGGCCGCGGCGGTCGCTCAAGGTCTTCTCGAAGATCCGCGCGGCGTCCTCGGCACCGTTGCCACCGACGCTGGCGACCATGCCGAGGATCCGGCGCCGCATCGCCGGCGACATCAGGTTGTAGGCGTCCCAGCCGGTGCCGGTCGCGTTGATCTGCTTCCACTTCGCGACCACCGCGTCGAGCGTCGGCGCGCCGGTGGTCTCCTCGTGGCCGGCCGGGCGCTTGAACACGTCGGTGTCGGTCGCGATCAAGCCGGGGCTGGCTGCGAACAGCCACGGTCCGTCGTTGGTCTTGACCAGCTCGAACACCAGCGTCGTGCCCTGGTCCTTCACGACCAGGTGCGAGCGCGAGATCTTGTCGGTGCCGCGAACCTCGTCGGGCGAGGCGGTGAGCTCGGCGATCTGCGCGGCGGCCATCATGCTCGCACGCGCGGCGGCAGATTCGCCGAGCACGCGATAGTGGGCGTCGGTGGCATCGAGCTTCGCGCCGGTCTTGCCGAGCGAGCCGACCGTGGTCGCCAGGCTGTCGGCGACGATCTGCTGCGCGTCCGGCGCGAGCATCGCCCACAGCTTCTTGCCGGTCTCGACGGCGTTCGCCGACGTCGCGCCCTTGTGGGCATCGCGATAGGCGGTCCACGCCTGATCGGCGTCGCGGGGCGTTACCGGCGCGGGGAGCGAGGCGTCGGCCAGACGGGGCGCGGGCTCGCGCGCGCGGTTCGCGATCTCCTCGTCGGCGCGCGAGCCGCACGCGACGAGCACGATCAGCGCGAGCGCCCGGATCACCGGAACGTCATGCAGGGGCGGTACGCCTTGACCGGCTTGTTCTCTTCGTCGGTCTGGGGGTTCTTGAGATCGTCGGGAACCGAGATCTTGCCGTCCTTGTCGAGCTGCTGGCACTTCGCCTTGAGCCAGTCCTCGACCAGATACGCCGCGCGCGTCATCCGCATGCGACCGATCAGGCTCGGCGCGTCCTTCTCGAACTCGTCCATCGAGGGCTCGCCCTTGGTGGTGACCTGCAGGAGGATGTACTTGCCGTCGAGCTCGTAGACGCGCTTGGCGAGCATGCCCGCGGTCATCTCGTCGAACAGCACGCCGACCAGATCCTTCGGAATGCCGGGGAGCTGCTCCACCCGCGGGAACGGGCCGTACTTCCTGAGCGACGGCTTGGGCATGTCGCCGAACGCGGGCAGCACGTCCTTGGTCGGCTCGATCGCCGGCTTGTCGGGCGCGGTGGGCGCGGGCGTCGTCGGCGTGGTGGGATTCGGTGCACCGGAGCCGGAGCCCGCACCCGAGCCCGCGGCGCTACCGGCGGCGCTGCCACCTGCGGCGGGTGTCGTCGAGGCGCTGCCGCTGCCGGTGGTGCCGGACGACCCGGCGTCGTCGCCGGGCTTCCACGCCATCGGTTCGTCGCCCAGATCGAACTCCTGCGGCAGTCCGC
>JAEYYY010000458.1 GCA_023430775.1 Pseudomonadota bacterium
GCCGTGCACGGCCATCTCCTCGAGCAAGTAGCGATTGACCGCGGTGCCGACGCCGAACGCGAACAGCCGCGAGTCGCCGATCTTGTCGTGCACCGTCTTCAGGATCTCGTCCTCGTTGCCGACGTAGCCGTCGGTGACGAACGCGAGGATGCGCAGCCGCAGTGGATCGTGCGGCACGGCGAGCGCGGCGGAGATGCCGGTGGTCATCTCGGTGCCGCCACCCGCATCCAGCGTGGCGAGCCACTTGAGGACGAGCTCGACATTCGCCGGCTTCGCCGAGATCGGGCCAGGGCCGAGCGCCGACACCTTGTCTGCAAATCTCACGATCTGGAAGGTGTCGTCGGGACGCAGCGTCCACAGCATCCGGCGGATCAGCTCCTTGGCCTTGGCCAGCGGCGCACCGCGCATCGACGACGACGTGTCGACGACGAAGATCAATTCTCGCGGCGTGATCTTGTCGGGCGCCGCCGATGCGGGCGGCTGGACCATCAGCAGGAAACTGCCGTCACCACCGTCTCGGTGGCCCAGCACGCCGACCTTGGGCACCGCGCCGGCGAGCTTGTAGCGCAGGACGAAGTCCTTGTTCGGGATCGTGTCGCCGGGCTTGATCTCGACGCGCGCGCGCCGGCCGTCCCTCTTGATCGCGATCTGGTGCGACGGTGACTCGAGCTCCTCGATCGCCATCCCGGCGTCGAGCTCGACGGCGAGCGAGATGTCGTGCGAGCTGCGCAGCCCGGGCGGCAGCGTCGGGGCCTGGAGCTCGGGCGCCTTGGCTTTCCACTTCTCGGGCAAGTACCTCGGCGACACCACCATCGGAAACGCGAGCGTGTAACCGCCGTCGTCGTAGTCGAGGCGCTGCACGTAGGTGAGCGACACCTCGATCGTGTTCGCGGGCTCGAGGTTGGCGATCGACTGGGTGAACAGATTCGGTCGCTCCTGCGTGAGCAGCGCGGCGACCAGGCCCTTCTTGCGGGCGGCCTCGTAGACCTGCTTGGCCTTCGAGCGCTCCTGGATCGAGCCGCGGATCTTGCGATCGCCGCTCGCGAGGACGAAGTCGTTGACGGCGGCGCCGGTAGGGAGCGGGAACAGATAGACCGCCTCGATCTTCGTCGCCGAGGGGTTGCGATAGCGCTGGGTCACGCGCGCCTCGGCGATCGGACCGTCGACGCGGACCTCGACGTCGGTGTGCTCCAGCGGGACATCGACCAGCTTGCCCTCGACCTGGGTGACGAGGCGGCCCTCGCCGGAGGCCGCGGCGAACCGCACCGCGGAGATCAGGCAGATCACGACGAACCAGGCGATGCGCATGGAGATACCTCTCCCCGTCCACGCAGCTGCCCGGGGCGGGCACCACGCAGACCGGTGGAATTGCGAATCCTCCGACACCGGCCTGGGCAGAAAGTTGCGACGATTTGCAGGTGCGCGCTTCGTTGACCTCGCTCGGCCGGCGCTTGCCGGACCTCGCGGCCGAGCTGGCGGCGATCGCCGACGGGCTCGACCGCAACAGCGCGCGAGACAGTGATGTCGCGACGATCGAGCGTGCGCGGCGGGTCGCGGATCGCGTGCTGCGCGGGCTCGCCGAGGAGACCGGTGTGCCGAGCGCGGAGTCGGTGACGAACCTGATCGACGCGCTGCTCGAGAAGCACGCGATGCCCCACACGATCGCGGCGCACCTCCGCGTGCTCTACGATGCGAACGCGACGCTGGTCGGCGACGCCGCGCGCGCCCTGATCGCCTTCCTCGAGTGGCGCGTCGGCTCGCGGTCGCGGATGTCGGCGATGCCGGCGCGGCGATCGAAGAAGCTGCCGCTCGTGCTCGGGGTGGCGATCGCGGTCGTCGGCATCGCGATCGCGGTCGTGCTGGCGCGGCGCGGCGAGCCGGTCGAGCCGACGATCACGTCGGGACCGATGGCCAGGATTCCAGGCGCGACGTTCGAGATGGGTAGCAGCGATGCCGAGCTTGCCGCCGCACTCGATCACTGTCGCGACGTCGATCATCGCGCCGCGTGGTGCGTGGGCGAGACCGAATTCTATGTCCAGGAGCAGCGGCGCACCGTCACCGTCTCGGCGTTCGAGATCGATCGCCACGAGGTCACGGTCGGCGAGTTCGTCAGCTGGCTCGCGACGCACCCGCAACACGACCGCGCGTTCCCCAACGTTCGACTCGATCCCGAGACCAAGCGCTGCACCGCCGCGCCGGGTCGAGAGCAGCTACCGATCGCGGGCGTGACGTGGGACGACGCGCGGCGCTATTGCGAAGCGGTCGGCAAGCGGCTCCCCACCGAGGCCGAGTGGGAGCTCGCGGCGCGCGGCACGCAGCGCCGGAAGTATCCGTGGGGCAGCGAACCGCCGCAGTGCACCGGCGTGATCTTCGCGCGCGAGCTCGATCGCGCGTGCTCGCTCGGCAGCCCGGGCGATGCGGCGCCGGTCGGCACGGCCGCGCAGGACGTCACGCCCGAGGGCGTGTTCGATCTCGGCGGCAACGTCTCCGAATGGACCGCCGATGGCGGCGGCGAGCGGCCGCGCTGTGATGGACCGTGTGTCGATCCGCAGGTCCCCGAAGGCGTCACCCGCGTGGTGCGCGGAGGTCACTGGGGTGCGTTCTCCGGCCAGCTGCGTGCCGCGGCACGCAGTGCGATCGATCCGAAGACCGCGCGCACCAACCTCGGGTTTCGCTGCGCCCGCTAGACGAGCTTCGCCGTCATCGTGATCGGCGTGGCCGACAGCGCGCGAGAGATCGGGCAGCCCTTCTTCGCGTTGTTCGCCAGCTCGTCGAACTTCGCCGCGTCGACGTTCGGCACCTTGCCCGACACGTCGAGGTGAATGTTCGTGATCGTCCAGCCCGGGTCCTGCTTCTCCATCGACACCGTGGCGACCGTGGTCAGCTCGGTGGGCTCGAAGTTGGCGTTGGTGAGCTGGAAGGCCAGGGCCATCGTGAAGCAGCCCGAGTGGGCGGCCGCGATCAGCTCCTCGGGATTGGTGCCCGCCTTGCCATCTTCCGACTGGAAGCGTGCATTCGCGCTGTAGGGCTGATCCTTGAACGCTCCCGAGAGCGTGGTCAGGGTGCCGTTTCCTTTGGGACCGGTGCCGTGCCAGACGGCGGTGGATGTGCGCTTGAGTGCCATGCCGAGTGCATACCCCAGATCTCGGGGTTTACGGGCTGGCGCGCCGGCCGATTCCCAAGGGTGCATGGGTGACGTAACGATGAAGCGCTCGCAGGCCATCCTCCGGATGCCCGTCGACATGGTCGATGCCTGCATGATCCTGCACGACGGCGACAGATCGGACGTGCTGCTCTTCGTTCCTCCGACGGAGGACATCGCGCGCATGCTCTGCGAAGGCAACGCATTCCTGCCGGTGATGCGCGAGGCCTCGATGTGTCTGGTCGCGCGCTCCGCGATCGCGTGCATGAAGGTCGCCGCGAAGCTCGCACCCAAGCTGGAAGAGGACTTTCCGTCCGAACAGGAGAAGGTCAAGGTCACGCTGCGCAGCGGCACCGTGATCGAGGGGATCATGAAGTGGATCCCACCGTTCACCCGCCAGCGCACCGCCGATCATCTCAACAGCGACACGCCGATCATCGTCGTTCACTCGGGCGACGACGCGTACCTGATCGTCAAGGCTCACATCTCGATGGTGCGAGAGGCCTGATGCTGGACATCCCTTCGCTGCTGCGGTTCGCGGTTGCACAGAAGGCGTCCGATCTCCATCTGTCGGCAGGCGAGGCGCCGGTCCTGCGCATCCACGGTGACATCGTGCGCGTCGATACACCGCCGCTGACCAAGGAAGACGCGCACCGGTTGATCTTCGATTGCATGAACGACGCGCAGCGCCGCGTGTTCCAGGAGCGGCTCGAGTGCGACTTCGCGTTCGCGCTCGACGACACGCTGCGGTTCCGCGTCAACGCGTTCGTCCAGAACCGCGGCGAAGGCGCCGTGTTCCGGACCATCCCGACGAAGATCCCGAAGTTCGACGAGCTCGGGCTGCCGCCGGTGCTCCGCCACATGTGCGAGGAAGAGAAGGGCCTGTTCCTCGTCACCGGTCCGACGGGCAGCGGCAAGTCGACCACGCTCGCGGCGATGCTCGACTACCTCAACGACACGATGGCCGGGCACATCCTGACGCTCGAGGATCCGATCGAGTTCGTCCACAAGCCGCGCAAGGCGCTGGTCAACCAGCGCGAGGTCGGCACCCAGACGCAGTCGTTCAACAACGCGCTGCGCGCCGCGCTCCGCGAGGATCCGGACGTCATCCTCGTCGGCGAGCTTCTCGATCTCGAGACCATCTCGCTGGCGCTCACCGCCGCCGAGACCGGTCACCTGGTGTTCGGCACGGTCCACACCTCGAGCGCGCCGAAGACGGTCGACCGCATCGTCGACGTGTTCCCGGCGAACCAGCAGGCGCAGGTCCGCACGATGCTGTCGGAGTCGCTGCTCGGCGTGTGCACGCAGATGCTGCTCCCCAAGCAGGGCGGTGGCCGGTGCGCGGCGCTCGAGATCCTGGTCGCGACCCCGGCGGTGCGCAACCTGATCCGCGAGAACAAGACCCACCAGATTCCGTCGGCGATGCAGGTCGGCGGCAAGGTCGGCATGGTCACGATGGAGGCCGCCGTGATGGATCTGATCAACAAGCGACAGGTCAGCATCGAGGATGCGCGATCGCGAATGCCCGATCTGATGGCGGCGATCGAACAACGGGCGGGCCAGCGATGAGCGGCGCAGCGACGACCGCGCCGGTCGAACACTGGGATCCGACGATGCGGTCGCTGCTCGATCACATGGTCAAGGTCGACGCCTCGGATCTCTACATCACCGCGGACAGCCCGCCGGTGTTCCGGATCGATGGCGTCGGCTATCCCGCGAAGGGCAGCCTTGCCGGCGAGGCGATCGCCTCGATGGCCGACACGCTGATGACCGCGGCGCAGCAGGCAGAGTTCGCCGCCAAGCTCGAGATGAACCTCGCGCTCGCGAACGGTCCGGCGCGGTTCCGCGTCAACATGTTCCGCCAGCGCGGCGCCGTCGGCATGGTGATCCGCCTCGTGCGCACCAAGATCAAGACGCTCGGCGAGCTCGGTCATCCGCCCACGCTCGCGCAGATCATGCGGAGCAAGCGCGGGCTGATCCTCGTCGTCGGCGGCACCGGCAGCGGCAAGTCGACCACGCTCGCCGCGAAGATCGACGAGCGCAATCGCACCGAGACCGGTCACATCATCACGATCGAGGACCCGGTCGAGTTCGTGCACCAGCACCAGCAGTGCATCGTCACGCAGCGCGAGGTCGGCATCGACACGCTGTCGTATCGCGACGCGCTCAAGAACACGCTGCGCCAGGCGCCCGACGTCATCCTGATCGGCGAGATCCGCGACGCCACCACGATGGAGTCCGCGATCGAGTTCGCCGAGACCGGTCACCTCTGTCTGGCGACGCTGCACGCGAACAACGCGAACCAGGTGATCGAGCGCGTGCTCAACTTCTTCCCGCACGAGCGCCAGCACGAGATCCGGCTCCAGCTATCGCTCAACCTGCGGGCGATCATCTCGCAGCGGCTGGTGCCGTCGCTGGTCGGCAACGGCCGCGCGGCCGCGCTCGAGATCATGCTCGACACGCCACGCGTCAAGGAGCTGATCAAGAAGGGCGACATCGAGTCGATCAAGGACGCGATGGACCAGGGCATCAACGAGGGCTGCTGCACCTTCGACCAGGCGCTGTTCGATCTGACCGTGATGGGCCGGATCGACGAGAGCGAGGCCTACAAGGCCGCCGACAGCCCGAATAACCTCCGGCTCCAGGTCGAGCGGTTCCGCCGCTCAGGTGGCATGGCGTTCGACACGCCCGAGCTCAAGCTCGCGCAGCCGGCCGGTGCGCAGAAGAAGCCGATCGCGTTGCCGCCGACGCCCGTGGCCGTGCGCCGCTAGAGTGGTGGTGGGGTGAACAGCTCGATCAGATCGTTGGCCGGCTCGCCGCCGACGATCGCGATCTGATCGTTGGCCAGGGCGTGGGCACTCGCGCCGGACCGCGCGAAGCACGGCACGGTGACCAGGCGCTCGAGCGTCACGGCGTCGAGGATGTCGGCGCTGTCGAGCGGCACGCCGGCATCGTCGGTGCCGCCGGCGACCACGACGTGACGCGTGGTGGCGGCGATCGCGGGGCGGTGCCGGATCGTGCTCAGCGCGTCGACCATGCTGGTCGCATCGCCGGCAGCATCGATCACCAACAGCTCGGTGGTGTCGCCGGTGAACACCACGCGCGTCCCGACCGCGACTGCGACCGCATCGGCCGAGGTCGACACCGGCAGGGCGGTGATCGCGCCGCCTGCGAGGCGCTGCGCCGGGTCGCCGCCGAAGATCGCGATCGGCGCGCTGTCGACGAGCGCGGTGGCGCCGGGGCCGAGCGCGGCGACATCGGTGCGCCCGGTGGCGCGACCGCCCACCAGATCGACCGGCGGTGCGCCGGTGATCACGTACTGCTCGGGGCGCAGCGTGACGGCCGCTTCGCCGGCGCGCGCGAGGTCGACGACATCGAGCTCGACCACGTACGAGCCGTTCGGCTTCGCGTTGGTGTCGAACCGCCACAGCGAGCCGGTGGGTGCGCCGTCGTCGCCGAGGCCACCGAACAGGTAGACGGCGTTGTTGGCGCCGGTGGCGAGGGTCTGGAACGACTTCGGTGCCGGCATCGCGAGACCGGCGAGCACGCTGTGATCGAAGGCGTTGTAGATGAACAGCGAATCGGTGAGCGTGCCATCGGCGGTCTCGCCGCCGGCGATCGCGAAGCCGAACGACAGCGGCGTGCTGGCAACGCCGATCCGCGCCGCGGGGAGCCTGGTCGCCGCCGGCGCGATGGTCAGCGGTGCGGCGACGTAGATCACGACGCGGGCATCGATCGCGGCGATCGCGAACTCCGGTGAGGCGCCGGTCGCGACCAGCGCGTCGGTGTCGTCGAAGCCCTCGACGATCAGTGCACCGGCGGCGCCGGTCGCCTCGACGTCGAGCGCGAGGTTGAAGCCGTTCTCGGTGCGCGGCGCCTCGACCACGGTGAGCGGATCGGTGAGCGTGACGCGGAGGCGCTGGACCGCGTCGAGCACGCTCGAGCCGGGCGCGGTGACCAGCTCGAGCTGGACGGTCCCGGTCTCGCCCTGGCAGGCGGCGAGCAGGGCGAGCGCGAGCCAGCGCGTCACGCGAGCGCCGCCTCGAGCTGCTCGGCCGTCGCGCCGGTGACGCGGATCGTCTTGCGCCGCGACGTGGCTCCAGAGATCACCTCGACGTCACGCCTGGCGACGCCGAGCGCCTTCGCGATCAGCTCGATCACGGCGGCATTCGCTTCACCATCGACGGGCGGGGCAGTCACGGCGACCTTGATGCGTCCATCATGTCTCGGTCCGAGCTTCGCGCGCGAGGCTCGCGGCTGCACCAGCACGTCGAACGTGATCGTGTTCACTTGCCTCCGCGGCCGAGCTCGCGCGCACGCTTGGTGGCCGTCTCGACGGCATTGATCAGCGTGGTGCGCAGGCCACCCTCCTCGAGGGTATGGAGGCCGGCGATCGCGGTGCCGCCCGGCGAGGTCACCATGTCCTTGAGGTGGCCGACGTGCTCGTCGGTCTCGAGCAGCATCTTCGCCGAGCCCATCACCGTCTGTGCGGCGAGGCGCTGCGCGTTCCGGCGATTGAGGCCGACCTTGACGCCGGCATCGGCGAGCGCCTCGAGGATCAGGAAGATGTATGCGGGGCCGGATCCGGAGAGCCCGGTGACCGCATCGAGGTGATGCTCGTCGAGCACCACGGTGATGCCGACGGCGTCGAACACCGCGCGCGCGGTGGCGAGGTCGGCCTCGGACGCGTGCTTGCCGGCCGAGATCGCGGTGGCGCCGGCACCGACCAGCGCCGGCGTGTTCGGCATCGCGCGGACGACGCGGACGCCTTCGCCGACGCGCTCCTCGATCGTCTCGGTGGAGATGCCGGCGGCGACCGAGACCACGAGCGTGCCGGGCTTCAGCTGATCGCCGATCTCGCGCAGCACCTTGTCGACGATCTGCGGCTTGACCGCGAGCAGGCAGAGCTCGGCCCCCCGCGCGACCAGCTTGTTGTCGGTCGACGTCTTGATCTTGTAATCGCGCGCGAGCTGATCGAGCCGCTCCTGGCGCGGGTTCGATGCCATCACGTGCTCGGCCGGCACGTGACCGCCACGGACGAGCCCGCGGATCAGTGCTTCGGCCATGTTGCCGGCGCCGATGACACCGATCGAATGAGACGCGAGGATCGACATGAGCGAGACCGGGTGTAGCACAAGGGCCCCTGGGCCTGTGGCGGCCCCCGATCTAGCCCTGGTAGTTCCAGCTCCTGTCTCGCAGTCAACTCGGGTACCATCGGGATGTGCGCTGGTTGGCCGTCTGCGTACTGTTCGGATGTAGCTTTCGACCGGAGCCCGGTGAGCTCGGGACGACCGATGGCGCCCCGCCGGGCGACGGCGATGATCCTCCACCCGGCGATACGACGACGGTCACCGCGTGCGACGTCGAGCCGACTGGCAGCGAAGCCGACGCTCCGTTCATCGGCGGCACCGGCGGCCAGGCGAAACCAGACGTGACGTGCGCCGCCGGCGAGTTGCCGATCGGCCTGTCGTTCAATGTCTCGGGGCCGCTACAGGATCACGGCAACCAGGTCGGCATGGTCCACCTCCACCTGCGGTGCGGCCGGATCACGCGCGGCACCGATGGCGTCTACACCACGATGCCGGCCGAGCTGGTCGACTCCAATGCGGGCGTCAGCGGCGGCGACTGCAGCGACTACTTTCCGAACATGCTGGTCGACGAGACGCTGTGCCCGTCGGGGAAGGTGCTGGTCGGCATCGATGCCAACCGGATCGACAGCACGCTCTACAACACCGTGGTGCTGCGCTGCGCGGCACTCGATCTCGACGGCAACGTCACGGCCGTGGTCACCACGCATCCGGTCGAGAACACCGGCGCGAACAACAACAACCCGATGTCCTCGAGCTGCGCCGCCGGCATGGTGATCACGAGCTTCGGCATCCGCTCCGCGTGCGGTCACGATCAGCTCGCGCCGCGCTGCTCGCCGATCAGCTGCAACTAATCCGCAGGCGGCTGAAGCTCGGCGAGTGGTGGCATCGCGGCGAGCTGCGGCCACTTCACGGCCACCACGCCGGCGACGACGATCGCCACCGCACCGCCGGCGACGATCGCCGGTGCGGTACCGAGCAAGGCCGCGGCCGCGCCTGACTCGGCGGCGCCGAGCTCGTTCGACATGCCGATGAACACGTTGTGCACCGCCGCGACGCGGCCGCGGATCGCATCGGGCACGACCATCTGCTCGAGCGTCAGCCGGATCACCACCGAGATGTTGTCGAGTGCGCCGGAGGCCACCAGGAACAGGGCCGTCAGCGGCAACGACGTCGATAACCCGATGCCGATCGTGATCGCGCCGTAGAGGGCGACCACGATCAGCAGCACGCGACCCGGCTTCTGCCACGCGCGGATCCGGCCGCCGATCACCGCCATGCTGACCGCGCCGATCGGCATCGACGCGCGCAGGATGCCGTAGCCGAGCGAGCCGACGCCGAGGATCTCGGTCGCCACCGCCGGCAGCAGCGCGGTGACGCCGGCGAACAGCACCGCGAACATGTCGAGCGTCAGCGCGCTGAGCAGCAGCGGCGAGCGGAAGATGAAGCG
>JAEYYY010000494.1 GCA_023430775.1 Pseudomonadota bacterium
CGCTCGATGCCCCCAGGGAAGCGACTCATCAGGCCCATGGTAACGCGGCGTCCACGCGTTCGGGTCTAAACGACAAGCGCGGCACGATGCCCCACGCAGGCCTCTTCACCAGCGGGAGGGCAATACGTCGATGCGAGCGCCGCTCGCTCGTTCCTGCCTCACCGCGTGATCGCATCCGCAAAGCGTCCGAACAGCCGAGCAAAGCGCTCGCGGTCGGTGGCCGACCAGCCCTCGATCGCGAGCTCGATCCGCGCGCGCGTCAGGTTGCTGCCGCGGCGCTGGAGTGCCGCACCTTGCCGGGTCACCGCGAGCACGACCTTGCGGCCATCCGCTTGCTCCGCCCTTCGCTCCAGCAGACCGTTCGCCACGGCACGCGCCACCTGCCGGCTCGCTCGCGACGGATCGATGCCGAGTCGCTCGGCGACGTCACCGACGGTCGTCGGCTCGGCCATCGTCACCGCATCGAGCAACCGCAGCTCCGTGTAGTCGAGCTGGGTGGCCTCGCCGAACGCCGCCGCCCACAGCTCGGCGAGCTCCTTGCGCTGGAACAGCCGCCGCAAGGTGACGAGCCCGCGCCGGATGTCCTCGACGGTGGTCTCGGATGACTTGCGTGCCCTTGGCATTTATGTGCTATCAGCATATATCTCGTGACCGCGTTCGACAACCCGCTCGACAATCCCGTGTGGAGCTCGCTCTCCACCGTCCACGCGCCGTTCGCGATCGCGCACGGCGGCGTGCTGCGCTTCCAGCCGGAGGTCGCGCCGTTCGTGGCGGTCGAGGGGCCGCGGGCCATCGATCGCGACACGCTCGATGCGCTCGTCGGCGACGGCACGTCGTTTCTCCTCGGACCGACCGTCGAGGTGCCGGCCGGCTGGCAGCTCGAGAGCCTCGGCACGATCGTGCAGATGGTGTGCGAGCGACCGATCGAGGTCCCCGATGGCCCGGCGATCGAGCTCCTCGCCGCCGGTGATCGTCCCGCCATCCTCGAGCTCGCCGCGCTCGTCTATCCGCACTACTTCCGCCCGCGCACCGCGGAGCTCGGCCGGTATCACGGAATCCTCGAAGGCTCGGCCACAGCGAGCGGGGCGCTCGGTCGCCTCGATGCGATGATCGGCGAGCGGATGGCGATGCCCGGGCTGCGCGAGATCAGCGCGGTGTGCACGCATCCCGCGTGCGTCGGCCGCGGGCTCGCGCGCCGGCTGCTCGCCCACGCGAGTAACGCGATCTTTGTCGCCGGCGAGACGCCGTTCCTGCACGTCAGCCCCGCGAACACCCGCGCGGTCCAGCTCTACGAGCAGAACGGCTACCGCCGCCGCATCGACATGCCCTTCTGGTCGTTGCGACGTGCCTGATCCAGAAGACCACGATTCCTCAAGCGTTGTCGTCGGTCTCGTCGCTGCCGGTCATCGGCGTCAGGATCGGGCGCGCGTCGGCGAGCGAGCGCGCGAACAGCGAGAGCTGATCGGGATCGGCGAATACCGCGGCGAAGTCTTCCGCCGTCAGCGCGCGGGCGAGGCGACTCGCGAACTGATCGCGGAGGATGCGCACGTAGTGATCGACGTCGTAGTCGCGCGGATCCTCGGCGGGCAGCGCATCCGCTTCTGGCTCCGCGATCACGCCGCCGAGCCCGCGCGCGGTGCGGTAGATGCGCACGCGCTCGCCGATCGCCCACTCGGTGCGGCCACTGTCGAGCAGCGCCTCGTAGGCGAGCTCGCGGCGGCCGTCGCGGATCGCGAGGTACTGCGCGGGCGTCTTGGTCAGCCGGACGCGCGATGACACGTCGTAGGTCGGCAGCTCGCGCCGGCGCAGCGCCGAGACGGTGGCGAGGAAGATGTCGCGCACGCCGGCGACATCGTCGGCGAACAGCCGGGCGATCGCGTCGCGCAGGAAGCGTTCGCCGAACGGCTCCGAGCGACTCGAGCGGAACGCGACCCCGCGCAGGATCAGCTCGTCGCCATCGAGCAGCGCGTAGTTCTTCGGCTCGTGCGACAGCATCGCGGCGTAGCGACCCTCGAGCTCGAGATGCACGCGCGGCGGCAGCAGCGCACCGACCTCGCGGACGACCCGTGCCTCGTCGCCGGCGGTCCACGACTCCGGCACCGAGAAGTAGACGCCGTCGGTGTCGGCCTCGATCAGCGTCACGCCGCGCGCCGCGAGCTCGCGACACATGAGGTCGAGCATCTCGCGGCCGCGGCGGGTCACCTCGTTCGCCGCGTGGATGTCGGAGAACCGCGTCAGGCCGCCGGCGCCGAGGTAGCCATAGGCGGAGTTGATCACCAGCTTCATCGCGGCCGACATCGCCTCGTGCGCGTGGCGCTCCGCCGAGTCCGCCGGCGCAGCCTTCGCCGCGGCCTTCGCGGCGAGGCGTTGATCGAGGAGCCGCTCGACGATCGCGAGCAGCGCACCCTTGCGATCGCGCGCGGGACCGATCCGGTAGTGGCGCATCAGCGACGGATACAGGCTCGCGACATCCGCCTTCACCACCCGGCGCGCGACACCGGCGGCGAACAGATGGAGCGCCGCACCGGAGTGCTGGGTTCCATCGCCGGGTACGTACGCGGGGAGTGCCTCGTTGCTGCGCAGGTAGGCGCGCACCAGCAATGGATCGATCACGCCGGTCGCCGGTCCGGCATCGGCGAGCCGCTCGTAGCGGCGCGGGGCCATGCGCGCGAGCGCGAACGCGGCGCCACCGAGCATGCGCGAGATGCCGGCGACCTCCTCGACATCCGCACGCGCGTAGCGCCGCACGCGATCCGGGTCGCGCAGGTAGACGTCGTGGATCTGATCGCCGCGGATGTGCTCGCGCTCGGCGCCGGCGATGCCGAGGTGGCGGGCAACGCCCTTGAGGCCGTGGCCCCCGAGCTCGCGGGTGGCGAAGTCGTAGCGCAGCACGGCATCGAGCGTGTCGATCAGCTCGCGGCCCGGCGCGACGAACCGGATCTTGCGATCGCCGGTGGCCACGCCGCGCCGTGCAGCACGCTGCTTGAGCCCCGGCGGACCGAACCGCGCCAGCGCGAGCGGCACGCCCCGCAGCTTCGCGCGCCGGTCGAGGAACGCGAGGTCGAAGCCGTGCAGGTTGTGATTCTCGATGACGTCGGGATCGAGTGCCTGGACCTTCGCGACCAGCTTGCGGATCAGCGCGGCCTCGTCGGCATCCTCGAGGAGCTCGACCTCGCCGCGGTGATCGCGCACCGCGATCAGGAAGATCCGATCGCGCTGCGGATCGAGCCCGGTGGTCTCGAGATCGATCTGCACGCGACGAACGTCGTCGAAGCCGAGCTCGCGGAAGTACGTCCGCCCCGACGCCACCAGGTACTGCTCCTCGGGTTGCAGCACGAGCACCTCGTTCTCGAGATCGCGCAGGTGACCGACCGAGCGGCCGCGCCGGGTCGCCGCTCCGAGCACCGCCGCCGACAGCGAGCGCATGTCGTCGCCGCGCACCACGAAGCGCAGCTCGCCGCTGCCGCCGAGCTCGCGCGTCGTCACGCTCGCGGGCAGCCCCTCGATCGACGACGTCAGCACCCACGGCCGGAATCGCGCCGTCTCGTGTACGAGCTCGCCGGCGACGCGCCGCCACACGTGCACCAGCCCATCGCCGTCCGCCCACACCGAGACGATGCCGGGCGTCGCGTCCCAGCCCCACAGCCATTCATCTTCGATCGTCGCGGTCACGAACCCGGATGCTCTACGATCTAGCTCACTGGGGACGCCACTGCAGGCCGGTCTCCTTCGCGTAGTAGATGTACGCGTAGGCGCGCCGCTTCTCGATCATGCACTCCGAGTGGACCGTCTTGCAGAGCGCGAGGACGCGCCAGCACACCGCCGCCGCGTGCTCCGGCAGGTTCGCCTTCGACAGCGCGAGCGCGTAGTTGTCGAGGTGCGTGTAATCGAGGCCGCCCTCGGACTCGACGACGTTGCGCGCGAGCTCGACCGCGAGCGCGAGATCCGTGGGGTTGCTCTCGCGCCGCGCGGCGAGCGTGTAGACCAGCGTGTTCTGCCAGCCCGGGTCGCGCGCCGAGAGCTTGACGATGTCGTCGATGTCTTGCTTGTCGACCACACCGAGCGCGATCCGCGCGATCGCCTGCGCGCGGCCACCGACGATCGCGGCGGCCGTCTCGGGACCCTTGCGCTCGCCATAGGCGTCGAGCACGTGCCGCGCCGTCACGCCCTGACCGCGAAACACCACGCGCCCGCGATCGACGATGCACGCCATCGGGATCTCCGATGCGCCACACTTGTTCGCCCACTCGGCGACGCTGTTCGCACTCCACACCGGCACGCTGCCGAACAGCGTGGCCATCGTCGACTGGACGAAGTCCTCGTCGGAGTTCTCGACCAGCGCGATGCCGACCTGGAAGCGATCGCTGTACGCCTGCGCGAGTGCGACATCGGTGAGGATGCTCGCCGGGCACGTCGGGCACCACGACGCGGTGAACAGCATCAGCGTCGGCCGCCCGTCGGGCACCCACGCGGTGGGCTTCGCCGGCTGCGCGGGAGGCGAGGGCAGCGTCGCCCACGCAGGGAGCTCGTGCTTGGTGATGGTCACCGGGGTCGCGGGCGCAGCGCCACATGCGACGAGCAGGAACACCAGGAGCCAGCGCACTGCTGGTGTGTATACCGCTTCTGCGCGCGGCTGCCCGTATCTCGCTCGAAGATCGCGCGATCCTGGTTCACCGGCGACGCAGGCGCACGAAGCCGCCCGGCACGTAGATCGATGTGCCGCGGCGCGATGGCCGCCAGGTCGGCGCGACCCAGGTCATGCCGGTCTCCTGCGGGATGCGCCAGCTGCCGGGGATCCACACGTAGAGCCGGCCGTTCCACATCCAGTAGCCGGGCGTCCACACCGCTTTGCGAGCCGTGTAGTACGCGACGTCCGGTTGCGGAGCGGCATCGACCTTCGGTGCCGGCGGCGGCGCGGGCGCCTCGACGGTCTTCTCCTGCTCGATGTCTTCCTTCGGTACGCGCCAGAACCCGGCGCTCCACACCCAGCCATCGCTGTCGTGCCAGTAGCCGGGGATCCAGTCCGCGTTCGGGCTCGGCTTCGGCGTCGGCACCTCGGCGCGCGCCGGCGGCGGTTGCTTCGTCGCCGGGGCCATCGAGTACGTCTTCCACTTGTGACCGGCCTGACGCGATCGCAGCAGCGCCTCGTCGCGCCCCGCCTGCCATTCGTTGTGGGCGCGACGGTACGCGTTCCACTCCTCGGCCTTGAAGCCGGCAGGTACCGCGCGCTGCTGGACGAGGAGCGACGCGCCGGTGAAATCGTTCGGTAGGTCGCTCCAGATCTCGATCACCAGCTTGCCGCGCCCGAGGATCGGCTGGTCTTCGTCGCGGGCTTGATCGCTGGCCATGGTGTCCCAGTTGACGACGGGCACCGAGGTCTGACCCCGCGGACACTCGGCGGTCGTCTTCACCACCTCGCCATGGAGCTCGACCGGCACCGGCGCCGCCTTGGCCGCGGTATCTCCCTTGCCTCGACCGGGCTTTCCCGTCGTCGTCGCTGTTCCACCACCACCATCGATCGATCCCCCGGGCGTCACCATCCCGACGCCGTCGACGCGACACTTCTCGTGGTGCTTGTCCTGGTACCAGCCGAAGCCGTGCTCGCTCTTCTCTGCGTATTGCCGCGGCGTCAGATACGAGACGCTGCCCTTGAATTCGTGCGTGGTGCACAGGGTGACCAGCATCCCCTCGGAGAACTGCGCACCCGCGGTGTCGACGACCATCCGGTACGGGCCTTGACCGCACTTCTGCGGCGGCTCGAAGCGCGTGGTGCGAAACGGCTCGCGCGGTGACTTCGGCTGGGCCGCGTACCACTCCGAATACGGATCGGGCTTGTCCTCGACGGGCGCCTTGGGCTTCGCGTGGGAGCCACCACCACACGCGCTCGCGAGGGAGACGAGGAAGAACATTCGCAGCACGCCGAGCCCGTGTGCAGGGAGGGTGCCGATCGCTGCTTCGCGACGTTGCAGCGCCGGCCGTGAACGCGAGGCTACGAATCACGCGCGACTGGATACACACGATGTCGCCCCGCGACTTCGCGGCGCGAATGTCGTCACGGGACCATGATGATCTTGCCGGTCATCCGCTTCGTCTCGCTGAGCTCGTGCGCCTTCTCGACCTCGGAGAGCGGAAACGTCTCGGCGATCTGGACCTCGAGATGCCCGGCGGCCACCGCATCCACCACCGCGGAGAGGCGGCGGCGCGTCGGCTTGCCGAGGATCGTGCGCGAGGTGAACGGGGGTACGAAGATCTGCGCCATCGCCAGCGGCGTGTCGCCGGCGACCATGACGTGGCGGCCCATCGGCCCGAGCAGGTGACGACACTGCCGTCCGGCATAGCCGCCGGCACAATCGACGACGACATCGAACGGCGCGTACGCCTTCGCCTGCGCGAGCGGATCGCCCTTGCCGTAATCGATCACGTGATCCGCACCGAGGCGCTCGACCATCTCGGCATTCTTGCCGGAGCACACGCCGACCACGGTCTCGGCGTGCGAGTCGTGCTTCGCGAGCTGCACCGTGAACTGGCCGACGCCGCCCGAGGCACCGAGCACCAGCACGCGCTTGCCCGGCCCGATCACGCGGAACTCGTTGAGCGCCATCCATGCGGTGACGGCGGCGACCGGCAGTGATCCGGCGACCTCGAAGGAGATCGAGTCGGGGATCGGCGTGACCTGATCCGATCGCACGACGACGGTGTCGGCATAGCTGCCGTGCTGGCCGCGCGAGAAGTCGGTGCCGCCGACCACGCGTTGCCCCACCTTCAGATCCGAGACGTCCTTGCCGACCGCATCGATCACGCCGGCGAAGTCGACGCCGAGGATGATCGGTCCACGCGGCCCGCGAACCGGGCGGATCAACCGGACGATCGTCCGGATCGGCCCACCGCTGCGCATCTTCCAGTCGACCGGGTTGACCCCGATCGCCTTGATCGCCACCCGGACCTCGTTCTTGCGTGGTTCGGGCGTGGGCAGCTCGACCCGCGTCAGCCCTTTGCTCGACCACGACTCCATGGCCATCGCGTACATGCCCGCAGGCTACAGGAATGTCGCGACTTCGGACCGGCCGCGGCGTGTTTACAAGCGTCTCCGCGGCGCGAAGGGCGCTGGCGAGCGGTGCCGCTCGTGATATTGCCGGGGCCATGAAGCTCGCGGCCGTGGTTCCCGTTCTCCTCTCGTGCGGTGGCGCCAGCCCTTCCGTCACCGTGCCTGCACCGCCGGCGACCAACGTCGAGCCGGTGGTCGATCAGCCACCGGCACCGCCGGTCGATCCAGCGTACGAAGCGCGCCGCGCGTACAGCAACCCGGGCGGGATGTGGATGCCGCAGCAGATGACGCTGCCGGGGCATGCCGAGGTGTTCAGCAAGCTCGGCGTCAAGATCGATCCGAAGAAGCTCGCCGATCCGCTGTCGGCACCGCTCGCCAGCATCGTCCGCCTCGGTGGTTGTTCGGCGTCGTTCGTGTCGCCCGATGGGCTCGTGGTCACCAACCATCACTGCGTGCAGAGCGCACTCGAGGTCAACTCCACACCGGAGAAGAACCTCGTCGAGAACGGCTTCCTCACGAAGACGCGCGCCGAGGAGCCATCGGCCGGCCCGGCCCAGCGCGTGTACGTCGCGCAAGCGTTCACCGACATCAGCGCGAAGATCCGCGGCGGGCTCGAGGCGATCAAGGATCCGGTCGCTCGCAAGGAAGAGTCCGAGAAGCGCATCAAGACGGCGCTCGCCGACTGCGAGAAGGATCGGCCGAGCGTCCGCTGCAACGTCGCGTCGTTCTTTCGCGGCGGCATGTACATCCTGATCGAGGAGCTCGAGATCCGCGACGTCCGCCTGGTCTATGCGCCGGCGCGCTCCATCGGCAACTACGGCGGCGAGATCGATAACTGGCAGTGGCCGCGCCACACCGGCGACTTCTCGTTCTATCGCGCGTACGTCGGCAAGGACGGCAAGCCCGCCGACTACGCCGCCGACAACGTTCCGTACAAGCCGGCGCACCACCTGAAGGTCTCCGACAAGGGCATCTCGGCGAGCGACTTCGTGATGATCACCGGCTTCCCCGGCCGCACCACGCGCACCAAGACGGCGCTCGAGGTCAAGCACGACGTCGAGTGGTACTACCCGTACTTCATCGAGCTGGCGAAGCAGCGCTACGCGATCGCCGAGGCGCACCTCAAGGATGGCGGTACGACCTCGATCAAGGCGGGCGTCCTCAAGCAGAGCGTCCAGAACGGGCTCGAGAAGATCACCGGTGTCCTCAAGGGCCTGACCGCCGGCGATCTGCTGCGCCGCAAGGAGACGCTCGATCAACAGGTCAAGGCGTGGGCCGCGGCGCCCGGGCGAGAGGCGCACAAGGCGGCGATCGAGAAGCTCGAGAAGATGATCCTCGACGAGCAGCGCACCGCGCGCGCCGATTTCGATCGCGGCTTCGCCTTCTCGTCGTCGAAGCTGCTGGCGGCGGCGATCAACATCACCCGGTGGGCCGAGGAGCGCCCGAAGCCGGATGCCGATCGCAAGGCCGGGTACCAGACGCGCGACATGAAGCCCGCGGTGTCGGGCCAGAAGCAGCTGACCAGGCAGTACGACGCGGTGCTCGATCGCGCGGCGTTGCGGCTCGCGCTGGTGCGCGCCACGCAGCTCCCCGCCGCCGAGCGCCCGTGGCTCGCGCAGCTGCTCGGTGTCGGCGCGCGGCAGAACATCGACGAGGCGTTGATCGACAAGACGCTCGACGGCTGGTACCGCACGTCGAAGTTCGCCGACGAGACGCTGCGCCTCGACCTGCTGCAGAACGGCACCAAGGCCAAGCTCGCGGCGTCCCCCGACCCGTTCCTCAAGGCCGCGCGGCGGATCTGGGCGACCTATCTCGCCGAGGAGAAGAAGGACGATGCCGAGACCGGCGAGCTGATGCTGGTGTCGCCGGTGTACGCCGAGGCGATGCGCGAGACGCTCGGCGGGCTGCTCGCACCCGACGCGAACGGCACGCTGCGGATCACCTACGGCACGGTCAAGGCGTTCAAGCCCGAGGACGCGCCGTTCACCACCGGCTCGCAGATCCTCGCGAAGAACACCGGCAAGGATCCGTTCGATGCGCCGACGCCGCTACTCGCCGCGATCCAGGCCAAGCAGTTCGGGCCGTACGCGGCGGCGAACGGCGAGCTGCCCGTCAACTTCCTCTCCGATCTCGATACCACCGGCGGCAACTCCGGTTCGGCGGTGCTGAACGACAAGGGCGAGCTCGTCGGGCTCAACTTCGACAGCACGATCGAAGGCGTCGCCTCCGACGTGGTGTTCGATGGCTCGATGGTGCGCAAGATCCACGTCGACGCGCGCTACATGCTGTGGGTGATGGACAAGATCGACGGCGCCGATCACCTGCTCGAAGAGATGGGGATCCAGCCGAGGCTCTGAGCCGCCTCACGTAAAAAAACGCGCGTCACTGCGACGCGTGAAAACGTACGCGCGAGCACGCTCGTACCGTCAACAAACGAAGATCGTGCGCGAACGAGCACTCCGCGATCCTCGGAGCGTACGTTTTCGCCATGTGGTCTCGGGATTTGCTCGATTGCCGCGATCCGCTCGCCGGCGCACACAGGGCGCCCATGGCTCGATCCGTTTTCGCAGCAGCAGTGCTCGTTCAGATGATCTCGTTGACCGCGTGTGTCGATAGCGAGGAGCTCACCGAGGACGAGCTCGAAGAGCTCGCCGACCTCGAGGAGGAGTCTTCGGACGTCACGAACGTGTACACGCCGTTCACCGGCACCTCGACCGTCGGCTCGGCGGCGACGTACTCGTGGCACGGCAGGGGCACCAGCTATCCCGCCGGCAAGGAGGACATGCGGGCGTACACGCTGCCGTCCACGATCGAGTGCTCGAACGCGAAGTCGGCGCGCACGCACCTCGATGTCACGTCGGGGTGCCTCGAGGCGGTCTCGGTCAACGGCTACTCGCGGGCCCGGATCGAGGAGACCAGCTCGGGTGCGTTCCGCGCCGTCGCGCTGCCGTTCGCCGGCAACGAGACCAACCCGATGAAGTGGTCCGATCAGCGGAACGAGTTTCGCTTCTACTACACGGGCACGTCGGGCAACGGCGTCGACCCGGGCGTCAAGGCGTTCGTGCGCTATCGCGACGAGTACAACCTGTACGTCGCGTCGTGGCGGATGGACGGCAAGGTCAACATCAAGCGCAAGCAGAACGGCAGCTACAAGACGCTCGCGCAGATCAACCATCCCAAGCCGTCGACGGGCGCGTGGCATCGCATCCAGTTCCACGCGATCGGCAATCGCCTCGATCTCTATCTCGACGGCACCAAGGTGCTGACGGCCACCGATAGCGCGTTCTCGTGGGGCACCTCCGGCATCCGCACCGATTCGTTCCACGGCGCGTATCTCGACGACTGGACCGTGCGCTAGCCGGCGAGCACGCGCTGCATGACCTTGTCGAACGTCTCGAAGGTCTGCGCGCCCTCGACCGCGAAGCGATCGGCGAACAGGAACGTCGGCACCGCGTGGACGCCGAGCTCGTGTGCGGCCTCGACGCGTTCGTCGACGGCGTGCTTGTACTGACCGGCGGCGACCTGCTCGCGCATGTCCTTGCCGTCGAGCCCGGCGGCGTGCGCGATCTCCTCGAGCACCGCCCAGTCATGAATGTCTCGGCCCTGCGTCCAGTACGCCTTCAGCACCGACGCGTGAAACACCGGCAGCTTGTCCCGCTCGCGCGCGTACTCGGTGCACTCGTGCGCGCGGCGCGACGATGGAATGACGTCACGCTCGACGAGCGTGATGCCGAGCGCCTGGGCGCGCGCCTGCAGAGGGCTTCGCCCCGACTGCTTCATCGCCTTGATGTGCGCGGGCAGCTCCCAGCCGGTCTCGGGAGCATTCGGGCGCAGCTCGAACGGCAGCCACTCGAACGCGACCTCGTACTTCGTCCGGAGCTTCTCGACCTCGACCAGGCCGATGTAGCACCACGGTCAGACGTAATCGGACCAGACGCGGATCGTGATCATGATCGTGTTTGCCACGCGTCGTAGTTATTGGCACTCGGCAAAGTGCACGATCGAGTCGTCGACCGAATCGACCGAGCAGCATCCGGTGACGCCCTCGAAGACGAACGTCTTGCTGCAGGTCACCGGCGCTTCCTCGATCGTCAGCGCATCGCAGCCGGGCCCGCTCGCACCGAGCGCCTTGCTCGAGTTCTCGCAGGCGAGCTCGCAGGTCTCGAAGCCGTTCTGCACCCAGCCCTGATCGCAGGTGCCGGGCGCATGCGGATCATCGGGGCCGCCGCAGGCGAGGAACATCATCGCGGTCACGATCCTGAGCACACCCGACAATACACAGATGGCATCCTGAACCCATGCGATGCGCAGGGATTGTGATCGTCACCGTGATCATCGTCGCGGCATGCGGTGGCGGTTCCGGTGGTGTGTGCGGCCCGGACATCGCGACCGGGGTGGTCACGGCGTCCGATCCCGACGAGATGGTCTCGCTGATCTACGACAACTTCACCGCCGCGCCCGGCCTGTGCGACGACCCCGCGGCGCCCGCCGGTGTGGTCAGCCTCTCGATCCGCGGTCGCCACGAGAACGGTGGCGAATTCGCGTTCTGCATCCCGCGGCCCGATCGCCTCGAGGAGACCGGCCGCGTCGGCGGCGGCGAGCTCGAGCTCCTCTCCACCGATGCCAGCACCCAGGGTTGCACGTTCGAGCTGTCGCCCGGTGCGGGCGGCTTCGGCGGTGCCGAGGTGGGAGGCTTCTGCGACGGTGGGCTCGATCCCGCAGGGTTCAGATTCTCGTCGAGCATCCAGACCTCGGTGCGTCGCGATTGCGTCGGCACGGTGACGACCTTGACGATGGTGTTCATCGGCACCGTCGAGGTCGTACCGGAGTGATCTCTCCATCCTCGCGGGCGCTATAAGACGCGTATGGATCGATTCACCGGCGGTTGTTTGTGCGGCGACGTTCGCGTCGTCGCGACCGGACGCCCGTACCGCGTCGGCGTCTGCCATTGCCTCGACTGCCGCAAGCATCACGGTGCGCTGTTCCAGGCGACCGCGATCTTTCCCGAGACCGCCGTCGGTATCGCCGGCGCGACGCGCTCGTACGACGGGCGCCACTTCTGTCCGCGCTGCGGCTCGTCGGTGTTCGCGCGCAGCGGCGACGAGATCGAGGTCAGCCTCGGTGCGCTCGATGCGCCGGATCAGCTGACGCCGACCTACGAGAACTGGACGGTCCGCCGCGAGTCGTGGCTGCCGGCATTTCCGTTCGCGCACCACTACGAGCGCGACCGCGAAGGCACGGGGCGCACGGAATGATCGAGACGCCACGCTTGCCGCCAAGCTCGGCATGACCCTGACCCACGACGGCGACGAGGTCAGATACTCGCGCGCGCTGTGTACTGGGTCGGCGAGCGACCGAACCGGCGCTTGAACTCGCGCGCGAAGTGGGCGGCACTCTCGAAACCGACGCGACTCGCCACCTCACTCGCGCGGGCACCTTGCTCGGTCATCAGCAGGCGCGCGCGCTCGAGCCGCACCTCGCGCACGTAGCGCATCGGGCTGACGCGGGCGACCGCGGTGAACCGATGAGCGAAGTGCGACGGGCTCATCGCGACCTGCTTCGCGAGCCCCTCGACGGTCAGCTTCGCCGGATGATTCGCCCGGATGAACTGCATCGCCTCGAGGATCCGCGTCGCGTCCTGCGCCGGTCCGACGCCCGCACGGACCGTCGCCGCGGCATCCGAGCGCAAAAGTCGGAACAGCAGCTCGTCGAGGATCAGCGGCGAGATCAGTGTGCGGTCGACCGGATCGTCGAGCGTGCGCAGCAAGCGATCCATCGCGTCGATGATGTCTGCGTCGAGCGGCATCGAGAACGCGCGCGCTGCCTCGGCGCTGTCGGAGCACCCGCCGGCATCGCAGAGCGCGATCAACGCCTTGGCGACGCGCTCGGGCCCGAACAGGATGCTGAGCCCGAGATACGAGCGATCCGGCGGTGGCGTGATCGCGATGCTCGAATACTCGGCATCGCGCGTGATGACGACGAGCTGGCTCGGATCCGCCACCAGATCGAGCCCCGACACCACCATGCGCTTCTCCCCGGCCAGCACCACACCGAGCGTCACGCCGAACGTGCAGGTCTTGGTGATCTGCGTCGGCTCGGCATATCGATAGAGGCACATCGCCGGCTCTTCGATCGGCGTGTGCCCTTCGTTCGGCGCCAGCGCGAAGGCACGAGCACGCACGCGGTCGAGCGGATCGGGTCGCGCCAGCGTCACCACGCGGCCAGTCTAAACCGACGCGAGGTGGTCGCCATACTGGTCGTTTTGGCGGGTCCTGCGGAACGCTTGCCTGTTTCTGCGATCGCAGGAACCGGCAAGCCAAGCGCAGCGGCCTGCAGAGCGCGCTCCGTCGAGGATTCCTAGAAGGGAGGCGAAAGGAAGGTCTCCATGTTTCCCACGCTCGAAGGTCACAATGTTCTCGTCACGGGTGGTGGCACCGGCATCGGCGCCGCCACCGCGCTCCTGCTCGCCCGCCAGGGAGCGAAGGTCGTCATCACCGGTCGCACCGAGGCCACGCTGAAGCAAACCGCCGCGCAGCACGCCAACCTGTCGTACGTCGTCGCCGACATCTCGCGTCCTGCCGATGCCGCGCGCTCGGTCGCCGAAACGGTCGCGCGCCTCGGCAAGCTCGATGCGCTGATCAACAACGCCGGCGTCGTCGAGATCGTGCCGCTCGCCGGGATCGATCTCGAGCACGTCCGCCGGATCGTCGATACCAACGTCGTCGGCCTGATCGAGACCACGCGCCACGCGCTCCCTCACCTCGAGAAGACGCGTGGCTCGATCGTCAACCTCGCCTCGATCGTCGCCGATCAGCCGTTCGCCAACATGTCGGTCTACAGCGCGACCAAGGCCGCGGTGCTCGCCCTCACTCGCGCCTGGGCGCAGGAACTCGGTCCGAAAGGCATCCGCGTCAACGCGGTCAGCCCCGGTCCGATCGACACGCCGATCTACGATCCGGCCAAGCTGCGTATCAGCCAGGAGCAGCTGCAGGCGCTCGGTCCCGCAATCCTCACCAACGTGCCGCTCGCGCGCTTCGGCAAGTCCGAGGAGGTCGCGCCGGTGATCGCGTTCCTCGCGTCCAGTGCAGCCTCGTTCGTCACCGGCGCGCAGTACGCGGTGGGTGGCGGCATCGAGGCGTAGAGCTCGGCGGGATGCGACAGCCGGCGAGCGACGACGAGACCAGAGAAGCCGCGCGCGCGTTCTAGCGGATCTCGAGTCGTTGGCGAATGATCGCGCGAAGCTCGGCCACCTCGCGCGTGTCACCTGCGTCGTCGAGCGCCGTCAGTGCTTCGGCCGCGCGCTCGAGGAATAGCAATGCACGTGCTCGCCCGATCGCGACGCGCTCGCGACGTTCTGGATCGAGCTCGAGCACGCGTTGATATACGGGCAGCGCTTCGTCGTAGCGCTGCGCGAACGCGAGGCACTCGGCGAGCACGAGCTGTGCCGCCGCATCATCGGTGCGGGATTCGAGCGCGGGGATCACCTCATCGACTCGGCCCGCTGCAACCGGATCGCGCAGGAACGCGAGGTGCTCCGGGAGATCGAGCGTCATCGGGCGCGCGACACCGACGGCCGCGGCAACTCGACGCGCTGCACGGTCCGCCTCCCTGCGGAGCAACATCGCCTCGATGCGCTTCGGCTCCAGCACGCAGGCACGATCGAACGCTTCGCGTGCCTCGACGAAACGCTCGAGCCGGAGCAGGCCGCGTCCACGAACGTAGTGGATGCCGGCATCGCTGGCGTCGATGGCGAGTCGGCGATCTGCGAGGTGCACGGC
>JAEYYY010000498.1 GCA_023430775.1 Pseudomonadota bacterium
GGCTCGGTTTTGTTTATATGACACAGGTGCGGGCCCGCGCCGTGGGGGACGAAGACGCGGATCGGCACCGAGCCCGCGACGGTGTCGATCACCTCGGCCATCTGGGTGAACGGCACGTCGAGCACCGACAGCCCTTGCTCGGCGACCCGGCGCGCCTTCGCCGGCGGCAGCGAGTCGATCGCGGAGAGCTTCAGCATGCGCTGCAGCTCGAGCACGGCGGCGACCTGCGGATCGAGCTCGCGATCCACGCCACCTCGACGCTTGCGGCCGATCAGGCCAGCGGGTCCGGGGGCGAGAGCGACGCGCGCCAGGCCGCGCATCACGACATGCTTGATCACTCGCGGGGCGCCAGGGTGCGACGACGGCTCGCGACCAGACCAGCGAGCACGAGCAGCAAGAACGCCGGACCGCTGTTGCTGTTGCCGGTCGAGCAACCACCGCTCGACTCGGGCCAGCACAGGTTCGACGACAGACACTCGAAGCCCGAAGGGCAGGTGCCCGCCTCGCAGCTGCCGGTGCACAGCGATTGCTCGCCATCGGAAGCGCAGGTGCCGGTGACGCAATCGAAGTTGTCGGTGCAGGTGCTGCCGATCGCGCCGTCGCCGTCGAGCGGCTGACACAGACCGCCGAAGCAGACGGTGCCGGCGGCGCAGGCTTCACCGGCGGCGCAGCTCGCCATCACGTTGACCCGAACCGTGACCATCGCGGTGCGATCGCCCTCGTCGATGGCACCCAGCGACAGCGTGTGCTCGCCGGGGGCTTGCTCCGGGGACGACCACGCGAACAGGATGTGCTTCTCCATCAGCTCCGCGAACGGCTGGCCATCGATCGAGACCGAGCCGCCGTTGATCTCGAGCGGTGATTCGTAGCGAGCGGAGATCGGGAACACCGGCGGGACGAGCTGACCCTCGCGCGGACGATCGATCGCGAGCACGGTCTCGCCGAGCGTCGGCGACATGCCGAACGTCGAGCGCAGGTACTTGAAGGAGTTCTCCTTGAAGCTGCTGCCGGTGCCGCCGACGTTGTCGCACTCGCACTCGCGCGGAGAATCCTCGCCGCAGTTCGCGTCGGAGTTCTGCCACCGCTTGCGCGAGCCGAGATCGAGATACGTCATCGGATCGTCGGCATCGAGGTTGTGCGACAGGCCGTACGTGTGACCGGCCTCGTGTGCGATGGCGCCGCACAGATACTTGATGTCGTTGGTCTGGTTCGCGAACACGAACGACAGCATGTTGTCGGTGGTGGCGCCGCAATCGATGAACGGCGCGACACCGCCGGCATCGTGATACGCGAACTCTTCGACGGTGCCGGCGATCATCACCTCGTGGTGGTTACCGGCCGGCTCCTCGGTCACGACCTCGATGTCGAACGGTGCGAACGTCTCCTTGACGCAATCGATGACCTGGTTCCAGTGGTCGTCGCCCCACTTGTACGCGCTGAGCGTGACCGTCTGACCGTTCGAGATCTGCGGGATGCTCGACCGGTTGGTCAGCGAGCTGTCGCCTCGGAAGCCCGTCTTGGTGACGACGCAACCGCCGCCCTTGCAGTCGTTGAGGAACAGCTTGCGCGAGATCGACAGCGCCTGCGGCCGCGGCATCCCGCGGTTGATGACGCGACCTTCGTGCACGTCGTTGTGCAGCGGAAACTTGCGATCGGCGTTCGCGAGGGTCGGGGCGAGGAGGCAAACCAGAGCGATAGGAACTGCTCGCATCGGACGCAGACGGTAAAAGCTCGGGTCCCGACAAGCGAGCACAATCGACCTGCGCGCGCTGGCTTTCCTTGTGCTCAGTTGCGGCGGCGACGCCGCAGCAACATGGCGCCGAGTCCCAGGCCAATCGCGAGGAAGCCCGTGGAGTTACCGCCCGCCGAGCAACCGCCTTCTGCGGACTCGGGCCAGCAGATCGCGCTCGCGCCTTCGCCGAGACAGTCGAAGCCCGCAGGGCAGACGCCACCGGGATCACAGACCGAGGTGCACTGGCTGACCGTGCCGTCCGACGCGCAGGTTCCGCCGATGCACTCGGCGTTGTCGGTGCAGGCCGCGCCGAGGCCACCCGCGATGTTGCTACCGGGCATGCAGATGCCGCCGAGGCACGAGAAGCCGGCCTGGCAACCTGCGGCACACGATCCGAGCACGTTCACCTTCACCGAGTCGGTCGCGGTGCGGCTGCCGGTATCGGTGAGCGCGAGCGTGATCGTGCGCTCGCCGGCCTCGATCGCGGCAGGCGCGGTGATGGCGACCGGATCGTCGTCGATCGAGGCGACCACCTTGCCGTCGATCGCGAGCTGACCGCTCCGGAACTGCAGCGGCGAATCGAGCACGCCGCGCACCGGGAAGCCGGGACGCACGTACTGACCCTCGACGGGCGACGACAAGATCGCGCTCGCCGGTGGCAGGTTGCTGTTGTCGAACGTGCTCGCCATGAACGCGAAGCTGTTCTGCGTCTGGCCGCCGCAGAAGCACGCGCGGGGCGCCGACAGCTCCTCGCCACATTGCGACGCGGTGTTCTGGAACCGCTTGCTGGTGCCGAGCTCGAGGTACGTCATCGGGTCGGCGGCGTTGAGCTCGTGGTCGAGACCCCAGACGTGCGCGGCTTCCTGCGCGACGGCGCCGCACAGGAACTCGAGGTTGTTGACCTCCTCGGCGAACACGAAGCTTATGACGTTGTCCTGCGTGGTGCTGCAATCGATGAACGGCGCGACGCCGCCTGCACCCTGCAGCGACGGATCGAGCGCCACCGCGGTGCCGCCGATCATGACCTCGAAGTGATTCGCGTTGCCGGGATCCTGCGTGGTGATCTGGATGTCGAACGGCGCGAACGTGTCCTGCACGCAGGCGACGAGCTCGTCCCAGTAGCCGTACGGGAACGGGTTCAGCCGGCGCTGCGACGACGGGATGCTCGACGTGTTGGCGCGCGAGTCATCGTTGCCCGGGTTGACGGTGCAGCCGTTGGGGAAGCAGTCGTTGAGGTAGAGGACGTGCGAGACGGGCGTGAACGCGGCGACCGCGCCCTTGTTCTTGACGGTGTTCTTCCAGACTCCGGTCGTGGGGAAGGGCTTGGCAGTCTTGGTCTCCGCGTGAGCGAGCAGCGGAGAGACCACCAGGGCTGCGATGAGGGTGGCGCGCATCGTCATGAGCATACGGACGTAGAGGCGGGCACCTTTGTCGCGTCGCCTGGCAACGAGCGACCGGTTGCGGTCACCGCGACGCATCAGTCCGGGAGGGCCTTGAACTTCCTCGACATTCGCGCAATGAACGCGCCCATGTTGAAGATCGATCTCACCGGGAAGACGGCCCTGGTCGCCGGCGTAGCCGACGATGGCGGGTTCGGATTCTCGATCGCGAAGCACCTCGCGATGGCGGGTGCCAAGGTCTCGGTTGCCACCTGGCCGCCGGCCCTCGGCATCTTCAAGACCATGCTCGAGCGCGGCAAGCTCGATGCCTCGCTGGTGATGCCGGATGGCAGCAAGCTCGCGTTCGCGAAGATCTACCCGCTCGATGCCGAGTTCGATCGCCTCGAGGACGTCCCCGCGGAGCTGCGCGACAACCGCCGCTACCGCGACCTCGGTGACTTCACGATGGCGGGGCTCGCCGCCGCGGTCGCCGCGGATGGTGGCGTCGATATCGTCGTCCACTCGCTCGCGAATGGCTCGGAGGTCAAGAAGCCGCTGCTCGAGACGTCGCGCAAGGGCTACCTGTCCGCGGTCTCGGCATCGGCGTACTCGAACGTATCGCTGATCAGCCACCTCGGTCCGGTGACGCGAGCGCCCGGTGCGTTCCTGTCGCTGTCGTACATGGCCGCGGAGCGCGCGGTGCCCGGCTACGGCGGCGGCATGTCATCGGCCAAGGCCGCGCTCGAATCCGATACGCGCCTGCTCGCCTACGAGGCGGGCCGCAAGTGGGGCCACCGCGTCAACGTGATCTCGGCGGGCCCGTACGCGTCGCGCGCGGCGAGCGCGATCGGCTTCATCGACCAGATGATCGACTACACGTCGAAGAACGCGCCGCTCACCGACAAGCTCACCGCCGAGGAAGTCGGCGCCACCGCCGCGTTCCTGTGCAGCCCGCTCGCCAGCGGCATCACCGGCACGACGGTCTACGTCGACAAGGGCTACGCCGCGATGGGCATCGGCGCGGCCGACCTCCCCGTCGGCAAGTGATCAGGCGGCCAGTCGCCGCAGGCCATCGCGCGTGCGCGCCTTGGCGGGCGTGATGCCGTAGCGCGCGCGAAACAGGTTCGTCAGGTGCGACTGGCTCGCGAAGCCGCACGCGCCGGCGATCTCGGCGAGCGTCTCGTCGCCATCGCGCAACCGCGCCAGTGCGTGGCGCAACCGCAGCTCGCGGCGGAAGCCGTGGATCGTCATGCCGGTCGCGCTGCGGAACACGCGACAGGCGTGGAACAGCGAGTAGCCCGCGCGATCGGCGATCTCCGACAGCGCGGTGGAGCGATCGAAGTCGAGACGCACGACGTGTGCGATCGCGTCGACCACGCCGCGATCGGCGCCAGGCGCCTCGTCACTCGCGATCGCCGTCAGCTCCTCGGCGATCGCCAGCTCGTCGGGCTCGCCGCGCCGCCA